>CAJUBM010000099.1 GCA_910584735.1 uncultured Muribaculaceae bacterium
GCGAGGCGGTTGGTTGCGGTAAGGTTTTCAAAGAAAGCCGCCGCGTTCCATCTTCCGTTGAGCTGCGCTGTCATTTGGATTGCGTTTTGGCGTTCAGCTCCTTATACTCACGCGCCTGTGCGTTAAGCTCCGTGAGGGCGCGGTGCGTATCAAGCGCGAGGACTTCTTTCTCTTTTGTGATGTCGCCCTTTGTGAGCGCACGGATCTGAGCGTTCATAGCGTCCTCGACCGAGGGCGCGGCAGAGCCGAGCAGGTTGCCGCCGGTGGCGGCGCTGATTGGCTGAAAGAAATCCGAGAATTTGCGCGAGAAGGTATCTTTGAGCGCGGCGAACCAGTAGAAGATGCTGATGCGTTCGTATGGCTTGAAAGCCATAGACTTGCCGTAGAGCGTCGCGCCGAGTTGGTCGAGCAGGTCTTCGTTCTGCGTCTGAAGATAGCCTTGATAAAGGTTATCGCAGATGATGAAAGTCTCAAACGGCACTTCGGAGAAGTCAGCCGGGAGTGCGTGTTGGCGGTTGATTTTTGAGAGCCTTACGGGCACCGTCGGGATTGAGCCGAGCCAGTCGAGATGCGGCAGCAGCTCGGCGAGGGTCAAGGACGTAACCTCAAAAAGGATTTTTCCTTTTTTGAGAAGATAAGCCCCGCTGTCTTGCCGACCGATAACCTTTGTGCCGGTCCACTGGAGCAAGCAAAGGGTCTTAATCTCGTCGGTTGCGAAGTTATCGGCGAGAAGTTGGTAAACATAGCGAAGCTGTTTATCCGAAAGCTCGTACCAGCCGTGCGGTACGATGAAGTTAATCGAGATTGTCTGCATATAAAAAGTGCTTTATCGTACTGCGAAAGTACGGTAAAGCACTCTATGGGGAAAAGACAATCTTAATCAATATTCCATTCTGCCCCAGGGTCGCCATCAAATGCTTCTCTATAACCTTCATTTTGCCAATATCTTAATTCTTCTTGTTCTCGAAGATAGGCAATTTCGCTTTCATAGGCTTCCTCTGCACATCTTTGTTCTTCAAGTATTTCCTCAACGTATTCAAGACATTCCTGTAAAACAGACGTTACTATTGGAGAAGTAGACTTTTCTACTAAATCATTGAGATAATCAAGGTCAATCATAAATCTGCCTTTTGCATGTTTAATGACATAAGGCAAATATTGTGAGTCCTCTTTTATAATTTGTTCAATATTTAAGCCATCATAGTTACTCTCATAAGTTTTAGAGTGAAGATATGGATTGGAAGGATTTATTTCGTCAAACGTAAGATAAGATTCAACAACTCTTATTAAACGACGGCGTTGTTGTTGTGTTATATCTAAGTGCTTTATGACATGAGGAAAAATGTAAATGTTGCTGTGCAACATATGTAACTCTAATGCTTTGGGATGTTGGCGAACCATTTCCGAAATAGTAAGCCCTTCATATTTCGATTTTGGGAAAACAAAATCTGCACTATGAATAGGGAAACCACCGGAATACCATAATGATACCGTCTCGTTACGTCGAGGTACATTATGGCAACCCCATGAGCCTTTCGCCCATGGCCAATCTTCTCTACTCCAATTCGGATATTTTTCTGACATAATGCAAAGTTACTAAAAATCTGAATATAAATCAAAATAGCTAAAGCCACGGATTTCTCCGTGGCTCCCTGTTGGCTGAGGGTCGTTCAATATTCCGACTCGTGAACGTTGATGCTGCCGATGTAATCGAGGCAGTCGTTGAATTTCTCGATAACGAGAAGATGGGCGGTGCGTCGGTCGAGAGCGAAGATGTTAGACCAAAGGCAGGTTGAATCGTCTGTGAAATGAACGAACACATAGAATCTTTTCATGCCCTGGGGGCGTTGCAGCGAGTAGTCGGTGAGATTGGCGAAGTCGCTCTGAACGGGGCGTTTGTCGGATTGTATCATATCGAATTGATTTAGAGTTATGTGCCGAGGCACTTTTGATTTTACGCGCAAACCCAAGAATGTGCATAGGAAGCGGAGAGAGTCAAGGGTCTGCCGGGAAATACTCTCTGCAAGAGGAAGATTTTTCTGTGCGGACTCGTCTTGCTCTTGACCTGCTGACGCATATTCTAACTTTGCAAAGGAAAATCAGTGCCTCGTGCCGTAACTCCGATGCGATATGCCCGACAGATGCCCCCTGCGACGCAGCTCTACCGACGGCTGTAACGCCCCTTGCCGCTAAAAGAAGTAGCCGGAGGCTTTTCGGTCATTTCTGAATACGGGAGGGGCAAACAATTTCGCGGTTTCCGACTTATGCCATTCCTCGAAAGATTCAGCGTTAAGCCGAATGAAGTTAACAATATCCGCGAGCCTCCGCGAGTTGAACGACCCCGACCGCAGGTAGCCCACGACCTGCGCTTTTACCTGCCTGACAATATCGCTCCGCTTTTCTGTCAGATCTCCGCGCAGGGTTTCGGAGCGGAGTGCTGACATCAGTTCCGGCGAAAACCATTCTTCGGCCAGCGATGCCTCAAGGTCTATGACCTGCGGGCGCAGTTCGAGATAACGGTCCCACTTGGAGCCGGTAGCTCCACCGACTGCATCGACGATGCGGAGGTCGGGGAAAAGTGTCGCGCCAAAGAAATCAGCCTGTGAAGATGTGAGCCAGTTCTCTGCAAGCAGAGCGTCTTTCGACGATGACGATGCCCCGACGAGTCCGGGCAAGAGAGCGGCGATGCAATCGTCGCGATGGCTCAGCATCGAGCCTATGAGTCTGTCGACACGCGGTTTCGATGCCGGAGCGAGGTTTGAGGTGTTCACCACCGCAAAGCCATTAGGCGAAAGCACGATGTCGAGCGATGGAATCGCCCGGCGCAGAGCGTCGGCGACAACGAGCCGCGCAGTAAGGACTTTAAGCGGGTTCGAGTCGGTGTAGCCGCAGATGGTGTTAAAGGTGGTTTCGGAAGTGAAAGACGTTTTGACCCAGTCCTCGGCGAGGTCGAGAAAGAGCGCGAGCCTTTCGATAAAGGGCGTTTCGCCCTTGACCGAGGCGATGATGTTAGGAAGATGTGAGCGCAACTGCGTGTCAGTCGTTATCAGCTTTGCCATTGTCGTTTGCGTTGGGGAGTTTCACTTGCTTTGCATCGGTATGCTCGTCAAGCGTGGTAAGTTGGATAAAGGGGATTTCGGGGTGTACGCCCTGCCAGCCGTTGAATCGGATAATGATGCGATGCACGGTAAAGAGCAGGTCGTGATACGGCTTTTGGAGGGCTTGGGCTATGGTGTAAAGCTCGCGCTTGTCGGAGCCGGAGTTGTTGGACTGCGCCTTGCCCGGCACGGAACCGACAAGGTTACTATGCACCCGCATAGTAAAGCATATCATATTGATAGCCTCCTGTATGTCGGTTTCCCAGTCGCCGCCCTCCTTAGAGTCATCAATCTTGTTGATGACAACGTCGTGCTGTTCCTTGCCATCGGGCGTAACATAGAAAGTCGAGAACCAGGCTTTGCCGCTGTTCTCGGCACCTGTGAGGAAGTCGAGAATCTGCTGTTTCTCGGCGACGATACGCGCCTGTTGCTTTCGGCGGTCGGTAATGCCCTCGGCACGGAAAATACTCTCCCAGTATTTTGCACCGACCTCAATGTGGTACTTTATGGGAGCGGAGTTTTTGAGCTTCGCTTCCTTTGCGATACCGATAAGCTGCTTGATGTTGTACCACTTGCCGCGGAACAACGCGCCATAATAAGGGATAGGATAATAAGTGCTGTCGACCGTCGGGATTTTCGACACGACAGCGAATTTGCGGCAGCGCGAACCTTTGGTGAGTCTGTCTTGCAGATCGCGCCACGGCGAAGCCGGGTCGAGCAGGTCGATTTCCTCAATATCGGCGCGAGCTGATATTGGTTTGCGCCAGTTGGCGTAAAGGATTTGGGAAATACGACCGTGAGCGTCGGCGGGCGTAAATCGGCAATAGCAGGCTTCCTTTCTCCGAAGGCACACAATCTTTGTGCCGTCCTCGTTAAGAATAAGCACCGACACGGCGAAGCCGAAGTGTTTGAAGTCCTGACAGATGCCGAGGAAGTATGCGGCGATGTCGTTGTCAAGTAGGAAATCTTCGACAGCCGACTTGACCGGGGCGGAGGCTGCGGTGGTGCAGTATTGCAGCCCGGAGCCATAGCAGACCTCGGCGTTGAAGCACTGGCAGGTTGCCAGTGTTTCGTCTTTCTCGACGAGCGCGAGCAGGTCGAACGGCATCTGATTGTCGCCGCCCCACGGAATATAAGAGAGCGTATCGTCAACGATGGTAGGCACCATGTCAACGTCTTCTTTGAACACGGAAGCCGAGTTGACAGTGAACGCTGCGCGGGCCTCGAAGCCCGGAAGCGTTTCGACGGAGTTAAAATTGAGGTCGAAAAAAGAAAAGTCCATAACTTGTGGTTGTTTTCCACAAAGTTATGGACCGTATGAGGTAAGCGAAAAGACGCCTTATTCAGCTATCAATTCAGGAACGTCAAAGCGAGGCGATTTATAAAGTTTTTCTAAAATGGAGCGAGGTACATAATCAATGGTTATCGAGCCATCATTATCTTTTATCTGCGAATATGAAAACAGCCAATCGTTAATTTCAAATACCAAATGATTGTTACCTTTACTGTATTTCTTATATTCCTCTAATGATTCTTCGGATTCTCCTTGTCTGAAATTAAACCTGACAGACGGTTTCGCGAAAACATTTTCTTCAAGAAAGGCTTGATATATTGTATCGCTAAATGTAGATTCCGATTCGCATAAAGCTACGATAAAAGTCAGTTTCTGATTCTCGTCTTCAAGCATTCCGAATCCCCATTTATAGCCTTTGGGCAAATCAACTTTTTCGATGTCGCTTTTAATGCTTCTCGCTTCTTGAAATGAGGTATCAAGATAATACCATAGTATCCACTCACCATCTGCAAGAATTTCTTTTTGTGGTATATTAAGTGCTTCAAGTATATTGTCAATATGGTCTTGCGGAAAACTAAAAACATCTGCAACAGGATATACATTGACCGTCCAATTAACGGCGTAAAGGCCATCATAATATATATCCAATGAATCGACAGCTTTACTATCGACAGCTTTAATGGAGAAAACAGCCGATATTAAAAATAATATGACAGTGAATATCTTTTGCATAATCGGAGTGAGTTTGATAATAGCAAAGTTACGCATTTTCAGCAGAATACACAAATATCAAAGAAAGACTTCCAAGCCGTTGACGCGGAAGATGCAGCAGTCGCGTATCTTGCGGCACTCGCCGGAGGAAAGTATCTTTACGTTCCTCCAGCCGCCATAGAACGAGTAACGGAGGGAAATGACGTTACGCAGTTCCAGGATAGAGCCGTCGGATTTCCAGACTGAAATATCGACAGGGTCGCCGCTGTTGAGCATTGTGCGAGCGGTGGATATGTGTATCGAGCGAGCCATTGGTTACGAATAGACTATGTTGTAGGGCGATGTGAATATGCCGGGCGAGGCAGACAGGCGCACGATGGGGCGGTTGTCGGTATGTCGCCATGTGAACTTGACGGTGTTAAGTTTCTCGTCGCCGTCGTGTGTCTCACAGGTACAGTCGGTAATGAGAACCGGGGCAAGTACAAGCGGCTCGTCGGGATTTGTCGCGTCCGGCTCGATGCGGAATACATCGTATGACGAAAAGAGTTGGTCGATCCACCCTGCTTCATCGGAAGTGAGGCGAGTTGCCTCTACTTCGTATGTCTTGGCGGTAGACTGGTTGTAGAACTGCGACTTGCCGTTTATGACGGCGAGGGAGCGGTCGACGTCTGTCTTTGCCGTAGTGAGTACGGGCAAAGTGGCGAAGTCAAAGACGTTGAAGCAGTTGCGGAAGAAGAACGTCTCGCGGTCGTCGAGCGAATAGTCAACGAAGCATGAGATTGACCGCTGACCGCAACGGACTGAGAACGAAAGCAGCGTAATGTCGCCGAGCCTTGCGGTGGCGAAAGAAGCAGCGTCGGCTATGACAGAGGATAGTGAGATGTTGATTTGCACCACGCCCGACGATGCGGCGGTCTTGCCGCTGTCGGCGATGATTGTATGTTGGAAGATAACGTCGGAGCCGGCTTTGCGGAAAGAGTGAGCGACAGTGTAAGCTATGCTCTCCCTCTGTTCTGCGTAGAAGAAAAGGGAGAGCGTGGAGCCGGGGGCGACACGGCGCATGGAGAGCGTAGTAAGGAAGTTCTCGCGGAGAAATGCCGGAATATCCGTGCAGACCGTGAAGCGGTCGCAGTAAAGGATATGAAGCACACAGGAGTCTGCCTTATTGTTCTGTGTGTCGGAGAACACACGGAGGGTAAAGTCGGCTGTCGATAGCCCCGACGTGCGCATCTCGGCCTCGATAAGCGAGCCGAGATCATAGAGCGTTACATAACCGCCGTAGGGGTAGTAACGCTCCGAGAGAATGACGATGCCGCCGGTGGCGGTAAGTGTAACATCGACAAAATCGCCGTCGACGGCGACAGTGATTTCGCCGACAGCCGAAGAAATGAGTCTGCCCGGAGGCTTGTAAGTGATGCGGTGTGCCATGATGCAAAGGTAGCTTTGCAGTCGTGGCAGATAAAAGACAGAGAGAAAGCGGTTAACCCCGGAGGGTCAACCGCTGAACCGACGGTTTGGAGAAATCAGTTCTCCAAATGATCGAGACGGAAGTCCGGCGCGTCGGGGTCGATGCCTCGCGCGATGTATTTTGAGCGCAGGGCGTTGTGCGCCTGAATGACTATCTGATTGATAACACGGAAATGCAGGTCTTCAATCAGAAGGGCCAACTGTTCTTTGTAGCTCGGAAACTGAGTGCCGAAGGCATAGTTGATTGTACGCGCTGCATCGAGGATTACTTGCAGCTCTTGTTCGGTGAACTTGCCATAGTTGATTTCCATTGTTTCGGGAATTAAAGGGTTTACCTCCCATTCGGTCGGTGAGCTAAAGGTTGTATTGAGTTATGATTGTCGATAAGGCAGATGCGGAGGGTATGATTGTTCGTGGATTTGATGCTTACGAAGTCCTCGCCGTCGCGCCAACAATAGAAAAGGGCAAGGCGTACCGCGTCAATATCGTTATCGGCAAAGAAATCCCATCTGCCCTGTTTTGTGATACAAGTATATTTTCGTTGCATTGTCGTGAGAATTAAAAGGTTTGACAATCGGGAGAGAGAAGCGAGAGGGCTTAACCCTCTCGCTGAGCCTCGAACTGGAGGCGTTCGTAAATGTTTTGGGATATGGTAGCTCCGTATCGGGCTTTGAGCAGGTGCATATAGCGTATTGCGCTCTTGGCTGTCTTGCAGCCGCAGCCGACGTTGTCCTTGGGGGCTACACCCTTGAAGTAGACGTACCAGCGGTTGAACTTGTGCTGAGCCACGATGAGCTTGGGAGTGATGGCCGGAACGGTCTCGACAGCGGGAGCTGTGGCTTTTTTAGCGGAGCGACGCGGTGCTGCGTTCTGAGCGACTTTCTTTTCTGCGGATTTTTTAGTTTTCTTTGCCATGATTTTGAAGTGTTTGGGGTTTGAGATGTGAGCCGAGGCTTTTAATTTTTACGAACAATCAGGTGGGAAGCTGTTTGAGACCGAACAAAAATTTATAGAGAATTTTAAGCGGAGCGTCTAAAAATGAGGCTCGTACCATTTTTCGTAAAATTGTCGTGTAAATAGGCAGAGCCGGTTTTAGAGAGCCGGAGGGAAGTTGAGTTGGCGACCTAACTTTGTGAAGGAAAAATAAGCCACGGTTCATATCCCCCAAATGCGGAAAAGGCAAAAGAAAACTAACCGCAGAGAAAATAGCCGGAACGCTTCGCGTCTGTGCAGCAAAAAGCCTCCGCCGTCGATGCCCGGCATCACTCCGCATTCGTCGGGGCTGCAAGTGAAAAGGTACGTCTGCCGAGGGTGTGGCGAGGACTGCGCGGTTGCGGTTGAGGCCGAGAGCGACGCTGTATGTGCTTGCGCCCGGTGCGGAGCTGCCCCCGGAACACGGAGAACGCCGATGTCGGAGGCAAGCGGAGGCGGTTGCCGTCGCTCCCGATAGTCAAACCTGCCTAACGGCGATGCAACAACCCTGACACAAAACGGGGCATATGGAATCTATAATGCTGATAGCCGACGCGGTACGCTGATACCTTGATGGCCGGTGCGACGGCGCGGACTTAGCGGAAAATCCCCGACACCCCTCCGCGGAAGCCGCCGACAAAATCAGCTAAGGCAAACCCTCCCGAAAAAATGTGATGATGCACGGCTGTTCACCGAAGAAGAAAACCGACCGGGAAGCGTCGGGCGGTCTACCCGGATGTCGCGTGAGCGAACCTGCCCGGCGGCACCACGGCCAAAGGGCCAGACCGCCATATCGGCTTGGAGGCGGTGGCGGAAAGCCGTTAGACAAATGCGTGGAGGCAACGGCGACAGATGAACAAAAGAGAAGGCTGCCCCGGCGGACAGCCACCCTTTGAGGGGAGAAGATTTTTACCAACCTGCGAAGCAGCCCTGAACCATCGTGTAATCGACATTATCGAATTGAGCTGCGGCGATTTCCTGGGCTTCCTCCGCGCTGCGGGCTTCCACTTCTTCAGTGTAGCTGTCGCCGTCGAAAGTGATTACTTCTACCGAATAGTATTTGAGCTTGCGGTTGGAGTTGAGAGAGCTGTCGAATATGTTCATTACGTGGGTCATGATTTTGAAGTTTAAGAGGGTTTTTACTGTGCGCCGGGGCGCGTTTGTTTTACATTGCAGAATATGCGGCTGACCCATCAGTGCCGCAGGCACGTTAGCCGACAAGGGTTCACAAGGCAATACTCTTTTTTCGGCATAGACTAAAAAAGGAAGATTGTTGCGGTGAACGTGTCTTGCCCTTGACGAGCGTAGATAAAGACGCTAACTTCGCGATGTAAATACAATGTGCCTCCGAGCGTGTTATCAGGAAAGTTCCTCGCGGAACGCCCCGGCAAAATCCCGAACCATGTAACCTGCAAGGCATATTTGGCAGTGAACGCCGACCGCTCCGCTCAAAATACGCATCTAACCGTGAAGTAATCACTTGACGGCATAAGCGGAACATCTTAGCTGTGAAGCCTGTGCCGAGGAAGTCCAGAATAAGACAATCGCCTCAATAATGAGTCGATGCAACGGTACGGTTCAGTGTTTCATTTAGTAAAATCCCCCTCAAAGGTATAATGTACGGTAACTTCCTATATCTGAAATGAAAGTCGCCGTTGCCGGAACAATACCGCATAGAAAAGCGAGCTTAGATCCAACGGATAGTTGGTGTCTAAGCTCGCTGTATGAGTTGAGTTATGCGATTGAAGCCTTTTGGTCGAGACCTTAGGCTCGATTTACGAAAGCGCGGCGGCGGTGCCGCAACTCCAAAGCCTCTGCATTACGTTAATACTATACTTAAATATGCTAACCGATTTAATTGTAGACCATCTCTGCGAGGAGTAACATTTAATTTATTATATAGGCTTGAATTTACAAACCGTCTTATCTGTATTTGGATAAAGTACGGGATCTTGCATAGCTCTCTTCACTGTTAATTCAGAGGGCGTAAGTTTATCAATCAGCCAAAAACATTCCGATTTGTCAATATAGATTACTGAAAAGTTATCAGTGGTGAAAGTCCAGCGGAAATATACTGTTTCACCGTTTATTGTGCCATCTTTCCAATTCATCCATTTATAAGAGCCGGTCCCGTTGGCATTGAACTGATATACCCATCCTTCTTCATTATATTCAGTCGGCTCAAAGTTCGGCATATGTTCATAGGTTTGTTTCCATTCCACGCCGGTAATAAGGGAGATAATTTCTTTTTGGTCGGTATCATAATAGCCAGTGCGTTCATCGCACGATGCGAGGAACACAAATACCAGTATGGATATGAAAAGCCGAATCTGTTTCATTCCGAAATATTAACTGTTACACTACCGTTTCCTATTAGGGATTTGCCTTGCATATTAAGATACTCTCCGTGGACCTCCGGTAATGAAAGGGAATAAATATAAGGCAATGAGTTCCTTCCGACTCCTGTTAAAAGGATTGTTCCTTTATTGGTTTCATCAGAGGTAACGAATGAAATCTGTGCTACATAGAACATTGATGTATTGTCAGAACTTATTGTGAGTCGGTTATTACCATTTGAATAGAATCCTGTCCTATATATTTCTTCGCCAGATACCGATAGCCGGGCCACAGTGCTCCCGTCTGTACTGTATGACTGAGATTTTGACAGGCACATTGCTCCTCTATCATTGTTCCTTGCCGAGCCTGATGTACGGGTAGTGTAAATGACGCTGGCATTTCCGGCTTTTGTATAAGCCTTTATCAGATTGTTTGCCTGTGCCATCTCACCCTCAAAGCGAGTTCGGTTTATGGAACTCACTTCTGCCAGTTGTTCCCGGGAACGGTTTACGACATAATCGGTTGCCGTAACCTTTTTGTCCGGATTGATGAAGAACAGCCCTGTCCGGCTATCCACCTCGACAAACTGTGAAAGCACCTCGGCGTCGGATTCATAAGACCTTATCGGGGTCGGTTCGTTGAACACCGTGTTGTCATCGCTACAAGCCGTCATTGATAGTGCTATGCCAATCAATAATGTAATGATAAATTTGTTCATATCAACAAACATTATTCCACTGACTCTGTGGAGAGAATAATTAAAGAAAACGTGAGCCAACTATGCTACGTCGTGATTTGAAGGTCGTAGGAAACCATTTGAGCAGATGTAACAATAGCGGCCCACGCAATATGCGTGAGAACCACTATGCTATCCTTGCTCGGTTGAAAATTTCCTACGTTCTCAAATCACAAGATAAGCATAACGCTTCTTATTTGTCCAAAATGTCGTGGAGCGGTAAAACCTTTCCATCGGCAAAGTTAACGAAAATATTTGAGAACGAGCGTATAGCCGAGAAAAAATTTCAGATTACGAAACTCCCGACACAGAGAGGGCAAAGGTGTCGTGATAAGGGAATTTCTCGCAGCCGATGTAGAGGGTATCGAAAGCGTCAGTGCCGTCGGTGCGGTGTTCGAGCAGGTCTTCTTCGCTCTCGGCGAGCTTTTCGC
>CAJUBM010000100.1 GCA_910584735.1 uncultured Muribaculaceae bacterium
GAAGATGGAACGCGGCGGCTTTCTTTGAAAACCTTACCGCAACCAACCGCCTCGCCCGGCAGGAAGGTTTTGCCTTCTGCCGCGTCAGCGGTCTTGACGGCTTCGAGGAAGCGGTCAACGAGGCGCAGACCCAAACCGCCTTCGTCTGCGTCAGTGATATAGCCGATGGCTATACGGAGTTGAACAACACGCCGCGCACACGCCGTGTCAAAACCGTGTTTTTCGCTATGCGACACGCTGCCGAAGATATGGCGGCTCGCGCCGAGTGCATGGAGATAATGCGCGAGTTGTTCCGGCAATTCATGTCGCGTTTGCTCCCTGAAAAGGTTAGGTTAGAGCAGAACTGCATCTACCTCGACCCCCGAATATCGTTCAACGAGATTGACCGCTATTTTTTCAGCGGAGCCGCCGGGGCATATTTTCAGATTGCCGTCGATGTGTTTACTGATTTAAGATACAATCCCCAGGAGTGGACTGAATAATGAATGGTACGGTAAAAGATAGCGTTGAGCAACGCCGCAAATATGTTACGGCGTTCAACGCCACTATGGTTAAGATATGGCGCGAGCAAATGGCACTCTTAGGAGTAATAGACACAGGAGCCCTTTACCGCTCAACCATCGGCATATCCATGACCGCCGACGGCAAGTTCATCGACATATCCCTCGAACAGTCATTTAATACCTACGGCCTTTTCGTTGATTATGGCACAGGGCGAAATACTCCGCGTGGCAACCCCGTCGACATTTCGTGCAAGCGAGAGCAGAGCGGAGCTTGCTCCGGCTATGCCGAGCGCAGCCGAAATCGTTGCGAAGCAAACATCGGCAAAGCCAACGGTCGCCACCGCAAGCGGTGGTTCTCTCGCAAGTATTTTGCCTCCGTGATGAACATTCAGGAGTTCTACGCAGACTCCCTCGGCCAGGAGTTCTGCCGCGCCATATCCAACGCCCTCAATCCCGACATCATGCGCCAATCACTAATCAAATAATTGGGATGTTTTATCAGTCAATTTTAATGTTGTCAAGTAGCTTCCTGGCTTCGCTTGCAATGTCGTATATGGAATCTTTACCAATGTCAAAAGTTAAAGAACGTTCGTAATCCCACTCATTCTTTTTGTATTGAGCCGGAAGAACCATGATTTCGGCATCATCTTGTCGGACGAATATATACGTCGATTGGTTATGAAGTTGTCGCCACGAGCGCTGTTTCATCGCTTTAATCAGCTGTGCAGATAATAACTCCTCGTATTTATCGCGATTACTGGCAATAAAAACTTCACCAAAAGCATTATTGAATTCGACATCATCACAATCTATTGGTGTAAATTTTATAGGATAGCTCATTTCGTACCCCATCCCTGTCTTACCATATCCTGTCAGAAAAATATATTGTTTGGTCGTTCGATAAATCCCACAAGCTCTTTGCGTTTTGGATTCCATCGAAATTTTCGGCTTCATCAACTTAATCATTATCCAATTTAATATCTTCTGCCACTTCTTCATACGATTGTATATGCTGTTGTCATACGCAAAGTTACACATTTTCGTTGACATACAGCGTCCTCCGCTGCAAATTCATGTCTTTTCGTGCGATTAATGGTAGCCATAACTTTGCTGCAACCAATCAGCACCATTATGGCTATCGACGTTAAATCAATCTCTCAACTCATATCCGAGTTCCGAAAGTTACAGACCAAAGACTCCATTACTCCGGAGTCGCTGGGCTATATACTCCAACGCCTTGCAGACCTGCTCGCTACTGCCGGAACGTCGGAAACCGTCGCCAATATTCAGAAATTGCTCGACGGATTCAAAGCCGCGGGTCAGGCCATCACCGCACTTTCGCAGGGGCAGTCCGACCGAAATCACATCTACGCAAACAATACTACGGTTAATCTCGCAACCGGCGCTGTCGCTTCCTCTGCGGGCATATTCATTCAACAGGCTACCACCGAACGGGCAGGTGCCATGCGGGCGCAGCAGGTTACAGACCTTAACAACGCCCGTAGGGCTGTCGCTGAAATCGAAAAAATTTTGGAAACCGTTCAGGTCAAACTCGGCATGACCGACGGCAGCAAGGGGGTGTATAACAACGCCCAGATACAGGTATCTGTCGATAGAGGCCGACTGCGCATTTACGGTGCAGCACAGCTTATCGCCGACGGATATGTGCCTTATCTTTTTCGGCTCACGCGCAAGCGCAACCAATGGAACGATAAGGTTGCGCTGCAAAGCGGTGTGGAGCGTAAGAAATACTGCGCAGTCCGCAAAGGGTGGAATCTTTACGGCTCGTGCCATTCGATTTATATTGCAACCGACAACACTATCGGGTTTTCCACCAATCCCCACTCACATCAAAGTCAGAAAGCCGCATCGTATTCCACCGCCCCCGAAACCCTCGTAACACATCATACGAGGGCCGACGGTTCACAGACCTTTGGCTGGGGGCGCTCGTCGGTTGCGCTGCTTGACCGCAAGAGCAAGGTCAACAGACATCGCATGATCCGACTGCGCTTCGCCGTCGGCTTCGCCAAGAAAATCCCACCCGGACGTTCGCTCGTTACCACCGCCAACCTCGTAAGCTCGCTTGCCGAGTTCTCACTGATATACAACCCGACCACCAAGACATGGCACTTCGGAAAATGATAGCCCCATATAAAAAAGATAGCCCTTGCGGTAAAACCGCAAGGGGCTGCTATCTCTTAGACTCCGGGGATAGCCCTACAAGGGAGTGCTATCAATTATACTTCGACACAGATAGCCCGAATCGGGAGGTGCTATCTCGCATACGGACATAGGTATCACGGTTCTTTTAGCATGGTTTCACATCGTTGAGAGGTATCCGGGTCTTATTAGCTTGGTTTCACGTATCGAGTACACAAAATTACAAATAATTCTTCACATACACAACACTTTACAATGGAAATTCGCAAACATAAGCCGACTATACAGCTGCTTGCCGCCGTACTCCTGATTATCGTTGGCTGCGGTCTGCTCATAGCGGGCTTTATCGTGCCGCCACCCGGCGAAATCCATAATTCAGTCCTTATCGCCTTCGGCGAGATTCTGACTTTCGCGGGGGCGGTATTCGGCATGAAGTATCATTACCAATATGGCAACAAACATAATCCACAAGACCATGACAACAATTAAGAAAGGTTGCCGGGGCGACCTTGTCGCAACCCTGCAACGCAAGCTCAACCTTATCCCGGACGGGATTTTTGGCGCAATCACCGACGAGGCGGTGCGCGACTTCCAAAAATCCCACGCCCTTACGGTCGACGGCATCGTCGGCCCCAAGACCTGGGCGGCTCTCGGTATCGACTCGTTACCGAACACTCGCCGCATCGACAAGATAATCCTACATTGCACGGCAACCCCGGAGGGTAAGGATTATACTGTCGACCAAATCCGAGAGTGGCATCTTGCCCGTGATTTCTCCGATGTCGGCTATCACTATGTGATTTACCGCGACGGCTCCGTTCATCGTGGCCGCCCTGAAAACAAGGTCGGGGCACACACTCCGGGACAGAACGCACATTCCATCGGAATAAGCTACA
Source organism: uncultured Muribaculaceae bacterium (assembly GCA_910584735.1). Classification (GTDB taxonomy): domain Bacteria; phylum Bacteroidota; class Bacteroidia; order Bacteroidales; family Muribaculaceae; genus UBA7173. Next base: position 3,560 of record CAJUBM010000100.1, read on the forward strand.
TCGGAGGCTGCGCTGCCACGAAGAACGCTAAAGGGGACTATCCTCCAAAAGATACGCGCACTCCGGCGCAACGTGCCGCACTCGTCAGCCTTGTGGCCGAGATGCGAAAGAAGTATCCCGGCGCCACAGTCCACGGGCACAACGAGTTCGCAAACAGGGCGTGCCCTTCGTTCAACGTACAAAAAGAGCCGGAGCTATGCGGTCGTTAATCCTAATCATCACTCTTACTATCCTTACAGGCTGCAAGAGCCAAAAGCAGGTTGTCAGCGACAAAGCGCTCGACATCGACAGCGTAGCCCGGTCGGAGCATCACCGCACAATCGCCGTCATAGACAGTGCCATACGGAATATTGATTTTAGCTTCGACACCCTGAAAATCAATATCGAGCGCCCCGTTCAATACGCCGAGGCCCCGGAGGTCATTCGCCTTACGGCAACCAAAGGGCGCGTCATAGACCGGCGGAGTGTGCATAGAGATAGCGTTGAAGCCTTCAACCGGCTCGATACGGTAGCCTATCATCAATCAGCCGCCGAGACTTCAACAGAACACACCGCCACCACGCGCCTCTATAATCCGCCCGACGGCACAGCGGCGGTCATAATCACAATTCTTGTGATAGGCTGCTTAATCTACGTTTTCTACCGAAAACGCTAACCATTTCCCACTCCGAGAGTAGTATTTTTTTCATATATTGCAGAGCGAGTTGCCCGCGAGGGTAGCTCGTTTTGTTTATCGCGTTCATCTTCTTTGACCCTCCCGGCTGGCGGCTAATGTCGTCCATACATACCTCCCTGCACCCTCCGTTTGATACCTAAATCCTCCCAAGTCCGAGCATTTTTGGTCGAGGCTCTGCGTTGCGCCGCATTCGACTAAAAACCGCTGCGGTTACCGGGTCGATAGATTGCGCCCTCCGTCTTGCCCTCCGCTTTATCCCGACACCGTTCCTTCGTCGCGGTGGCGGGCGCGTATGTCTGCGCCTACGGTTACAAACTATCTTTGACGGCTCCGTTCCCACTTTACGCCGCCACCCCTCCGATGTCGGGGTGTTGGCACGCTCCACTACGCTGTCAACCCGGCAACCTCCGCTTGCCATTCCGACTTGTGAAGACAGGCATCTGCACTACGGCCTCCAGTCGGCGCACTGCCGCCATTCGCCGTCGGCCTCCCACCCATAGAGGACTGATGAACGCACGGATTTTCGCCCGTGGCACTTGTTTAATCTGTCGCCGAGGGCTGTAATGGCGACGGCTTTATTATAGCCCCACCCGGACCGAGGCTTACGCTATGGCTTTTACCGCTCAATCCGTCAGGCGCTCACACCCCATAACATCGTCAACTCCGAGCATCGCTGTTCACGGGTCGTACCTCCCTGTGAATAGCGACCGCGTCGGTCTGCGGGTCGAGAGATTACGCCCTCCGTCTTGCCCTCCGCTTTTCCCCGCCACCGTTCCTCCGTCGCGGTGTCGGGCGCGTATGTCTGCGCCTACGGTCATAAACTCTCTTTGACGGCTGCACTCCCGCTACCACCGACACCTCCGGCTGCGCCTACGGTGTCGGCTCGCTCCCGTTCCGCTGTCAACCCGCAACCTCCGCTTGCTTTTCCGAGCCGCCGACGTCGGGCTGCTTCGTTCCTTCCTCCACTCGCGCGGTCGCCATACTGACAGCCTCGTACCTCCCACCCAAAGAGGGAGAAGCCGCCTCCATTACAAGCCCCGGCACGGCAACTTCCATCTCTCGTCTGCGACGCTATGCCCACCCCAGGCCCCGATGCACGGTGCGCCGATGCACAGACTCCGCTCCGGCTGTCGGCCAACCACTTCGCTCACTCCGAGTTACCTGCGGCTTAGGGCAAGGGCAGGTCGGCACATTGTCTTAGTGCAAGCCCACGACAAAGTGCCTGTCGCTCCGTGCCTCCGCGACACCTGCCGTTTGCTCTAATCCTGATGCAGGCACTCCGACTTCCCTTCGTTCCTTTGGCTGACCACCTCCGCTACGCGCCGCATCGTCATCACCGCACATCGCCGTCATTCACCCCCTCTCCTTGATATGTATATCCGCATCGAGGGAGAGCGGAGTGCTGCCGTATGCGTGGAAAAATCCGCAAGCGGAACTTCCACTCACACGGCAGCGATTTTACCGCGCATCGGGGTCGCTCCGTGGGGGCGTTCTGCATATTCCGCGAGGGCGAGAGGGAGTAGAGCGGAAACAAGCGACAGCGCGGTGGGGGGTGTGCAAAGCCACTACGGGGGCAAGCCCCCGTAACCCCCAACTCCCTCATTCTTCGGTCGTTCCATCTCGCAACCCGCTACAAATCGCAAGATTTTGTAGAACGGGACCCGCGCGAGATGGCAAATTTGCCTGCAAGTCAAATTTTTAAGTCCTGATTTCAATGGGACCCGACGGCAGTGTGCCGCCCATCGAAATCAGTGCCGGTTCTTTCCTTCCCGGCGCCCTCCCGTCGAGGCGGTTCCTCCTACGACAATACCCCCGTCGGCCCTGTATCCTGCCCGACACCAACCCTTTCCGTCTTTTCGCGGGCTTCAAGCCGTGCCGAATTTTGCAGGGAATACCTACAACATTCGGATTATCCTATGGCAAATTATACCAGTACCGCCAATGTCGTTCTCTCCGTCAACGGCAGACAGGCTCAGAAGATGCTCGCACAGCTCGAAAAAGACGCCCGCCGTCTGGAGAAACAGATTGCGAAAGCCGCCGTCGCCGGAGACAAGGCCACGATGAAGAAACTTCAGCGTGAGCTGAAATCCACACAGCGTATGATGGAACAGCTCAAAGGCTCGTCGGCTTCGGTCGACGGCACCCTGCGCCGTCTTGACAAGGCTACGCCGAAAGAGTTGAACAAAGCCCTTAAACTGCTCCAACAGCAACTTAACGGTATTCAGCGCGGCAGTGCCGCGTGGGACGCTCAGATTGCCAAAATCCGTGCGGTCAAGGCAGAACTGCAAAAGGTTAACGCCACTCTCGCCACGCAGAAATCGCTGTGGTCGAGAATGAACACGTGGCTCAACAATGCGCAAACCGCGATTATGGCTGTCGTTGCCGCCGTTACGGGGCTGATTATGGCGGGGCGCAAGGCGGTGCAGTCATACGCCGACATGGAGGAAACGATGGCGAACACCGTCAAGTACACCCGTATGACAGCCGCCGAGGTTGAAGAACTCAACGAGATCTTCAAGGGCATGGACACTCGTCTTGCCCGCGAGCAGCTTAACCTTCTCGCCCAGGAGGGCGGTCGACTCGGCTACAATACCGTGGCCTCGGTCAAGGAGTATGTGGAAGCGGCCTCGATTATCAACGTGGCTCTCGTAGACCTCGGAGAGGGCGCCACGCAGACAATCGCCAAACTTTCCAATATCTTCGGCATGGAGCAGATGTATGGCGTGCGCGATGCCATGCTCAAAATCGGCTCCACGGTCAACCATCTATCGCAGAACTGCACCGCCGCCAAGCCGTTCATCGTGGAGTTCGCTCAACGAATGGCCGGCATAGGCTCGACAGCGAAAATGACTATTCCCGAAATCATGGCTTTTGCCGCCACTCTCGACGCTCACGGTCAGAAGGTGGAGATGTCGGCAACCGCCTTGCAGCGTACCATCATGGAGTTGTTCAAGAAACCCGCCGAGATGGCTAAAAAGGTAGGTCTTGAAACAAACAGCTTCATCGAGACTCTTAATAAAAGCACCACGCAGGGCGTGATGATGTTCCTCGAAGCTCTCGGCAGACTGGGCGAGGACAAGGCGCTCGCCGTGCTGTCGCCCTTGTTCCAGGATCTCGGACTGGACGGCGCCCGTGTCTCGTCGGTACTTTCCAACCTTTCCTCCCACCTCGACTTCCTCAGATGGCAGCTCGGCGAGGCCAACGAAGCCTTCCGCGAGGGTACTTCGGCTTCAAACGAATACGCCATCTTCAACAATACGGTGCAAGCCTCTATCGACAAGGCGCGTAAGCGTGTCAGCGAGCTTGCTATCGACCTCGGCGAAAAGCTGTATCCGCTGATGAAGCATATCTACACTTCATCGTCGGCTTTCCTCCGTGTGCTGAATGTTCTTGTATCTTTCATCATCGAGCATCGCAAGGCCATCGCCAATGTCGTTACCGTCATAGCCGCATATTACAGCTGGCTTCTTCTTGTCAAGACCGCGATTGTGGCGTGGCACGCCGTTCTCGGTGTCGGCAAAGCCGTTTTGACAGCTTACCGTACCTCGGTAATCCTGGGGCGTATCGCCGTTATCGCTTTTACGCAGGGCGTGGGCGCGGCCACTCATGCCATGCGGCTTCTCAATACGGTTGTAAAGGCCAATCCCTTCGGGCTTATCCTCTCCGTGATTGCCGCCGTCGTTCTCGCGGTCAAGGCGTTGTGCGACCGCACTTCGGAGTACACCAAGAAGATGCGGGAGGCTCGGAACACGGCGGCAAGTTTTTCGGAGGAATTGAACAAGGAGATGCGCAACATCGACTCCCTTATCGGAAAACTCGAAGCCGCAAAGAAAGGCACAAAGGAGTACAAGAACGTCAAGGACGAAATCATCAAGCAGTACGGCAAGTATCTCAAAGGCCTTATCAACGAGCGCGGAGAGATTACGAACCTTACCGCCGCTTACAACCGGCTCGCGGCGGCTGCCCGCATCGCGGCTAAGGAGCGGTCTATTCAGACGGCCCGCGAGACCGCCGACGAGACGCACCGCGACGCTTTCAAGGAACAGGCGAAGAAGCTGCAGCAGTCGCTTATCGACGAGGGTATCGCCCTGCGCGATGCCGTGCGCATCACAAATTCGGTAGTGTTCCAGTTGGAAACCACCGGCACGCTTTCCGCCGACATCGTGAGCGAGCTTCAGGCCATAAAGGGCAATCTCTGGGACTCTAAGGGTATGACCGACCACCCGGTCAACATAGTTAACGAGATGATAGGACAGCAGACGGAGTACAATGAAACGATGTCGGCAATCAATCAGATCGAACGCGAGAACAATGCGCTTGCAAAATATACCCGACAGGACCTCGAACGGCTTATCGCCGACATCGAGCCGAAAGTAAACGCCAATCAGGGAGGGCGCGTGATTATCGGCATCGACGGGCCGCAGCCGGAGGTCAGAAACTTATCCGCTTCGGAACTGCGCGACTTCCTCGCCGAGGCCCGCGCCCGTCTGTCGGTGCTTGAAACGCCGACCGCCGACCCGGTAAGCGGCAATCCCGACTTCTCCCTCGATGATTTTACTCCGTATGAATCGGAGAAAGAGCGCAAGAAGCGCGAGAGGGAGGAAGCCGCTGCCGCCCGCCGTGCTGAAATCAAGGCCCGAAAGGACTTCAAGGCCGCTCTCGACGGTGCCAAAGGAACGTGGGAGGGCGACACGGCGCAGAATGTCAGCGACTATTCTGCCGGGTTGAAGTCCTGGACCGACTTCCTTCTCCGCAAGCACGAGATTGAACTGAAATATTACACCGACCGCGAGGCGGTGTATCAGCGGTTCAATCTCACCGAGGACGAGGATTATCAGGAGCTTTTGAAGAAGAAAGCGGATTATGAAGCCGACTGGCTCAAAAAGAACGCCGCCCTGAAAGTCGGGGAAGCCAGACGTATGCAACAGGCGGAAGAAACTCAGGCCGAGATGGACTTCCACACTCCGGGCAATGCGCTCTACGGCAAGGAGGAAGCCTTGCAGCAGAAACTTTTTGAGATAAGGCTGAAATATCTCCGGCAGATGCAAGCCGCCTACAATCAGGCTTCCGAGGAATGGCACAACTATCAGGTACAGATTGAACAGGCAGAGGGCGCGGAGCAGCTTCGCCGTCAGAAACTGCTTGCGCAGCGTGTGGCCGAGTGGAAGAAACAGTATGAATACCGCGAGGCCGGGCAACGCTACGACCTCGAAATGGAATTGCTCGCCGACGCTTACGACAGGGGGCTGATAACCTACCGTGAGTTCCTGGAGGCGCAGCGCGACATGAAGAAGAAGTATGCCGACGAGTATATGCCTCAGTCCGCCAAACCGCAGTCCGGATCGGCGGAGTCCGAGGCGAGAGCCTTGAAGCGCGACCTTGAAATCGTCAGGTCGCTCTACGACCAGGGGCTTATCTCCAAGAAGCAGTACGAACAGGCTAAGGAGCGCATCGAGCGCACATACAACAAGAAGTCGCTCGATGCCGTGCGCAGGTTCGGCTCGACGCAGACAAATCAGCTTCTCGACATTTACGAGGCGTGGCAGAACTTCTTCAACGCCACGGAGGAAGACGGCGGCAACTGGGCTACACGCCTCGCCGCCCTCGCTTCGTCGGTGTTCGCTGTGATGAACGCAGGTATGCAGCAGGCTTCGGAATATATGCAAGCCTGTGCCGACATCGAAGTGGCGAAAGCCGAAAAGAAGTATGATCGCGAAATCGAGCTTGCCGAGGGCAATTCCTACAAGGTCAAGAAAGCGGAGAAGCAGAAAGACCGTGAAATTGCCAAAATCAAGTCGGACGCTGCAAAGAAGCAGTTTGCGATGCAGGTTATTCAGGCTGTGGCGCAGACGGCAACCAACGCTCTCAACGCCTACGGCTCTGCGGCGCAGGTGCCGGTTATCGGCTACATACTTGCCCCAATCGCGGCGGCTATGGCCGTGGCCGCAGGTGCAATCCAGATTGCGACCATAAAGAAGCAGCAACAGGCTTCGGAGGCGCAGGGATATATGTCGGGAGGCTTTACCCCGGAGGGAAAGCCCGACGAGGTGGCCGGTGTCGTTCACAAAGGGGAATGGGTTGCTTCGCAACGCCTTGTCAATAATCCCCGAACCCGCCCGTTGTTGGAGGCTCTGGACTATGCGCAGCGAACCAACTCTATCGGCTCCATAACTGCTGCCGATGTGTCGCGCACGATTACAGCTCCCGCTGTCATGGCGGCACAGCCCTATACGCCTCAAACCGTCGTGAACAACACCTACAACGCCGCGCCCTCTGCCGACAACTCCGAACTGGCTTCGTCAATACGGAGGCTTAATGAACGCCTCGACGAGCCTTTTGTTACAGTCAACACTGTGGCCGGGGATTACGGAATACAAAAGGCCCAGGACGAATACGACCGGCTTATGAAGAACAAATCGCCTAAATCAAAGAAATAATGCACATCTACGTCAACAACAGACTGGCCGCCCTCAAAAAGGGTACTTCGTTCGAGTATGTATCCGAGAACCGCCTTTTTTCGGGCAGCGACGGTTATACGCTCTCCATCATCTTTCCTCTGCGCGGGTGCCCGGAAAACTTAGCGATATTCGGGCATATAAACCGTGCTGATGTCGCCGCGCAGAGGGTTGTCTTCGACTGCGAGATACGCGACAAGGCTTTCTGCAAATTCGGCTCAATCACTATCA
>CAJUBM010000101.1 GCA_910584735.1 uncultured Muribaculaceae bacterium
CGACATGATGAATCCACAATTTTTTTATCTCAGATTTTGATGCGGTTGCCCTGGGGAGAACCCCTGGTCGGTGTTTCAGTGCTTTTGAACGGTACATCAAGAGGTACGACTACCGACATTGATGGCAACTACACAATTGCCGATGTACCCAAGGACGGTACTCTTACTTTCCGTTACTTCGGAATGGCCACACAGGAGATTAAAGTTGACGGTCGCGGCACGGTCAACGTGGAAATGGCCGATGATGCTCTCAAACTTGACGAGGTGGTCGTTATCGGTTACGGCTCTGCCAAGGCCAAGGACCTTACCGCCCCTATTACAGTAGTGCAGGGGAGCGACATCGTAAATATTCCGACCTCCTCCCCGATGGGTGCCCTTACAGGCAAGGTTCCCGGCGTGAACATCCTCAATTCGGGTGCTCCCGGTGAAGGCCCCAAGGTGCAGATTCGTGGTGTCGGCTCGTTTACCGCCTCTACCCCTCTGTTCGTTGTGGACGGTATGTTCTACGACAACATCAACTTCCTTAACAATGACGACATCCAGGAGATGTCAATTCTTAAGGATGCCTCTGCCGCTGCTATCTACGGTGTGAAGGCCGCTAACGGTGTCGTGATTATCACCACAAAGAAAGGTACTAAACATCAGGCCGCCAAGGTTACCTATAACGGTTATGTAGGTATCCAGAAAGCACAGCACCTTCTTAAGATGTGTAACTCCAACGAGTATGCACAGATGCTGATGGAGGCTAACGCCAACGCTTATTATAACTACCTGGAGGCTTCGATTGACAAGTTCGGTGGCACGATGGATGCCGAGAAGGGTATCTACAACTTCGGTGCCAATACCAACTGGTATGACGAACTGCTCCGCACGGCCGTTATGACCAACCACTCGCTCAACATCTCCGGCGGTTCCGACAAGGCTACTTATTCGGTGGGTCTGAGCTACCTCTATCAGAACGGTATCATGAAGGCTGAGAGCGATTACAACCGTCTGAACTTCCGTGCCCAACTTGATTACGAGGCAACCAACTGGCTGAAAGTCGGTTTCAACGGCGTATTCTCGAAGTCCACCCAGCAGGTTGCCAGCAAATCGGCATGGCAGCAGGCTTTCAACATGCCTGGTATCATGCCCGTGTATGATGACACTAACGACCTGACCTTCCCCGACAAGTTCTGCTCTCCCGCCGTTCTTGGTTTCGACTCCAACTTCTACAATCCTATCGCACGTGCGAAGTACACCAACGAGAAGAACGACAATTATCAGGCGATGACAAACTTCTTCGCTGATTTCACCTTCATCCCGTCCAAACTCAACTTCCGCACCAGCTACGGTTACGACTTCTCCTCGATTCGCTACCGTAACATGCAGATTCCTTACTATGTAAGCGAATACCAGCAGGTTAAGCAGAGCAAACTCACAAAGTCAACCGCCGACTACAACAAATGGGTATGGGACAACGTGTTGACCTATCGTGACAGCTGGGGCAAGCACACCTTCGGTGCCATGGTCGGCTACTCTATGCGTCAGGATTCCTACAACTGGCTCCAGGGCGAGGCTAACGATGTGCCTCTCGACAACCCCGCATACTGGTATCTCCACCAAGGTGACCGCGCCACAGCCACATCTGATGATAACGGTACACGCTACCGCAGCCAGTCAGTTTTCACACGTTTGAACTATGAGTTCGACAACCGCTACCTGTTGATGTTCACCTTCCGTGCCGACGGTACTTCCAAATATCAGGAAAAATGGGGTTATTTCCCCTCTGTAGGTGCAGCATGGGTACTCTCAAATGAAAGCTTCATGAAGAACCAGCGTTGGGCCGACTTCCTGAAACTCCGCGCAAGCTGGGGTATGCTCGGTAACGACAACGTGGCCGCTTCCGATGGTTTCGCTTCAATCAATGTAGGTAACGGCGCATCCGGCGTATTCGGTTCCGAAGGTTTCAATGCAGGTCTTCCTTATGCAGGCTATCAGAACACCACATATTATTCATGGCTGAAATGGGAGAAGGTTTCCGAGGCAAACGTAGGTCTTAGCTGGTCTACCCTCACCTCACGCCTGACCGCCGATGTTGACTGGTTCTACCGCATGACATCGAACGCCGTCATCTCCCCGCTGATTCCTTTCACCACTACCTCGCTTGCCGGTAACTACGGTAAGATTCTCAACACCGGTTTCGATGTGTCTATCAACTGGAACGACCGTGTAGGTGACTTCAAATACTATGCCGGCTTCAACTTCTCGACCCTCCGCAACCGTGTACACTCACTTGACGGCCGCGACTACGTACTTGGTGGCAAGACCATCAACATGGTAGGCGAACGCATGAACTCTTTCTACGGCTACAAGGTTGCCGGTATCTATCAGAACCAGGCCCAGATTGACGCCGATGTAGCTTCCGGTTTCATCACCGCAGCCCAGGCCCAGACTATCGAACCGGGTTACTTCCGCTATGAGGATGTGAACGGCGACGGCGTGTTCGACAGCACCGACCGTACGACCCTTGGCTCATACCTCCCCTCTTTCACCTATGGTGTTAACTTCGGTTTCTCAATCAAGAACTTTGATTTCGCCCTGAGCACCTACGGCCAGCATGGCGCCAAGATGTTCAACCGCAAGCGTCAGTTGCGCTATGCCCAGACCAACTACAACTTCGACCACGACCAGTTCGTGAACCGTTGGACCGGCGAAGGCTCTACCAACAAATATCCTTCCGCACAGGCTCTTACCCAGGGCTGGAACGTGGCATCGTCAGCTACAGCATCGAACGACTACTTCGTTGAATCTGCCGACTTCTTCCGTATTCAGAATGTAACCCTCGGCTACTCGTTTAAGAACATCCGCATGGGCAGCTATACTCTGCCGGGCATCCGTCTGAGCCTCACCGCCGACCGTCCGCTGACAATCTTCTCGGCAAACAGCTTCACTCCCGAGCTTTCCGACCCCGAAGGATGGGATACAGAGGTTTACCCCCTGTCTTCGACCTACACATTCGGCGTACAGATCGACTTCTAAAAAATTCCTTAAAGAAATACAGAAATGAAATTCATCAAGAATATATTCGCAGCCTCGGCTGTAATCCTCGCAGGAACGGCATTTACTGCCTGCGACGACTTCCTGGACATCGATCCTGAGAACACGGTGCCGGAAGAGAAGGTGGACTTCACCAACATATCAAACATGTACATGCCTGTCAGTGGCGCCTACGCAACCCTGCGTACCAACCACATGCACTGGGCGATAGGTATAGAGTTCGTTGTACGTGACGATGATGTCTGGAACGGCAACGATGACGGCGGCGGTTTCTACAACATGGGTGAGCATTACATCTATGATGCAGGCTACTGGGCTCTTGACGAAATCTGGAAGCAGTTCTACGGAATGGTGAAAACCTGCAACTCCGCGCTTGAATCTCTGGATGAATACGCCAAGAACATCACCTCTGAGGCCGATATGAAGAAGTATCGCAGCTACTGCGGCGAGGTTCGCATCTTACGCGCACTGGCATACTACCGCCTTACACAGTTCTTCGGCGACTGCACTCTGTATCACACCAACACCCAGGGCAACCTGCGCCGTGCAACCCGCGATGTTATCTACGAATACATGCTCCAGGACCTCCAGTATGCAATGGATAACTGCGAACGTATGCGCCCCAACCAGATGGAACACAACGGTGCGTTCACCGTCTATACCGCCGAGGCTCTTGCCGCCAAGGTATATCTGAACATGGGAGAGTATGACAAGGTGAAGACCCTTACCGATGACATCATCACCAATGGTAACTTCAAACTCTATGATGACTATTATCAGATGTGGAAGATACCCGGACGTCTTTGCGACGAATCTCTGATGGAATGTCAGTGTACCGACTTCGGCCAGCCTAACGGTGACTACATCGGTATCGACCAGTACTTCAACTGTATGATGCCTTCGATGACCAACGAGAACACCGTCCTCAAGACCTATGGCGGTTGGAAGAACGTAGGTTTCTATGACGAGTTCGTAGAATGGGCCCGTAACCGTGGCGAGACAGTGCGTTTCACCACTACTTTCCTCCAGGGTGGCACAACCACTCCCAGCGGCGACTATATCGAGCATAACACTAACGAGAACAATACCGACTGCTGGAACGGCAAATGGTATGTTCCCCTGGAGCAGATTACCGAAGGTCGCACAGGTTTCCAGAACCGTAACAACGTGCGTGTTATCCGCTATGCCGAGGTTCTTCTTATGAACGCCGAAGCCAAGGTTCGTCTGGGCCAGAGCGGTGACACTCCTTTCAACGAGGTTCGCAAACGTGCTGCCATGTCAGAGCTTTCAGGCGTAACTCTCGACCAGATTCTTGACGAGCGCCGTATGGAGCTTGCCTGCGAATGGGGCGAACGTTACAACGACCTTGTACGCTGCGGTCTTGCAGAACGTCTTATCGGCCCGAAGGGCTGGACTCCCGCCAAGACTTATCTGCCCGTTCCTTCGGCACAGATAGACGTTTCCCGCGAGTTGAAGGATGAGCCTATCACAACGCTTGAGGAAGCACTGGCTAACAAATAAGGTTCTTTGATAATTTGAAACTGCACAGACCTTAACATAAAACTCGATTATTAAAAAGAGGGTGTAATGTTATGAGATGACGTTACACCCTCTTTTTCTAAACTTGACAAGAATTATGCAGAAAAAGAAGTTGTTAATCGGCTTGTTTGCAGGATGCGGACTTCTCATAGCTTCTTGCAGTCAGAAAGCCGGGACTACTCCGGCGCCTGAGAATGAGACCCGGCCCGAAACGTTTGCATCCGATGACGAGTTTCTCGATTTCATACAGAAGACGCATCTCAATTATATGTGGGACGGAGCGGAAGAAAATTCCGGCCTTGCCCCGGAACGCATACACCTTGACGGCGTCTACCCGCAGAACGACCGCAACATAGTCACGACAGGCGGGTCTGGATTCGGAATTGCCGGACTTATCGTTGGTATCGACCGTGGGTTTATTCCCCGTAAGGAGGGTGTTGAACGCCTTCGCAAGATTGTCGGTTTCCTTTCATCTGCCGACCGTTACCACGGGGTCTGGAGCCATTGGATTGACGGCAAGACCGGCAAGACAAAGCCATTCGGTCAAAAGGATGACGGCGGAGACCTCGTGGAGAGTTCGTTCCTGATGTCAGGACTGCTTATCGCCCGTGAGTATTTCAAGGACGGGAACGAGGAAGAGAAGGCTCTTGCCGCTGATATTGACAAACTCTGGAGAGAGATGGATTTTCAGTGGTACACGCAGGGAGGAAAAGATGTCCTTTACTGGCACTGGTCTCCCAACTATGAATGGGAGATGAATTTCCCGCTCGAAGGTTATAATGAGTGCCTGATAACTTATGTGTTGGCGGCTTCATCTCCGACTTATCCTGTTTCACCGCAGGCATATCATAAGGGATGGGCCCGTTCGGGAGGTATTGCTTCCGACAAACAGGCTTACGGTTTGCCGCTGGTGCTTAAACATAATGGCGCCGAAGACCTTGGTGGTCCCTTGTTCTGGGCGCACTATTCATGGATAGGACTTGATCCGCGCGGTCTTAAGGACAGCTACGGCGACTATTGGGAGATGAATAAGAACCATGCGCTGATAGATTACAAGTACTGCGTAGCCAATCCTAAGGGATATAAGGGGTATGGCCCTGACTGCTGGGGACTGACAGCCAGCTATTCGGTTGATGGATATTCGGCTCATTCACCCGGCAACGACAAGGGTGTGATAACTCCTACTGCCGCCCTTTCTTCTTTCCCATACACCCCGCAGGAGTCAATGGCGGCTCTGAAGGGATTTTACAAGAAAGGTGACACCATATGGGGGAAGTACGGTTTCTATGACGCCTTCTCGGAAACTGCCGACTGGACTATCCCGCGCTATCTTGCAATCGACCAGCTTACCATAGCCCCGATGATTGAAAACTATCGCACGGCATTGCCCTGGAAGCTATTCATGGGTGCTCCTGAGATTCAGGAAGGACTCAAAAAGCTTGGGTTCACATCTCCGGCGATACCATCGCAGACGGAATAACCTGCTTTATGTCTTCTATTCCGATTGTGAAATAATATTGAACGGATAATAATCTACAACTTGATGAGTTGGAATAGGTGAGGGGAGGGTAGCTCCTTCCCCTCATCACAAAAAAAGGAACGTTTTTAAGTCAAACAAATCTTCTTATTATACATGAAAAAACTAATTATCCCTCTTTTGGTGGCCGGTATGATTGTCCCGATGGGGATGTCGGCCAAAAAGGTAAAATCCAAGACGCAGCCGAAAGCAGCTATGGCTGCTCCGGGTGCCACTCGCGACGGCTTTATCGACTCTCTTCTCTCCCAGATGACCTTGGAGGAGAAGCTCGGACAATTAAATCTCCCCACTTCTGACGACATTGTGACCGGCGAGGCTAAGAACAGCAATATCGGAGGCCGTGTGGCCAAGGGCCAGGTGGGAGGTGTGTTCAACATAAAAGGTGCATCCAAAATCAAGGATCTGCAGCGTGTGGCCGTAGAAGAGTCGCGTCTCGGCATACCTCTGATTTTCGGTATGGACGTGATTCACGGATATGAAACCGTGTTCCCTATACCTTTGGCAATGTCAATGACCTGGGATATGGACGAGATAGAGCGTTCGGCCCGCGTAGCTGCCAAGGAGGCTTCGGCCGCCGGTATCTTCTGGACGTTCTCGCCGATGGTGGATATATCGCGTGATGCCCGCTGGGGACGTATGTCGGAGGGCAACGGTGAGGATCCCTATCTTGGTTCGCAGATTGCCAAAGCCATGGTGAAAGGTTATCAGGGAGATCTCACACGTAATGATGAGATTATGGCATGTGTGAAACATTTCGCCCTGTACGGCGCCCCCGAGGCCGGCCGTGACTACAATACGGTTGATATGAGCCGCCAGCGTATGTTCAATGAGTACTTCCCCCCATATAAGGCCGGGGCTGATGCCGGAGCAGGCTCCTTTATGACTTCGTTCAATACCGTGGACGGCATACCGGCTACAGGCAACAAATGGCTCCTGACGGATATATTGCGCGACAAATGGGGGTTTGACGGATTTGTAGTTACCGACTTTACGGCCATTGCCGAGATGATAGAGCATGGCATGGGTGACCTGGAAGATGTGTCGGTGCTGGCGTTGAAAGCCGGAACCGATATGGATATGGTGGCCGAAGGTTTTACGGGTACCATCCCTGACGCCCTTGCAAAGGGGCGTGTTACGGAGGCCGATATTGACAAGACTGTGCGCCGTATGCTTGAGGCAAAATGGAAGCTCGGACTTTTCCACGACCCCTATAAATTTATCGATCCCAAAAGGGAGAAAACCGAGATTTATACAGCAGAGAACCGTGCCGATGCACGTCGTATAGCCACGAAGAGTTTCGTACTCCTCAAGAACGAAGGCAACCTGCTCCCCTTGCAGAAAAAGGGCAAGATTGCGTTGGTAGGCCCGCTTGCCAATACGGCAGCCAATATGCCGGGCACATGGGCAGTGGCGGCAGATGCTTCGAAATATAAGACCGTGTTGCAGGGGTTGAAAGACGCTGTGGGCGATAAGGCCGAGGTACTGTATGCCAAGGGTTCAAACCTTACCGCTGATTCCCTCCTTGAGGCAAACGCCACTATGTTCGGACGATATATGCGTGACCCTCGTTCCGAAAAGGAGCTTCTTGACGAAGCTTTGAAAGCCGCTGCCGAGGCTGACGTGATAATCGCCGCCATGGGTGAATCATCTGAATTCTCCGGCGAGGCTACCTCCCGTACAGACCTTGCCCTCCCCGACACCCAGAAACGCCTTATGGAGGCTCTTCTGGCTACAGGCAAACCTGTTGTCATGCTGAATTTCGCCGGACGCCCCACTATTATGGAATGGGAGTCGGAAAACGTTCCGGCTATCCTTAATGTATGGTTCGGCGGTTCTGAGACAGGCGATGCCATTGCTGACGTAGTGTTTGGAGATGTTGCTCCTTCGGGACGTCTTTCAGCCTCGATGCCCCGCAACATGGGACAGATACCCATCTATTATAACCACCTTAACACCGGGCGTCCTCTGCCGGAAGATAAGGATGAGTTTGTGAAGTTCCGCAGCGCCTATATCGACTCGCCCAACTCCCCGCTCTATCCGTTCGGTTACGGTCTGAGCTATACTACTTTCGATTATTCCGACCTGGCTCTCTCGTCCGACACTCTTCCGATGGACGGGGAACTCACGGCATCGGTCACGGTAACCAATACCGGCAACCGTGAGGCCGACGAGGTTGTACAGCTTTACGTGCGCGATATGGTTGGTTCCATAGCCCGTCCTGTAAAGGAATTGAAAGGTTTCAAACGTGTAGGTCTGAAGCCGGGCGAGAGCAAGCGGGTGGAATTCAAACTCACTCCCGAAGACCTGAAGTTCTACAACTTCGATCTTGAATATGTGAATGAGCCCGGGGATTACCGTATCTTCATCGGCCCGGATTCTGCCTCCGGCCTTTCATCTTCGTTCAAACTTACAGACTGATTGCTGGTCTCTATTGGGTTTGAATAGATGTTCTTGATTTTCACGATATGATATATTAGCATCAATTTTCCCGATAATGAGCCGTCCGCCAAGGTAGTGATACTATGGCGGACGGATTTTTATGTCGGATTAACTATATGGTCGCATCTGACCATTCTGTTATAAGAATAAAGGGGCAACGTAGCGGGATAGTGCCCATCCACCGGCCAATAGCCATACATAGAGTATGAAGGCGAGTATGAAGGGCTTGGCTCCGGCTTTTTTGAACTTGTCAATGCTGGTCTCGGCGCCGAGAGCTACCATTGCCATGGTTAGCAGAAAGGTATCGATATAGTTAATGATGTCTATAACGTTGGACGGGAGCAGGTTCAATGAATTGAAGGCTATGACGCCGAGGAATCCGAGTGCGAACCAGGGGATGGCCACTTTACCTTTAGTGGCTGTAGCCGAACTGTTGCGGGCCTGGGCGGCTACCCAGTAACCAAGGCTTAGGAGCACGGGGACGAGGAGCATCACACGTATCATTTTCACGATTATGGCAACGTTGGATATTTCTGTACCCATCGCGTTTCCGGCTCCGACAGTATGGGCTACCTCGTGGAGGGTGGCTCCGGCATATATCCCCATTTCGTCAGGAGTGAGATGTAGAAGCCCTGAACGGTAGGCTATCGGGTAGATGAACATCGAGATAGTGCCGAAGATAACCACTGTAGCCACGGCAACTGCGGTCTTGTAAGGCTTTGTCTGGATTGTCGATTCGGCCCCAAGTACGGCGGCCGCACCGCATATTCCGCTCCCGATAGAGGTGAGCAGGGCTATATCCCTATCCATTTTCAGTAGTTTGCCGACATATACACCCCCGAGAATCGTGACGACTACCACCACCGTATCTACAAGTATCCCGGCAACACCTACGTTTACAATATCCTGGAAAGTAAGTCGGAAGCCGTAAAGAATAATGCCGAGCCTTAGAAGTTTTTTTGAACAGAACTGTATGCCCGGCACCCATGTCTCCGGCAGATGGTTGCGAAGACTGTTGGCATATAGCATACCTAATACGATTCCGATAATCATCGGACTGAATGATAATTCTTTGAATATATTGGCCTCTCCAATATAAAACGCCGCGCACGAAAACAGACCGATTAGCAGGACTCCGTGCAGCATACTGCTTCTTTTTTCTGTCAGCATATTCGTTTTACTATAAATATCAAATATCAGGTTTTGTTGAAAACGCTCCTACACTTTATGACAGGTAGTAATTACTTAAAAAACATTAGAAATATGATTAATGTTTATCCATTCCCGCTCCCGGATTGGGCTACTTCCGGGCAGTGATAATTAAAAATAAAAGTACAGGAACTAATTTTTAGGGAGACTTGTTTTTACTTTTGGAAGAATCAGTAGTCTTATAGATTAATGAATCGTTTGGAAATTTAAAATCTCAGTAACAGTATATGATGAAAATTAAATTGTATTGCGCAGCATTTGGCGCTGTAATGGCGCTGTTCACATCTTGTAGTACATCTAAACCGATGGTTCTGAATGACCTGTCAGGTAAATGGGATATAGTTGCCGTGGACGGGAAGAAAGTCGCTGTAAGCAACGGTGTCGAAACCCCTTATCTGGGATTTGATGTGGTTAACGGCAATCTGACCGGTTCCACAGGATGTAACAACATAATGGGGTCGTTTGCAACAACCCTTCCGGCAGGAAACATTGATTTCGGTAAGGTTGCATCAACAAGGATGGCATGCCCCGATATGACGCTTGAACAGGATATCCTCCGTGCGTTAGGAAATGTAAAATCTTATAAAGGAGCCGGGGCGGGCAAAGTTGAGTTATGCGCGGCATCGGGGAGCGGACTTATCGTTCTGCGTAAGGCCGAAGCAGACTTGTCTGTAAAAGAGCTTGCCGGCACATGGAATATAATTGAAATTTCCGACAAACCTGTGTCTCTTCCGGAAGGTGGACAATGCGAGATTACATTCAATATCCCGGATAATACGTTCTCATGCTCGACCGGTTGCAATATTCTTGGTGGCTCCTTCCAAAGCGGATATACCGACTTTCGGTTTGACCTCGCAACCGCCACGCTGATGTCATGCCCTGATATGTCGGTGGAAGATGCTGTTAAGAGCGTATTGCCCCGGATCACCTCTTTCGGGAAGCTTGGCGACGGGCGAATCGGCTTCTATTCTTCCGACAACGCGCTTTTGATGGTTATATCCCATTAAGTATAAATTATTATTGCTGTCCGATAAAAGTTAAAAACAGCAAAATATCATGGCTCGGCTGC
>CAJUBM010000102.1 GCA_910584735.1 uncultured Muribaculaceae bacterium
GCCTTTTCGGGTGGCCTGCCGTCCCGGAGGTCCGGCGCCACTACCATCCGGCTACTTGAAAAGTTACTATTGCAGAGTATAGCAAAGGCGGTGTATCAAACTTGCTGTTTGATACACCGCCTTGTTTATCGGTGGTTACGGTTATCAGCCGTTGTATTTCTTCATGCGAGCGATGAGGTCGAGCACCTTGTTGGAGTAGCCGATCTCATTGTCGTACCATGATACAACCTTAACGAAGTTAGGTGTCAGGTAAACGCCGGCGTTGGCATCGAAGATAGAGGTGCGGGCATCGCCGAGGAAGTCGGAGGAAACCACAGCGTCTTCGGTGTAGCCGAGGATACCTTTGAGTTCGCCTTCGGCAGCTTCCTTCATGGCAGCGCAGATTTCTTCTTTTGTAGCGCCTTTCTTGAGGTTAACGGTGAGGTCAACAACGGAAACATCAAGGGTGGGGACACGCATCGAGATACCGGTGAGTTTGCCGTTGAGTTCGGGGATAACCTTACCTACAGCCTTTGCAGCGCCGGTGGAAGAGGGGATGATGTTGCCGGAAGCGGCACGGCCACCACGCCAGTCCTTCATGGAGGGACCGTCAACGGTCTTCTGGGTAGCGGTGGTAGAGTGTACGGTGGTCATAAGACCGGTTTCGATACCGAACTTATCGTTGAGGACCTTGGCAATGGGAGCAAGGCAGTTGGTGGTGCAGGAAGCGTTGGAAACGAACTGCTGACCGGCATAGGTCTGGTCGTTAACACCGCATACGAACATGGGGGTGTCGTCCTTTGAGGGAGCGGACATAACCACGTATTTTGCACCTGCCTCGATGTGGGCCTGGGCTTTCTCCTTGGTGAGGAAGAGACCGGTTGACTCAACAACATATTCTGCGCCTACAGCACCCCAGTTGATTTCTTTGGGGTCGCGGCATGCGGTAACACGGATTTCCTTGCCGTTAACGATGAGGAGAGATTTCTCCATGTCGAAGTCAACGGTACCGTCGAAACGACCGTGCATAGTATCGTATTTGAGCATGTAGGCCATGTAGTCTACGGGAAGAAGGTCGTTGATTGCAACTACCTCGATGTCGTCACGCTTTGTGGAAGCGCGGAAAACGAAACGGCCGATACGACCGAAACCGTTAATACCTATTTTAGTCATAGTTGAGAAGTAATATAAAGAAAGTTATTATAAAATCAAAGTATTCGCTATTGTTATGGAAACCAGTGGGTAGAGATGCTTCTCCTACGCTGACTTTTCAGCCTGCAAAGTTAGCAAAAAAATTCACTCTACCCAATAAAGCCGTCAAAATTAAGGAAAAATTTCTGTAATGAAGGTTAATCCACATGTGCAGCCACTTCTAAAACAGCACTTCCTACCATGTCAGGCCATCGGCCTGGACGTCTCCAACCCCGGGATATTGCGGAAGGTGAGCGCGCAGTAAGTCGATGTCGGATCAGAGTTGTACTTGAAGTGGTAGCGTTCATGCCCCAGGCCGTGGAGCACGAATGTGGCGCGGTTCACAGGTTTGGCGGCCTCTGACTCAAGGAGCGCATGGCATCGGGGGTCGGCAGGGGTTATTCGTTCCTCGATGGAGATGTCGAAGCCGACCCGTGTCACCGCAAGCGCCACCGTGGCCCCTGCGGTGAGATCCGGCAGCCCGTAGCGCCTTATCACCACTGCGCCATCCTGCCTACAGGCAAACTCCACACGCGGGGTGTTGTCGGCATCGGCGGGAGCAAGGTCGAGTTCCCCGGTAAGGAAGCCGGTCTCGGCGGCACCCTTACCTTTGGGCATAGCGATAGCGGCCACCGCCATGGCGGCAATCACGAAGAGTATGGTATAAAATTCTACGGAACCCACAGGCGGGAGAGTGATAGGGAGGGGTTAGGATAAGGCCGACATAAGCGCCGATGATATGAGCATATATATCAGCATGCCGATAATGTCGTTGGTAATCGATATGAACGGCCCGGTGGCCAAGGCAGGGTCAATCTTGAAACGTTCAAGAGTGAGGGGTACGAATGTTCCGAACACCGAAGCAAACAGCACCACGGCCATCAACGAACACGATACGGCCAACGTGGTCGGATTCCATGGGTCGAGCGAGAAACAGTTGTAGGCGAACACTATAAGGGAAATTATAAGTCCGTTTATGAAGCCCACGCCCACCTCTTTAACAAGCTGCCGTCCGGTGTCCTTAAGGTCGAGCGAGCCGTTAGCCAGGCCCTGCACCACGATAGCCGAGGACTGTATGCCGACATTCCCCCCGGTGCCGCCAATCATAGGGATGAACAGCGCCATTGCGGGATTAGTGGCAAATCCTTGCTCAAAGTTGCCGAGAATCAACGAATTGCCGATACCACCCAATATACCGATGAGGAGCCAGGGGAGACGGGCCTTGGTCTGGCGCCAAAGGGTATCGTCCGATTCCACGTCCTGCGACAGACCGGATGCCAGCTGATAGTCACGCTCGGAAGATTCACGCACACGGTCCATCACGTCATCGACCGTGATATGCCCCACAAGGCGTCCTATGGAATCGACCACGGGCATGGCCACGAGGTCGTATTTCTCGAAATCTATGGCAACATCGTCAAGCGGCGTGTCGGTCTTGACCGATACGGGGTCGGTCTCCATCACGTTCTTTATCTTCGATACGGAAGGATGGGTGATGAGCTTCTTCAACGGAAGAGTGCCGCGCAGACGGTCGTCGTTATCGACCACATAGACATAATACACCTCGTCCATGTCCTCTGCCTGCATACGTAGCTGCTTTATACACTCGGGCATGGACCAGTTCTCGTTCACCACGAGCATCTCCGTACCCATCAGACCGCCGGCGGTGTCCTCGCCATATTTCAGCAGGTCGATAATGTCGCCGGCCTGCTCCACATCGTCAATATGGGAAAGCACCTCGTCGCGGTCCTCCTCGTCAAGGTCCTGGATAAGGTCGACTGCATCATCGGTATCAAGGTGGTCGATATACTGGCGGGCAATGTCCTCAGGCTCCATGTCGTTGAGGAGTTTCTTACGATCATCCTCGTCAAGCTCCATTATGACATCAGCCGCCTTGTCACCGTCAAGCAGACCGTAAAGATACTCGGCCTCCTCAAGGTCGAGGTCCTGATATAACTCGGCAATGTCGGCAGGGTGCATCCCGTCAAGGAGCTTGCGGGCGGCAGCCTCATCGCGCCGCTCGACAATCTCCTTTATATGCTCCAGATATGCTTCGTCAAATTCCTTCATTTCGTCCGGCTGTCACAAGATTGGTGAGTTCTACGAACTGCGCTACCGACAACTGTTCGGGGCGCATCGCCATCAACGGGCTTTCAGGGAGCGTAGCCCCGGCGGGGAAAAGCCCGCGCAGGGAGTTGCGTATGGCTTTACGGCGCTGTCCGAAAGTGGTTTTCACCACCGTGCGGAATGTGCGTTCGTCGCAGCCCAGATCGGTCACGCCGTTGCGCCGCAGACGCACAACCCCCGACTTCACCTTTGGTGGCGGGATAAAGACATTCTCGCTGACCGTGAAGAGATATTCCACATCGTACCATGCCTGGAGCAGCACCGACAAGATGCCGCGCGACTTGGTGCCCGGGGGGGCGGCAAGCCGTTCGGCCACCTCGCGCTGCAACATGCCGGAGCAGCATATGCATCGGTCGCGCCACTGAAGTATATGGAAGAATATCTGCGAGGAGATATTGTAGGGATAGTTCCCGATTACACAGAAATCCCGCCCCGGAAAGACCTCTCCGAGATTCATCGTGAGGAAGTCTTTCTCCAGGATACGCCCCGATAACGAGGGCATCTCCCGTTGCAGGTATTCCACGCTCTCGGTATCAATCTCCACCACCGTGACATCGTGGCCGTCCTCGATGAGCCAGCGTGTCAGGGCGCCCATGCCGGGGCCTACCTCTATGACAGGCGTACCACGGTAGCCGTCCAGAGTGGCCGCGATGCGCCGGGCCACCGATTCATCTGCCAGGAAATGCTGGCCGAGGGCTTTCTTAGGTTTTACTTTCATAGAGGTGACAGGTTATGATTGTTTAACGGCGTCCTTTCTTCTGCTGTTCGCGGAGCATTGCCTGCTGCTGGCGCTGCATCTCCTCGAGACGGGCCATGAAACCTGACTTCTTTCGAGGTTTCTTGGCGTTCTCGGCCATCTTGGCACGGATTTTCTTCTCGTCAACCACCCAACGGAAGATATAGGTCTGTATGATGGTGATGAGGAGCGACAGGAAGTAGTAGTAGCTCAGACCCGATGCATAGTCGTTGAAGAAGAATAGGAACATAACGGGCATGAGGTACATCATCCATTTCATGCCGGGCATGGAGGAGGATGTGGGTTGGTTGGCCATGTTGATGCGCGTATAGATGATGTTCGTCACAGTCATCAAAAGGCAGAACAGGCTCACGTGGTTACCGAACCAGGGAATGGTGAACGGCAGGGTGAAGATTACATCGGGAGCCGCCAGATCCTTGGCCCAAAGGAACGACTGGCCGCGAAGCTCTATCGCCGAGGGGAAGAACGAGAACATGGCGATGAGGATAGGCATCTGCAACAACATAGGCAGACACCCCGAGAAGGGGCTTGCCCCGGCCTTGGAATAGAGCGCCATGGTCTTTTGCTGACGAGTCATGGCGTTCTCGTTGCCGGGATATTTCTCGTTTATCTCCTTGATTTCCGGGGCGAGGACGCGCATCTTTGCCTGCGACATATAGCTCTTGTAGGTGAACGGGAAGAGTATCACCTTAATAAAGATAGTGAGCAGCAGGATTATGATACCATAGGAGGATATGAAACCGCTGAGGAATGTGAACACCGGTATGATGATAAGCGTGTTGATCCAGCGGAAGATGGGCCATCCAAGAGGAATCAGACGAGTAAGGTCGAGCGATGAATCGCCCTTGTCGGCTTTGAGCGATGAATCCAGCTTGTTGAGCAGCGGATAGAGGTTGGGGCCGAGGAATATATCCATGGTAACGGGAATCTCCTGGGTGGAATTGTAATCCATCGTTGCCTTGGCGTAAAGGTCTTTCAGATACCCGGGGGTGTCCTTCAGGTCGCGTGAGGCTACTTCAGCCGATGTGAATGATGTGCGAGGTATCATCACCGTGGAGAAGAACTGGTTCTTGAACGCAATCCATTTCAGACGCTGGTCAAGGTTCTTCTCCTTGTCACCCTGGGGTGCGAGGTCATCAGGGGAATCGCCGAGGAACTTGTACCAAAGGCCGGAATTGCGCTCCTCGAATGTGCGTCCGCGCTCGTTGCGGGCAAGTTTCTGACGCCACACGAAGTCAGCCGATGCCACGGAGGGAGGAATGATTTTCTCCATATGTGTCTGCACCACCTCCATACGCACTACGTATGAGCCTTTTGAAAGGGTGTAGCGTAGACCCCACGAGGCACCGGCCCCGAGGTCGAGTTTCATCACAACAGTGGAGTCGTTCACCTGTTCCGGCGTAAAATAGAAGTCGCCTGTATCAAACCGGTTCGTAGCCGAAGTCAGTACAAAGCTGTACTGCGCATCCTGCGGACGGCAGATTTCCACACGGGCTGTGTCTACCAACTTCTCATCTTTCTTGTCGGGAAGGTAGGTGAAATAGTCAAGGAGCGTGGCCCGGGATATGCGTCCACCTTTCGATGCCAGTTCCAATTCCAAAACGTCGTTTTTCAAAGTAACGGCTCGGTCTTCCCCGGACAGATACCTTGCGAAACCGCGATAACGGTCGGCATCGGCAAGGGCCGAACGCAGGTTCTCTATCGCCTGACGGCGGTTCTCCGGGGTCAGGTCATCGCCGAACTGCGATGCGGTGACTGCGGCATAGGTAAGGACGGTATCCTTGGCCTGCACGGTGCCGGTGATTTTCTCGCCGTCATAATGGAGATCCACCTTGTCTGTACGGTAGTTATAGCCGGCTGTGGCTGAAGAGTCTGCCTCGGATACACCAATCTGGCGCATAATGGCGGGTGCGGCCGCAGCCTCATCGGCGGTTATGGTATCTATTTTCAAGGCCTTGGCAGTGTCGGCCTCTTTCGATGCCGGATCGTTCTGCGCGGTATTCTGCTCCTGGCGCCGTTCCTGCGAGCCTTCGGTGAACATCATGAATCCAAAGATTACCATGCCCATCAGCAGCATGCCCAATAGCGTGTTCTTATCCATCTATTCTTTTTAAGATTTACGTGGTGGGTAATTTTAGGAGTTTTCTCTGACTTGTTGCCTGTATTCTATGGCAGCATTTACAAATGAAAGGAACAGGGGATTGGGCTCGAGCACCGTGGAGGAGTACTCCGGGTGGTACTGTGTGCCTAAGAACCAGCGCTTGCCGGGAATCTCCACAACCTCCACCAAGTGTGTGCGAGGATTCTGCCCCACGCAACGCATGCCGGCCTGTTCGAAGCGTTCGCGATAGTCGCCGTTGAATTCGAAACGGTGGCGGTGGCGCTCGCTGACAAGGGTCTTCCCGTATGCCTTGGCAGCCAAGGAGTCGGGCAGCAGCTCGCAGTCGTAGGCTCCGAGCCTCATGGTGCCACCCATGTTGGAGATGCTCTTCTGTTCCTCCATAAGGTCAATCACGTTGTGAGGCGTGGAGGGGTTCATCTCTGTGGAGTTGGCCTCTTGCAGACCTAAGACATCGCGGGCGAACTCTATGACCATGCACTGCATGCCGAGGCATATGCCGAATGTCGGCACATCGTGCTCGCGGGCCCATTTCAAGGCAACGAACTTACCCTCTATGCCGCGCTGCCCGAAACCGGGGGCTATTATTATGCCGTCAAGGCCGGAGAGTTTCTCCTCGGCATCCGCTTCGGAGAGTTTTTCCGAATGGATGTAAACCAGCTTCAACCGACGGTCGGCATAAGTAGCAGCCTGGAAGAGGGCCTCGTTTATCGATTTGTAGGCGTCCTGGAGTTCTACGTACTTCCCTACCAGTCCGATTGTCACCTCTTCACGGGCGTTGCGGATTTTCTCAACGAAGTTCAACCACGGCGCCATATGCGGTTCCCCCTCCGGGGTTACGCCGGTTTTGGAGAGTACAATCTCATCGAGATGCTGCGCATGCATTGTCAGCGGCACCTCATATATCGAGGGAACGTCCTGGCTCTGTATCACCGCGCCGGGAGCCACATTGCAGAACAACGCGATTTTGCGGCGCACCTCCTCCGTGACAGGATGTTCGGTGCGGAGCACAAGGATGTCGGGCTGTATGCCGAGTTCCTGCAACTGCTTCACGGAGTGTTGCGTAGGCTTGGTTTTCAACTCCTTGGCGGCGGCTATATATGGCACGTAGGTCAGATGCACACACAGGCTGTTCTGTCCGAGTTCCCAACGTAGCTGACGCACGGCCTCAAGGAACGGAAGCGACTCTATATCGCCTACCACACCTCCAATCTCGGTGATTATAAAATCGTAATCGCCGGTATGGCCCAGGGCCTTTACGGCGCGTTTTATCTCGTCCGTGACGTGCGGCACAATCTGCACCGTCTTCCCAAGGTAGTCGCCGTGGCGCTCCTTGTTGATAACGCTCTGGAATATACGCCCAGAGGTTATGTTGTTGGCGCGTGTGGTGCGCACGTTGGTGAAGCGTTCGTAATGTCCCAGATCAAGGTCGGCTTCATGACCGTCGACCGTCACATAACATTCCCCGTGTTCGTAAGGATTCAATGTCCCGGGGTCGATGTTGATGTAGGGGTCGAATTTCTGGATGGTGACTCTGTAGCCGCGAGCCTTCAGCAGACACGCCAGCGACGAAGAGATTATGCCTTTGCCGAGCGACGACACCACGCCGCCGGTAACGAAGATATATTTTGTCTCCACTTCTTCGTATGTTCTCTAAAATTCAAGCCACAAAGTTAGCGAAAAAATCCGACAAATCGGGGGAGGGAAATATAAATGCCCCCGGATAGCGGGATTTTTCGTACATTTGCAGTAAGAAAACAACCATTATGAATGACAATCGCAATCTGCGAGAGCTTGCCGGTATGCCGGTGGGCAGGTTATTGTGGAAGTACTCTCTGCCATCGGTGGCGGGGATGCTCGTAATGCAGCTATATAGCATAGTAGACCGTATATTCATCGGGCAGGTGGTAGGTTCGGACGCCATAGCCGGACTGGCCATCACGTTCCCGGTGATGAATATAGCCACGGCGCTCGGCGTCCTTGTCGGTGCGGGGGCATCGGCCCGCGTGAGCCTGTTCTTAGGAGCCGGGCACGAGGAGACGGCCAGGCGGGTGTTGGGCAACACCCTGGTGCTGACGCTCGTTATCGGTGTGCTGTATATCGGGGCGTTCGCCTTAGGGATGGAGACCGTCTTAGGATGGTTCGGAGCCAACGAGGTGACGATGCCCTACGCCCACGACTTCATGATGTACATCCTTCCGGGACTGATGATGACGAACCTCACCTTCTCGTTCAACAACATAATGCGTGCCTCGGGCTTCCCAACCAGGGCGATGGTGACAATGTTCATCGGCGCTGGACTGAATATCTGCCTGGCCCCGCTGTTCATCTACGTGCTCGACATGGGGATAAAGGGTGCGGCGATAGCCACGGATATAGCCATGACTGTCTCCATGGTGTTCGTGATGCGCCATTTCTTCAGAAGCTCCAACGGCCCTGTGACCTTCCGCCGGGGCATCTACGGCATTGACCGCAAACTCGTGTGGGGCATACTGGGAATCGGCGCGGCGCCGTTCATCGTGAACGTGGCCTCTTGCGCCATAAACATATTCATAAACCGCTCATTGTTAAAGTTCGGCGGTGTTGACGCCATCGCTGCCTCAGGCATATTCGTGACCTATACGGTGATGCTCTGCTGCATCGTGTTAGGCATCTGCCAAGGGATGCAGCCGGTGGTAGGCTTCAACTACGGCGCCGGCAACTACGGGCGTGTGCGCCGGGCGTTCTGGATAGCCTCAGGCGCCGCCACGGCGGTTACATTCTTAGGATGGCTCGGCGGCATGTGCTGCCCCGCCCTGATAGCCCGTGCCTTCGTGCGCGATGCGCAGCTTGTGGAGTTCACCGCACATGCCCTCTCCACGGCCATGCTTCTCTTCTTCATGGTTGGCTTCCAGATTGTAGCCACCACCTATTTCCAGTCAATCGGAAAAATCGGCCTCTCGATATTCCTGAGCCTCACGCGCCAAGTACTCTTCTTCATGCCCCTGCTCTACATCCTCCCATCCTACTTCGGCCTCAACGGCATCTGGTTCACCTTCTTCAGTTCCGATGCCTGTGCCACCATCGTCACCGCCGCCCTCATCGCCTGGTCCTTCCACCGCCTCAGAACCGCCGGGAAGCCCGGTCCCCACCCCGCCGCCTGAAAAAAAGGACCAATCCTCGGCTTAAACGAGCTATTAATACAACAAAATCCGCAGAAAATCACTAACTTCGCAAACTCACCAACATAGAGCTTTTGATGCCGCTAATGCTAAACAAATCAATAGTCTACCCATGAAGCGATATATCAACAAGATAAAAATCAACAATCTGTTCCATCTCAAGAACATTGAAATTGAGATTGCCGATGAAAATGCTCCGCACTTAATCCTGACAGGCAAAAACGGTAGCGGCAAGACAGTCCTATTAAACGCTATAGCCGACTATTTTGACAAAATTAAGAGCGACACAAATTTTGACTTCCTGGATTGGGAAAAAAGACTTGCTTTTCGCACTACTCAATCTCTTAAATTAACTAATGATATTGAGCGTGCAAAGAACCAAGAACACTTAGACTTTTGTAAGCAGCAACTCAACGACCTAAAGGGACGAATTGACATCAGCCTTGACAACGTTGTAAACCTCATTCAAAGATATAACCGAGGTAATTTTATCATCGCTTTTTATCAGGCAGCCCGCAAAACCGCCATCCTCGAACCTAAAAATCCAACCAAGCCAACACTCAGGGGCAAACGCTCGGTTAAAGATGTTGTAACCGACCAAATACTTAATTTCCTATCCGACCTCAAAATCCAGGAAGCCTTGGCTCGTAATGAGAACCAGATAACCGATGCCGACTATATCAAGGCTTGGCTAAACAATTTCGAGAATATCCTCCGACAGATTTTTGATGACAAAAATCTAAAACTGGAGTTCAATTACCGCGACTACACTTTCCATATCCTCACCAATAGTAAATCTTTCAAGTTTACCCAACTCTCCGATGGGTTTGTCGCTGTGATAGAGATTGTAGCCGATCTTATTCTAAAAATGCAGTCCGATGGGTCTATTTCATCGCACTTCAACAAACCCGGAATTGTGCTAATCGATGAAATCGAGACACATCTCCACCTCAAACTGCAAAAGTCTATACTGCCAATGCTGACTGCATTATTCCCTAACATCCAGTTCATCGTAACCACTCACTCACCTTTTGTTCTGAGTTCTCTACCAAATGCCACAGCCTATGACCTTGAACATCGCGAACCGATAACCAATCTCACAGAATTTTCGTACCAAGCTCTGACGGAGGGATATTTCGGGGTTTCAACAGATTCCGATTATGCGCGTATGCGATATAAAGAACTGGAACAACTACTTGTCCAAGATGAACTGTCGGAGACCGAACGACAAACTGCGCGACAGATTATTGTAGATTTCAAAAAGATTCCCGAGGCCACATCCCCGGAGCTTGTAGGCGCCTATCGTCAGCTTGAAATCAAGTACAATGAGAAGATAAAGGGCCTCATCTGAGAAATGATTAGAATATAGTAGTGGTGCGATAAAAATCTTACCACTGTTATTAAAATATTAATATTTA
>CAJUBM010000103.1 GCA_910584735.1 uncultured Muribaculaceae bacterium
CTCTTTATTTGATGATTTCTAAACTAACGCGATTTTATCGCACCAGTAGTAGTTTAACAACATAAATATAGAACTCATTCAGCAGCCGGCCGTAAACGCGGCACAAATGCTACGTTATGATAAAGAGCGCACTGGAAAAGGTGGTGAGCGAGGACATGGCCGAAATTTGGGCCATTCTCGAACCGGAAGAGAAACGACGCATTGTCGATGCTTTCGTAATCCACAACTATAAGAAGAATCAGATGATTTACGCCGAGGGGGAGGATCCGGAGTTTCTCTGGTGCCTACTTTCGGGCAAAGTCAAAAAATTCAAGGACGGAATAGGTGGACGCGTCCAGATATTGCGCCTCATCCGTCCGGTGCAATATTTCGGTTACAGGGCTTATTTCGCAAACGAGAAGTACAACTCCTCGGCTGCGGCCTTTGAGGCATCTACCGTGGGTTCCGTTCCAATGACATTGGTAGAAGACCTTATAAACCAAAACCGGAAACTGGCATGGTTCTTTATCCACGAACTGAGCCACAACCTCGGCGGTTCGGACACGAAGATTGTAAACCTCACACAAAAGCATATACGCGGGCGTCTGGCCGAGGCTCTGATAGTGCTCAAAGAACATTACGGTTTTGAAGACGACGGCATGACCCTGCGCATATATATGGCCCGCGAGGACTTAGCCAACCTCTCAAACATGACTACCTCGAACGCCATCCGCACTCTCTCAGGCTTCGTATCAGAGAAACTAATCACCGTAGACGGGCGCCGCATACGCCTGCTCAACGAGCCTATGCTCCGCAAAATATCGAAATTCGGCTAACATATTTCCAAGCCCGGAATTTAAGAATCAAAAGTGGTGCGCCATGAATTGTTCTTGGCGCACCACTTCATCTTATATACCACTCAATGATGGTAACCCCATAGTGGCGCCGGACCTCCGGGACGGCAGGCCACCCGGAGAGGCAGAGCCAAAAACTACAACGTTAACATCGGCTTTTGTTCTTCGGGTGGCCTGCCGTCCCGGAGGTCCGGCGCCACTATGGGATTACCTCGGATAAGGAATTTTTCTTGAAGCGACTCGAAATGAGAGATTATGCCTGCGGCCCCTCATCGTTCCGGGGATTGTTGTTGAGGGTGCAGGTACGCTCTTTCTCCAGTTTGCTGCTGACCTTGTTGTCATCAGCCTTATTAATGGCGGCTCCGGGAAGGTTGCCGAGTGCGTCCTTTACCTTTTCAGCAGCATCCCCCACCACATCGGCGGCATGCCGGGCGGTTTCTTTCAAATTATCGATATTCAGGTTCATATCTGTAGGTTTTAAAGTTATATAGATATAAAACCATATCTACGACAATTGTTCAGAAAGGGCGCCGCTATACTTCAAATATTGTCCTGCGTGTCGTTATCATCCGAGGCTTCCAAGGGAAGCTTGCAAAGCTGCTCGATATAGTCAAGAATCTCCACGCGCCCACGCTTATCAACAGCAGATGTGCGGAATACGGGGGGAAGTTCCTCCCATTCCTCCAGCAACTGGGCGCAGTAGGCCGCCGTAGCACCTTTTGCCGCCGAAGACGACAACTTATCCAGCTTAGTAAATACTATACAGAACGGCACACCGTTCTCACCAAGCCAGCGCATGAACTCCAAATCGTTCTTCTGAGGCTTATGGCGACCATCGATAAGGAGAAAAAGACAGGTCATCTGCTCCCGATGCATGATATACCCTTGAATCATCTTCAAAAGTTTCTCACGGTCGGCCTTGCTACGCTGGGCAAACCCGTAGCCCGGAAGATCCACCAGATACCACTGGTCGTTGATAAGGAAATGGTTTATCAACATGGTCTTCCCCGGAGTAGAGGAAGTCATTGCCAGGGACTTATTCCCTGTAAGCATATTTATAAGAGATGATTTCCCAACGTTTGAACGTCCTATGAAAGCGAACTCATGGCGCATCTCCTCAGGACACTTCCCCACATGCGGGCTGCTTATCACAAATCTGGCAGAATTTACAATCATTACAATCAGCGTTAAAATTTCGTCAAAATTAACAATTCGACACAAAAAAAACAAACTCACACACCCACATGTTTGGCATAACCGGGAATAAATGGTTAATTTTGCAAAGACGATTCATAAAGTCAAATCAAATTCCATAGAATCTCCCATCCCGCCAAAGCACCCCGCATAAAAAAATCATGAGGAACCCTGACAGAGAGACATCTTTCCGATTCCGCCATTTTTCCATGAGCAATTCTTTGGCCGGGATGAAGATAGGGACAGACGGGGTGTTGCTCGCCGCCTGGGCCCTCACTAAAACTTCCTGTCCCGCCTCTGACCCGGACAGGAAGCTATACGAACCCGGAACGATTGTAGATGCCGGCACCGGGACAGGCGTGATAGCACTCCTTATGGCACAACGTTTCCCGAATGCCCGCATAATAGGGGTGGAGATTGAGGAGACAGCCGCCACGGAAGCGGAATATAATCGCAAGATGTCGCCCTGGAGCAACCGCATAAGGATTATGCAGGGGGATTTCGTCACTATGGCCGGCAACACTACAAACGCCGTAATCGGAAATCCTGACCTGCTGATAAGCAATCCACCGTTCTTCACTAACGGCGAAACCTCCGCCGATACCAACCGTAAATTGGCACGCCATGCGGGAACGCTTTCGCCGGCCAGCCTATTGGAAACGGCGGGCAGGGTACTACGTGACAATGGCAGGCTATGCATGGTATCGACACCTGACAAATCTGACGAAATAGAGTTCAAAGCCCTCTTGCTGGGTTTACAACCCGAGCGGATAACGCGTGTGGCAACCGCCATAGGGAAATCCCCGCGCCGCATACTTTGGCAATTCGTGAAATGTAACGGTGCGATACCTGTGCTGCGCGACGAACTGGCCATACGCTCATCAGCGGGAGTACCTACCGATGAATACAGGGCACTCGTAGAACCTTACTATCACACAGTAAAATAACCCATTGAAAGATATGACAAAACGGTCTTGCAAAAAACAACTCGGCTACAAAGTGGCCAATACCGGGCTGGCGATGATGATGTTCGGATGCGCTTTCGTGTTCTGCCTCATATTGGCCTCCGTGCTGATGCCGCTGCTTATGAAGATAATCCACCGCCAGGAAGCCGCATTACGGATCGTGACGGTGATGCAGGATATATTGCTGTTCGTGATACCTGCCATTGCCGCGTCTTTTGCCGCCACCCGCCTTCCGGCACGGCTTCTTGCGATAGACAGACGCCCCGATGCCACGGTGATATGCGGGGCGTTGGGGGTGTTGCTGCTCTCAGTACCTGCCATGAATTTTATAATCGAATGGAACCGGCAGATACATCTGCCGCAGTCGATGGCTTCGATAGAGCAATTTTTCAGACAGATGGAACAGAGCGCATCCGATGCGACCGCCCTGTTGATGGGAGGATCCTCCGTCGGGAGCCTCATTATGTCGTTGCTCATAGTTGCTGTTCTTGCAGGCTTCAGCGAGGAACTTTTCTTCCGTGGCGCCCTGCAACGTATTCTGATGTCAACATCGATTAACACACATGTATGTATCTGGATGGTCGCAGTGATATTCAGCGCCTTCCATTTCCAGTTTTTCGGTTTTGTGCCACGTCTGCTTCTCGGCGCATATTTCGGCTATCTGCTGTGGTGGACGCGCAATCTGTGGGTGCCTGTGTGCGTACATATTTTCAACAACGCCCTGGTTGTGATATTCACATGGAAAACGGGGTCGCCCGAGGGTGATGCCGACTCTCTTGCCTCATATGGTTCCGACCTGTCAGACGGAGGTCACATAGCGGTAGCAGCCGTAAGCGTCATCCTCTCCGCAATCGCCCTGAGACTGCTAGATCTCCTTATCAAGAAGAAGCAGCACCTTGCGGCCCCCGCGCATGGAAGTACCGACCAGACGGCGTGACGCAGACTCTCCGATTCCGAGCCGCGCACGAAGCTGTTCGGAATTAATTCCGGGGAGGTTACGCGCCACAACCTCAGCGGCTCCTATAGCACGCCCTATTTTCTTTAGTTTCCCGGATGAAAAATCAATGACTTCCTTGATTCTCAAGCACGAGCCGATAGGGGCCATAACGGGGCGATGCGCAATGAACAGACGCGAATTCGGAGCTATCATGCCCATATCGAAATCGCTACATAGCCGGGCATACGGCGCCGCTTTCATCAGTGCCGGGGAAAGTTCTACAAGATAGTCCCCCGGGGCGGGATCCGAATAAGGAACAGTGGACCCGGCTTCATCCGCACAGCCTGCCTTAAAGGAATACTCCCAACCTTGGCGATGAGCCACAATCCTTGTCGCCCTGTCAGAGTATGGGAATGGAACCACCGCGAAAAGTTCGCGACATTCCCCGCCCTCTTCAACCACATGAATCTCACTGCATCCGGGAATATCGCGCAAGGTCTGCGTAATATCAAGCATCGGAGAAAGTTTTGCCACCAATACCGAACATCGTCCCTCAAACAGGGGCAACAATTCCGTTACATCAGGGGTACAGTCGTGAAGATTGTACACCCTACTGCCGGCGGAATCCCTCCGTGCAGGGTCTATGAATATAATATCGAAACGTTCTTCAGGATTATTTCTCAGCCACTCTACCGAATCTCCCTCCACGACCTCGATGTTCGGAAAACTGGAGAAATTAATTTTCAGAGCATCCGCATGTGCCGGATTCATCTCGAAAAGCTTCATCCGCGCCCCGCTTTCAGCAAACCGCAGGGCATCCATGCCGAGCCCGGCTGTCATATCAAGCATCCTTATCTCCGAACTACCTCCCATGCCGTGCGAGGCATCTCCCTCTCTATGACGGGCCAATGCATCCAACGTAATCCGGCGGTTCAACGCCGAAGTTCCCGGAGGCGTACCCTGCTCTACCGACAACACCGAAGGGAACATCCATCTCTCAGGCAGATGCGGATATTTATTCAGACCTTTAGGCATCGCCTCGATATGTGATATTGCCGCTCCAACCCATTGGCGGGAATCGCCATGGAAACGTAATCGGAGGGTGTGAGGCGCCACACCCCGGTATTCATCCACGAACTTCCAGAATTCCTCCATAATCCTCCCCGGCTTATTGACAGGACTCCACATCAACAGACTTTATGACACGGCAGGGATTACCCACGGCTATGGAATTCTCAGGTATGTCCTTAACGACAACACTCCCCGCCCCTATCACCGAATTCCTACCTATGGTAATGCCGGGAAGGATTGTAGTGTTACCCCCGATCCACACACCGTCTTCTATATTCACCGGAAATGCGATTGTGTCGCAAATTGACGCTCCGGGAACAGTTCTTTCCGGCATCCTTTCAGAAAGATGTACCGAATGGGTAGCGGTGAATATCTTTACATCGGGAGCAATCATCACATTATTGCCTATATTGATACGGTTATTGTCAAGGAATGTGCAGTTCATATTCACTATCACCTTGTTCCCTAAATGTATGTTCCTGCCGTATTCGCAACGGAAATCAATGTCAATATAGACATCCGTGCCAATGCTTCCGAACATTTCCCGATAAATACGTCGTTTAGCCGCGTTGTCGGCATAATCGGTATCTCGGAGTTTACGCAGTAACCGTTTGGTGCGCACAGCCATTTCGGTTATTTCGGGAGAAGAACCATCGAAAGGCTCCCCCGCCATACATTTCTCGTATTCTGTTTTCATCTGGTCTTAATTGAATTTATATATTGCGATGGTGATATTCCCTCTTGTTTTTTGAACATTCGGCTCAGATGTTGGGGAAAATCAAATCCGAGGGTATAAGCGGTTTCTGATATTGACATGCCTGAAGCAAGATAATTTTTAGCTTCCTGTATTATGAACTTCCGTATATGGTATGTCGCTGTATTCCCGGTGGTTTTCTTAATAAGATCCCCGAGATAGTTGGAGGACAGGCACAACTTATCCGAAAAATATCGCATTGAAGGTAATCCTGAATTTTCCGGGCTACCGTTTCTGAAGTATTCGTGCAATAGGATTTCAAACTTTGCCAGAACATCTGAGTTCTCAATCTTTCTCGTGACAAACTGGCGGTTGTAGAACCTGCGGCAGAAATTCAACATAAGCCCAATATAACCTACAAGTATGCTGTCCTGTACGGCATCAGGCCTATTCTCCAATTCATCTTTAATCTGACGCATCAAAGAATCGAATATATTATACTCATTCTCTGTCATGTGCAATGCCTCGTTTACCCGATAATCAAAAAATGAATAATCCTTTATCCGTTTTCCCAACTGTGTGCCGTGCAGGATGTCAGGATGAAAAAGCAAAGCCCAGCCATCCAATTCTATCTTGTCACCGTTGTCCTCCTTGCCTCCTATCTGACCGGGGGCGACACATATCAATGTTCCGTTGGTATAGTCGTATTTCCCACACCCGTAGGTCAGATCAATCGAAAGAGTTCGATGCATAAACAGACCGTACACGCCGTATCTGTTCAAACTATGCCGTACAGGGGAAATCTCGTCAAAGTCAATAACGCTTACCAATCCATGCCGGGTAGTAAGTCCGTGATATGCATTATAATCACTAACATTATTTACTTTGAGAATATTTCCCATTTAATATATGATGTTGATTTACAGTCGCAAATATACCGCTTTTAATCCATCCGGCAAAGCCTTGCGGTTGTATATTTTGGCAGCATATCGGTAAATTTGGTACGGTTGTCCGTTTTCGTGAAACGTAAACATTGTTCAGCGTCTGTAATTTTGTAAACTTAATCATATTAAGAACTCTGAATAAAGAATATATGAAAAGAACACTTCTCACATTAGCGGTTATTGCCGTTTCATATATGGCGATTTCCGCAAAAACTCTGGTGGTATATTACAGCTACACCAACAATGTCCACAGCATCGTGACAGATCTCCGTTCGCAGATTGAAGTCGATGCGATAAGGATTGAGCCGGCTGAAAAAGGGCTTGACTATGCGGCGAACAACTATGCGATAGGGAGTGCGCAGATAGCCGCAATCCGCGCCAATCCCAATGATGCAGATTCATATCCGGCAATCGATCCTGTCAGAATCAATATTGACGAATATGATACGGTGATAGTCGCCGCTCCGCTCTGGTGGAGCAATATGGCAGCCCCGTTGCAGACCTTCCTCTTCGGTCATGGCAGGGAAATGGCGGGCAAAAATATCGGTTTGATAGTGTCAAGCGCAAGCAGCGGAATATCAGGTGTAGAAGCCGATGCGCACAGGCTTATACCTGAAGGCAGATTCCTGTCACCAAGCCTATGGATCAGGTCGTCGCAGACCTCAAATGCGGCTTCAATGATTGCGGAATGGCTTAAAGAAATCGGATATTCCGATCTCGCCGCCATATCAGATGTCATAAGCGATGATATGCCTGAAAACACGCGCATATTCGACTTATCGGGTAATATAGTCCGACACGGCGCAGACATGGCCTCGTTACCCCACGGTGCATACATTATTCAATCCATAAGCGCTACAAGCATTATCTCAAGGAAAATAATACGCTAAAATACATTTAAGTAAGATAATAAGACAGGGGGCGCAAAATTTTGCGCCCCCTGTCTTATTATCTTATCGGCGTTATGGCCTCTTACTTGTCGCCTTTCACGGCTGCGATACCGGGAAGAATCTTTCCTTCGATGGCCTCAAGAAGAGCACCGCCACCTGTGGAAACGTAGCTAACCTCATCGGCAAGGCCGAATTTGTTGACACACGCCACGGAGTCGCCTCCGCCAACAAGCGAGAAAGCTCCGTTGTTAGTAGCTTCAACGATTGCCTCGGCTATAGCGCGCGAACCGGCTGTGAAGTTGTCAAACTCAAACACGCCTGCAGGGCCGTTCCAAAGAATGGTCTTTGCATCCTTTATGGCATCGGCGAACATCTTGCGGGTCTCGGGACCGGCGTCCAGGCCTTCCCAGCCGTCAGGGATGTCCATAACAGAGCAAATCTGTGTCTTGGCATCGTTGCTGAACGAATCGGCAGCCACGCAGTCTACGCCAAGCACCAGGTTCACACCTTTTTCCTCGGCCTTCTTCATGATGTCGCGGGCAAGGTCGAGCTTGTCATCCTCACAAATCGACATACCTACGCGGCCTCCCTGAGCCTTGGCGAAAGTATAGGTCATACCGCCGCACAGAATCAGGTTATCCACCTTATCCATCAGATTCTCAATGATACCAATCTTGGTAGACACCTTAGAGCCACCCATGATAGCTGTGAAGGGACGCTTGATGTCGGAAAGAATTTTATCAACGGCTGTAACCTCTTTCTCCATAAGGTAACCGAGCATCTTGTCGTCCTTATCGAAATAGTCGGCGATAACAGCCGTAGAGGCATGTTTGCGGTGAGCCGTGCCGAAAGCATCGTTCACATATACATCGGCGTATGAAGCGAGTTTCTTGGCGAACTCCTTCTGACGTTCCTTCATCTCTTTCTTAGCCTGGTCATAGGCCGGATCCTCCTTGTCGATGCCTACAGGCTTCCCTTCTTCTTCAGGATAGAAACGGAGGTTTTCAAGCAAGAGCACTTCGCCCGGTTTGAGGTTTGCTGCGGCTTCTGCGGCATTAGCGCAGTCGGGTGCGAACTTCACATCGCGTCCGAGTGCCTTGGCTACATCGTCCTTGATCTGGCTGAGGGAAAATTTAGGGTTCACCTTCCCTTTAGGCTTGCCCATATGCGACATTATGATAAGGCTGCCGCCATCAGCAAGAATTTTCTTAAGGGTAGGAAGCGCCCCACGGATACGGGTATCGTCGGTGATATGGCCGTTCTCATCGAGAGGTACATTGAAGTCTACACGAACTATCGCCTTCTTACCGGCGAAATTGTAATCGTCAAGTTTCATGTCTGAATATATTTTAGTCTTTAAATCAGTATGCTGAAAAGATTCCGTATGTTGTGAAAACCGATGCAAAAATACTCAATTTTCACCAAACTGACAGCATACTACATAAAATAATTGTTAATCGGGCATTTGGAGATTGTCAGGATCCCACCAATTCGTTTTCACCCGCGCTATTCTTTTCTCCACCTTCCAAACTTTTATCAGCACGGAATGGCCTTATCACTAAAAATATTCGTAACTTTGCGGCCTAAAATTTGTCTTACTTATTTTTGACAGTAATCTTTTATGGGAGGATTTTTTGGCTGTGCTGCCAGGCAGAATTGCGCCACAGACCTTTTCTATGGCACTGACTACCATTCTCATCTTGGCACCAAGCGGGCCGGCCTTGTGACCTTTGACCCTGAAATGGGATTCAACAGAGCCATACACAACATCGAGCGCGACTATTTCAGGTCGAAATTCGAGGATCAGTTGGAAAGCTTCATAGGAAATACCGGCGTAGGCGTAATCAGCGACACCGATCCGCAACCCATCATAGTAAATTCCCACCTTGGGCGCTATGCGGTGGTTACGGTGGCCAAAATCAACAATATACGTGAGATTGCCGATGAACTCCTCGCCAAGAAGATGCATTTCAGCGAACTGTCATCAAACAAGGTGAACCAGACAGAGCTTGTAGCCCTGCTGATTAACATGGGACGTACTTTCGAAGAGGGCATAAACCTGGTGTATAAAAAGGTGAAAGGCTCATGCTCGATGCTGGTACTCACTGAAGACGGCATCATCGCGGCCCGCGACTATCTGGGACGCACACCGATTGTCATAGGCTGCAAGGATGGTGCTTACGCCGCCGCAAGCGAATCATCGGCGTTCCCTAATCTTGATTACAAAATATTGCGTGATGTAGGCCCCGGCGAGATAGTCCGTCTAAAAGCCGATGGGATAACAGTGCTGCAGAAAGCAGCCTCGCGTTGCCAGATCTGCTCGTTCCTATGGGTTTACTATGGGTTCCCGGCGAGCGATTATGAGGGCATTAACGTAGAGGCTGTGCGCGAGGCCGCAGGCCGTATGATGGGAGAAGAAGACACCACGAAGGCCGACTGCGTGTGCGGGATTCCCGATTCCGGGGTGGGACACGCCCTGGGCTATTCCGACGGCCACGGAATCCCCTACCAACGTGCAGTGCTTAAATACACCCCTACATGGCCGCGCAGCTTCACCCCGGGCAACCAGTCGCGGCGAGACCTTGTAGCGCGAATGAAGCTTATCCCGAACCGAGCCATCCTACAGGACAAAAGCGTTGTGTTCTGCGATGACTCCATCGTTCGCGGCACACAGCTGCACGACAACGTGAGGACATTCTTCGAATACGGAGCATCAAGCGTACATGCCCGCATATCGTGCCCTCCTCTGGTCTATGGTTGTCCGTTCATCGGATTCACATCATCGAAAAGCGACATGGAACTACTCTCCCGCCAGATCATCCGCGATTTCGAAGGGCCGGATGCTGATGAAGAAGTACTTTCACGCTATGCCACCACCGGCTC
Organism: uncultured Muribaculaceae bacterium; assembly: GCA_910584735.1. Taxonomy (GTDB): domain Bacteria; phylum Bacteroidota; class Bacteroidia; order Bacteroidales; family Muribaculaceae; genus UBA7173. Next base: position 10,412 of record CAJUBM010000103.1, read on the forward strand.
CCCCGAATATGAGCGAATGGTAGAGGAGATGGGACGCCGTCTCGGACTTTCCACCTTGCAATTCAGCAAGATTGAGACACTTATCAAGAGCATCGGCCTCCCCCGCGAGAAGGTATGCACCCACTGTTTCGACGGCTCAAGCTACGACCCCGACACCATATGGCGTGAAGACCACGGGGAATAGGTTAAAGACATTATAGGCGGTGTGTCAAAAAAATTGAATTTTGACACACCGCCTTCTACTATATAACGCTTTTGGTAGTGTTAACGACTTT
>CAJUBM010000104.1 GCA_910584735.1 uncultured Muribaculaceae bacterium
ATATTAATATTTTAATAACAGTGGTAAGATTTTTATCGCACCACTACTAATTACAGATAGAGATTCCCGACACTCCGATATATATGGCTTTAGACGAGGAGAAGATGGAACGCGTCTTCTTCAACCTTATGTCGAACGCTTTCAAGTTCACTCCCGCCAACGGCTATATCAACTTCCGATGCCGTGCCGAGGGGGACCAACTGATATTCTACGTCGAGGACAGCGGCAAAGGTATAAAGCCGGGCGACATAGAGAAAATATTCGAACGTTTCTATCAAGTGGAGAAAGCCAATCCCGAAGGTTCGGGGATAGGGCTGTCGCTCGTAAAGGCGTTCATCGAACTCCATGGGGGCACAATCTCTGCCGAAAGCGAGCCGGGAAAAGGCACAAAGTTCACCGTTACCATCCCGATAAAGCACATTGCGTCCACCACCGACGATACCTCCCACCACGTCACCACCAAGGAGGATATTGAGACCGAGCTTGACGACATAGAGCCTGCCGGACGGTCTGAGGATGATCCTAATCCTGACAAACCGCTACTCCTCGTGATAGACGACAACGCCGACATACGTCTGCTCATAACCGAACTGCTCGGCGATGAATACAACGTTATAACGGCTTCCAACGGCCGGCAAGGTCTGAAGAAAGCCGCCCGCTACATCCCCGACCTGGTAATCTGCGATGTTATGATGCCGGAGATGGACGGCCTGGAATGTTGCCGCCTTATAAAAGAAGAAGTATCAACATCGCATATCCCCGTGCTTATGCTCACGGCATGTTCGCTGGACGAACAACGCATCGAGGGATACCGCAGCGGCGCCGACGGCTATCTTGCCAAGCCATTCAGCGGCGAGGTCCTTGCCGCCCGCTCGCGCTCGTTGATAGAGAACCGGCGCAAGCTGAAAAACCTGTGGCCCGGAAGCGCCCATCTCCCCGCCGCCGTAACCGCACAGACTGAATCCACTACGCAAAGAGACATCGCGGACGATGCCGAAAGCGAGTTTTACAACCGTTTCCTCACAATTGTGCGCGAACACATGGGCGATGCCGACCTGAACGTTGACCGTCTGGCGACACTGATGGGACTGGGACGTTCCCAGTTCTACCGCAAGATAAAGGCACTGACAAACTACTCCCCCGTGGAACTGCTGCGCCGCCTCCGCATGAACCAGGCCCGCGACCTGCTCACCACCACTGACAAGTCTATAAGTGAGATTGCATACGAGGTTGGATTCTCTACCCCGGCCTACTTTACCAAATGTTACCGCGAGACATTCGGTGAAACGCCCTCCGACCTCCGCGACAAATTCACGGCCCGGTAGGTCAGAAAGTATGTCACAATGGCTCGTATAAAAATTATGCAACCCCGGGAGTGAAAAGATGTAACGTAGGATAGTCCGCATGTCCGTAACTTTGCATTACCGAAAAACGATAAGTAACTGTTCAAAATTATTTTATATTAACCGGTCTGACTATTTCAATGTTTCTCCGGCAAAATTTTTGAATCTTTTCCTCTCTTCATCAGTCGTGTAGCTCGCTACACTCCTTCTTCATCAAGAAAAATCTTCTAAAAATTTTCCTCTGACAAACATTAAAATAATTTCGACCAGTTACTTGTAAAAACAGCAAGGTTATGAATATCGAAAATATCCAACACTTCCTATACTCCCTCGCGGCGATAATCAACGAGATGTCCCCCTACATCCTACTGGGATTCGTCATTGCGGGACTGCTACATGTATTCGTGCGCCCGGAAATGATGAGCCGCCATCTCTCGGGAAAAGGCTGGGGGCCGGTGGCGAAAGCCGCCCTCTTCGGCATCCCCCTGCCGCTGTGTTCATGCGGCGTACTTCCCACGGCGGTGGCCCTGCGCAGGCGCGGAGCCTCACGCGGAGCGGCCACCTCGTTCCTTATAGCTACCCCACAGACAGGCGTAGACTCCATAGCCGCCACTTACTCTCTGCTCGGGCTTCCGTTCGCCATAGTCCGCCCCGTAGCGGCTCTCGTAGGAGCCGTGGCCGGAGGGATGGCCGTGAGCCGCACGGACAACGCCGATGACGGCAATGAGATAATCGAAACGGAGGAATGTACAGACGGGTGCGGAATGGAAGACACGCCTCCCCGCACTTTCCTTGGAAAACTGGCCGAAAGCCTACGCTACGGCCTGGTCGACATGGTTGCCTCCGTAGGGAAATGGCTCGTAATCGGCCTCATAGTGGCCGCCCTAATCACGGTTCTCGTTCCCGATTCCCTCTTCATAGGTCTAAGCCGCTACCCGATATTGGCCATGCTGGTGATGGTCGCAGTGGCAGTTCCTATGTATATCTGTGCCACAGGCTCCATCCCCATAGCCCTATCCCTTATGCTCAAAGGGCTATCACCCGGGGTAGCGTTCGTATTGCTCATGGCCGGCCCGGCTGCGAACTTCGCCTCCATCATGGTGCTCGGCAAGGCCATAGGACGCCGCGCGACGGCAATCTACGTAGGCTCGGTAATAGTTACCGCCATGGCTTTTGGCCTCCTCATTGACTATCTGCTCCCGGCGTCATGGTTCGTACCGGCGGCTTCGGGAGCCATAGGCACGGAGTGCCACCATGCCGCCTTCCCGGTCTTCCCCACTCTATGCAGCATATTGCTCGTGGGGCTACTAATTTACGCCGCCATCTGCTCACGCAGACACAACCATACCCACAGCCACACAGAAAACACAATACAGATTATGACACGTACATACAAAGTTGACGGCATGGCCTGCGCACATTGCAAGGCCACCGTAGAAAAAGCCGTAGGCGCTCTCAAAGGGTGCGAATCGGCCACGGTAAATCTTTCCGCAGGCACCGTAAGAGTAGAGGGCGCCGTTCCTCAGGAGGCCGTTCAGAAAGCAGTGGCACTCGCCGGATTCACCTTCGTGGGCGCTATTCAACCAAACGACTGAACAAACGGGCAAACTCTGCCTCCGGATCATCGGTAAGCCCCGGATGGGGACGTGAGGTCTGGAGGCATGAGCTTTTAACAGCCGTAAGCCATCTGAACCGCTCTTCGGGGGGAAACATGCCGACGGGACCTGCCGAGGCATTCCCCTCGGCTGTCTGTGTGAATGTCAGCAACTGACGCTCTATATCGGGCAACCGATGCGCGGCGCCAACGGCAGCCAGACGTTCCGGCACGACCTTCACCTGCGCCCGTATCCATCGCCGCGACTTGCACATCATCACCAGCCCGACATTCACAAACTCCTCTCGTTCGATGTCAGGCACATAGCGAATCACGGCATATTCATAAACCAACCTTTCACCCATCACGACAACAAAAATTTCCGGGCTCTTACAGCCTCGTCCACGAATATACGGCTGTTCTTGAGCCTCTCGGTGAGGAAATGCTTGTAGACACGGCGTACCTGCGCGGGCGTTTCATCGCTCCCATCGTGCAACAACCATTCATCAGGCACAAGGTCTACAATCTTATCAAGCGTACGCGGGGTTATGTGCTGACGCATCCAGCGGTCAGTCTCCTCCAACGCCGATGCCCGCCGCAGCAACGCATGATCCTTTATAAACGGAAAAGGTGACAGCGGCGCCTCCTCCAGGTTGCGCCAGGAATGATGGAAGAAAAGGGATGCACCATGGTCAATGAGCCACAATTCACCTTTCCACATCAGCATATTTGTGTTCAGCGTAGTACGATCCACATTCGTAAGGAACGAATCAAGCCATACTATCCTTGTGGCCGTGACTTCATCGATGCCGTTCACCCAGGGGTCTACGGTAAACGCCCCCGGAAGGAAGTGAAGTCCGAGGTTGAGCCCGCGCGATGCCTTCAGCAAATCCTGGATTTCCGGGTCAGGCTCCGTGCGTCCGAATTCCTCCCCCACATCAAGAAGCACCTGCTCAGGCACACGGAAACCGAGTGCGCGGGCCACCTCGCCACCTATCAGTTCGGCGACCAGCGCCTTTGTCCCATGTCCGGCCCCCCGGAATTTCACCACGTAGCTGAAGCCGTCGTCGGCCTCGGCCAAAGCAGGCAGCGACCCCCCTTCGCGAAGGGGAGCCGCATACCGTGTTACTTGCTGATGTCTCAGTTCCATATAAATATATCATCAGGGGGCTATATCCGCCCCTCCTGTCATCCGCACTTGGAAGTGCCGCAAGATGTGCATATCAGGCATCCTTCCTGATAGACAAGCGTTTCCTGACCGCAATTCGGACAACGCTGGCCGCTGGCCGATGTGCCGTTGGGTAGGTATTTCTTCAAGGCGCGCTCCACACCCATCTTCCACGTGTTGATGCTCTGAGAATCCAATTCCAGTCCGGCCACGAGCTTAAGCACCTGGTCGATAGGCATACCGTAGCGCAACACACCGGAAATCAGCTTGGCATAGTTCCAGTATTCGGGGTTAAACTTATCGGACAGCCCCTCGATGGTAGTCTTATGGCCGCGCTTGTTCACGAACTGGAAATCGTAACGTTTCGTGCCGTCAGGCGCCACAGCCTTGATAATCTTGCCGTGGCTGACCGACTTCGGGCAGAATATACCATCCTCGTCATCGGCAAGTCCCGTGAAAATCTCATAGGGACGCCCGTCCATAAGGCCCACGAAGGCAATCCATTTCTCCTTATTATTCTGGAAACGCACCACATCTGCCTCAAGTTCGATGGGACGCTTTATTATATGGTTGGCACCCCCCTGTGCAGGCTGCTCGGACTTCTCGGATGCTTTCTTCTTCTTTTCAAGCGATACAAGCACACCGGCGCGCGAACCATCGCGGTAAACCGTACATCCCTTGCATCCCGAACGCCACGCCTCTACATAAAGCTTATTTACAAGCTCCTCCGACACATCATTGGGAAGGTTTATGGTAACGGATATGGAATGGTCCACCCACTTTTGTATGCGTCCCTGCATACGCACTTTCTCCAGCCAGTCGACATCGTTGGCAGTCGCTCCGGCATAGGGGGAACGCGCCACAAGGGCGTCAAGCTCCTCCTGCGAATAATCGCTCTTCACAGGGATACCGGCAGCCTTCATCCAATCGATGAATTTAGGATGGTAGACTACATACTCTTCAAAAGCATCGCCGGTATCATCAACGAAGTCAACCCTTACCTCCGGGTCGGAGGGGTTCACCTTGCGGCGGCGCTTATATACGGGCATGAACACCGGCTCTATGCCCGATGTTGTACGGGTCATAAGCGATGTGGTGCCTGTCGGGGCGATGGTGAGGCAGGCTATATTACGCCTCCCCTGTTTCACCATGCGCTCATACATGGCAGGGTCAGCCTCTCGCAGACGGTTTATATAGGGGTTATCCTTTTCGCGGGCGGCATCATATATCTCGAACGAGCCACGTTCGGCAGCCATATCCACCGACGAGCCGTAAGCAGCCAAAGCAAGCTCGCGATGCACCTTCTCGGAGAAATCCGTAGCCTCCGGCGTACCGTATCTCAGCCCCATGGCGGCAATCATGTCACCCTCGGCTGTGGTACCCACACCGGTACGACGCCCCATCAAAGTCTTGCGGCGTATCTTCTCCCAAAGATGGTGTTCGGGGCCTTTCACCTCGCAGGTCTCGGGATCGGAATCTATCTTTTCAAGAATCTTGTCAATCTTCTCGGTCTCCAGGTCGATAATGTCGTCCATTATACGCTGGGCCTTTGCCACATGTTTGCGGAAGAGTTCGAAATCGAATTCAGCTTCGGATGTAAATGGATTCTTTACATAGGAGAACAGGTTGATAGCCAGCAGACGGCACGAATCATAGGGACAGAGAGGTATCTCGCCACAGGGGTTGGTGGAAATTGTGCGGAATCCCAGGTCGGCATAACAGTCGGGCACGGATTCGCGCTCTATAGTGTCCCAGAACAGCACACCGGGTTCGGCCGACTTCCAGGCATTGTGGATTATCTTCTCCCAGAACGCCTTGGCGTCAACATCCTTCACCGTCTCAGGCTCATCGCTGTCTACCGGGTACTGCTGACGGTAGGGGCGTCCCTCTACGGCGGCCTGCATGAACGCGTCATCAATGCGTACCGACACATTGGCCCCTGTCACCTTACCCTCGGTCATCTTGGCATCAACGAACGATTCGCTGTCGGGATGCTTCACCGATACGGAGAGCATCAACGCGCCGCGCCTGCCGTCCTGGGCCACTTCGCGGGTGGAGTTGGAATACCGCTCCATGAACGGCACCAGCCCCGTAGAGGTAAGGGCCGAATTCTTGACCGGGGTGCCTTTCGGGCGGATATGGCTGAGGTCGTGCCCCACGCCGCCGCGCCTCTTCATAAGCTGCACCTGCTCCTCGTCTACACGTATTATACCGCCGTAGGAGTCGGGATGTCCGTCAAGCCCTATAACGAAGCAGTTCGACAGGGAGCTTACCTGGAAATTGTTGCCGATGCCGGTCATAGGACTTCCCTGCGGCACTATATATCGGAAATCCTTGAGGTATGAGAAAATCTCCTCCTCACCCATCGGATTGGGATAGTGCGATTCAATACGGGCAAGCTCTGATGCTATGCGTCGGTGCATGTCATCAGGCGTCTGCTCATATATATTTCCGAAAGAGTCTTTGAGAGCGTATTTGGTTACCCAGACACGCGATGCGAGCTCGTCTCCTCCAAAATATTTCAACGTGGCTTCATAAGCCTCGTCATAGGTGTATGTCTTGTTGTCCACGGTGGTGTTGGTTTAGACCGGGGTCTCCCGGCTTCAAAAAGGTAATATCGGGGCGGATTTGTAATCGTGCCCGGTTGAAACTTAATAAGGTTATGATTGAGACTTCATGGCTGAATCTGACATATATTGAATAATCACATCACGATTCATCAGTAGAAAAGATTCGACTGCAAACTTCGCAATTATTTCCAACTCCGCCAAACGGTAAAACAAAAAAATGGAGTGACTGTGGATAAGTTTTCCATTTACATTTGTCAATTCGTTTAGAATCAACAAATTGATTATTTTTGTCACTCTTTAGAATTTACCAAAACAAATTCCTGACATCAATGCAAATTTCCGACAAAATCCTATTGTGGGTTTGCCATATAAAGAGTATCTTTGCCCGGAAATCCATCAAACATCCGAATAATGACTGAAATAAAGGATTACTTCCCCAACAGGCGTACTATACGCCGCTATAGCGACAGCCCCCTACCCCCCGGGCTGCTTGAACGATTACTTCTCGAAGCCTCGCATGCCCCCACCACGGGCAACATGCAGTTATACAGCGTAATCGTTTCATCCACAGCCGAAGAGAAAAGGCGTCTGGCACCCTTCCATTTCTCACAGCCGCAGGTAGAAAGCGCGGCCGCAGTGCTTACATTCTGTGCCGACTTCAACCGATTCTCACGCTGGTGCGAGCAACGGCAGGCATCCCCCTGCTACGACAACCTGCAGTCGTTCATGGCCGCCACACTCGACACCATAGCTTTCGCACAGCAATTCAACACATTGGCCGAACTGGAAGGATTAGGAGTATGCTGGCTGGGAACCACCACCTATAACGCCGCAGAGATTGCCGGAGAATTATCCCTGCCACGCCTGACCGTCCCCTTAATCACACTGACGGTAGGTTATCCGGCCGAGGAAGGCTCCGATGTGGGACGCCTGCCGTTAGATGCGATAATGCATAACGGACGCTACACGGATTACTCCGATACGGACATAGACCGTCTGTACAAAGAAAAGGAGGAACGCTCCGACTCGCGCCAATTCGTGGCCGAGAACAGCAAACAGACCTTGGCACAGGTATTCACCGATATCCGCTACCCACGTGCGAACAACGAACTGTTTTCCGACAAATTCCTTGGTTTCCTGCGCTCTACAGGCTTTATCCACTGACAAACCTATTCCCTGAATGACTTCTCTATGGCGGCAACGTCTTCCTGAAGTTTTTTCTCAAATGCAAGACGTTCCTCTATATTCTTGCAGGCATAGAGAACCGTGGAGTGGTCGCGGCTCAGACGGGTGCCGATAGCTGTAAGGGGCATCTTGGCATGTTTCTTGGCAAGATACATCACCATCTGGCGCGCATCCGAGATGTCGCGCTTGCGCGATTTGGTGAAAATCTTGTCAGGGTCGATATTGAAATGCTCGGCCACACCCTGGGTCACCATCTCAAAGTTTATGACACGCTTCTGCATCTTAACCACGTTTGCCATCACGTGGCGGGCCAGGTCAACGGTGACCTCGCGGTTAAGCAGCGTGGCATGAGCCAGCAGCGACACCACGATTCCCTCCAGTTCGCGCACGGAATCGGTGACATTCTCGGCTATATATTCCATAACCTCGCCGGGAATGGAAAGGCCGTCCTGCTCCGATTTCAGTTTGAGAACGGCGCGGCGCAGATTTATATCAGGCTTTTCAAGCTCCACGGTCATACCCCACTTGAAACGCGACAGCAGGCGCGACATCATACCCTTCAACTGCGTGGGGCACACATCGCTTGACATTATTATCTGCTTCTGGTTCTGATGGAGATGGTTGAAGATGTGGAAGAACGTGTTCTGCGTCTTCTCCTTGTCTACCAGATCCTGAATGTCATCTATTATAAGGGTGTCGATGCTTTGGTAGAAGTTGATGAACTCGTTAATCTTACCGTTGCGGGTGGCCACGGTGAACTGGCTCTCGAACAGACGCGCACTGACATAGAGGATGCGGCTCTGCGGATTGTTCTCCAGAATCTTTATACCTATAGCCTGTATAAGATGAGTCTTCCCCACACCAGTGGGGCCGAACACGAACAACGGGTTGAACGTCTTGCAGCGCGGGTCAAGGGCGATAGCCTCACCTATGGCACGGGCTATCTTGTTAGACGTGCTTCCGCAATAGTTCTCGAACGTGTAACGGGGATTCAGCTGGGGATCGAAAGCCGCAGCGGCAGGAGTTTGGAAAAGACCGTTTGTCTGACGTTTCAACGCAGGTGACGACTGCAGGCCCGCCTCGTTCACAACGGTGTCGGGCTTGTTGTTCACCTGCAGGTGATGGTAATAGAGACCTTTGAACGATTCGCCATAGACCCTGTGCAGGGTGGGTACGAGTATGGGGAGATATGTGTTTTCGATATGCTCCACATAGAAAGCCGAAGGCACGGCGAGCGTCAGCTTGCCGTCCTCATATCCGAGCGAGGTTATAGGCTTGAACCAGGCGTCGAACTGCTCGGGCCGGATATTGTCGCGTATTATGCGCAGACACTCCTCCCATAAGCGGGTGTGGTCGTTGGTCATTTTTAAGAAGTCTCAATCAGTTTGCCGCGCAAGGTTATGATGCCTAAACGAAAAGTCTGTACTACACAAGAGCAAATCGGAAAACAGGGCAAAATGTGACGGCGCGGCCGAATCTTTTCCAATGCAAATTTCAGTCTATTTTTAATAAAAAACAAACGCATAAAAATTTGGTAATTTACCCTCAATATTAATATCCCTGTAATTCAGAGGCTTAACACAAAAGATAAATTGTTACTTCCGATATACCATACAACCACCTATAAATCAACAAAATACACACAAAAATTAAAGCCGGAAAACACACTTGCCAATCGGTATAAAACACTAAAAAACAGTGATGTCACACCCAGAGGGCGGGAAACACACAAATCATCAGCCAATTCTATTATTTAAAATGATTCCGAATAACAGCTATCCGGCAATATGAACCAACCATAGAGTTCTTTGTTCTACCTAAAGAGTTCAAAACGGCATCGAAAACATTTGAACATCGAAGCCTAAACTAAATCTTCATATTAAATATAAAAAGATGAAATACACCCAGCCCGACCTTCCTTACGCACATAACGCGTTAGAGCCGGTTATAAGCCAAGAGACCGTAGACTACCACTACGGTAAACATGAGAAAGCGTACATCGAAAACCTCAACAAGCTCATCGAAGGAACAGAGTTCGAGGAGATGCCCTTGGAAGATGTGATACGCGATGCGAAGGGGCCGTTGTTCAACAACGCTTCCCAGGCATGGAACCATATATTCTATTTCTTCTCTTTCTCACCCGATGGCGGCGGTGAGCCGGAAGGAGAACTGAGGGCGGCAATTGATCGCCAGTTCGGCTCGTTCGACAACTTCAAGAAAGAATTCGTTGATGCCGGCGTCAGACTGTTCGGCTCAGGATGGGTATGGCTGTCGCGCGACAATGACGGACACCTGTTCATCACACAGGAATCAAACGCAGGCTCTCCGCTGACCCAGGGACTAACCCCGATTCTGACGTTCGATGTATGGGAACACGCCTATTACCTCGATTATCAGAACCGCCGCAAGGATGCCCTGGATAAACTATGGGATATCATCGACTGGACCATCGTAGAGGCAAGATACTGATGCCACTACAACAAAAAACTATACAACAGAAGCGGTGTGTCAAAAAAGATGAATTTTGACACACCGCTTCTGTTATATGACACTTTTGGCAATGGTAACTTTATAGTG
>CAJUBM010000105.1:0-4906 GCA_910584735.1 uncultured Muribaculaceae bacterium
TCTTCGGGTGGCCTGCCGTCCCGGAGGTCCGGCGCCACTACCATCCGGCTCCTCGTAAAGTACCCTCACCTATTTGGCAAAATTCTTCACTCCCAGACTGATTTTCTGCGCTTATTTCCGTAAATTTGCAGGGGGATTCCGAGGTTGGAAGAATCCATTTTGCGTATGGCTGAGACACCGATTTTATTTGACAAGACTGACGCTGTGGCTATTTATGAATATAGCCACAAGTTAATCAATCATTCCTTGCATGGATTGTTTGGGGAGGGCGCTTCCCCGGCACGTCGTGCGTTTCTTATGGGCAATGCACTTGTCACCGGGATTGTGGAGCGTATCGGCAAAGTATTGTTGACGCGGTATAATTTTTGAGGTTTAGGCGGGATGTTGCTGATACATAAGGCATCGGCGGGGTCGGGGAAGACTTTCACGCTGGCAAGGGAGTATATAAGGCTGCTGATCGGGCGGCGCGACGAGGAGGGACGCGAGGTGCTGCGCTCTCCGCATGACTATGGGTTCGGCAAACCGAAGGCCCACGGGGCGATTCTGGCGGTGACGTTTACGAACAAGGCGACAGAGGAGATGACCCAGCGTATAGTCAAGGAACTCTATCTGCTGGCCCACCAGGATGCCGTGCCGGCTCCGAAGAGCGCCCATGCGGCGTTCTTCCTGCGGCATTTCGATTGTACGCCGAAGGCGTTGGCCGAGGCTTCGCGCAGGGCTCTGGCCGACCTGCTGTTCAATTTTTCGTGGTTCAACGTCAGCACCATAGATTCTTTTTTTCAAAATATAGTGCGCGTGTTCGCGCGCGACCTCGACCTGCCCGACAACTACACGCTGGAGATTGACCAGCGTTACCCGGTGATGGTGTCGGTGGGGCAGATGCTGAATTCGGTGGATGCTCCCGAGACGGCCGGTGATGGGGCGGATCCGCTGGAGGCGCGGCGCCGCAGGTTCCTGTTCCGCTCGCTGCTCGACTACATGAAGCATCTCATGAGCCAGGGGAAGGCGGCGCAGCTTATGTCGCAGTCGTCATCGCTGAACCGGGAACTGGTCGATACGGTGAACAATCTCCTTAACGAGGACTATAAGAAGCGCCGTGCGCAGATGGACGCCTATCTGGCCGACCCCGGGAATATGCAGCGGTTCTTCGCGGCACTCAACGGAACGATTGATAGCGGCTACAGAGCGATGCAGGACGCCGCCCGCGCAGTGGTGTCGCAGCAGCCCGACAAGGCTCTGAACGCAAACTTCTTGAAAGTGCTCACGCGCCTGGCCCAAGGGGAGCGTCCGGCATCCTTTACGGATGCCATGATGAAGGTCGTGGAGGGGGAGAAATCACCCTATAAGGGGGTGTATGCCAAGGATGCGTCCAAGGTTGACCCGGTGCTGGGCCGGGCGGTTGACGAGGCACTCCGTAGTATGGGGGAGATAGGGCGTGTCAGGCTTAGCGTTTTCGTGCGGTCGAATATGTATACCTTGGTGCTTTTCGGCTACGCTACAGCCGAACTGGAGACGTACTGCCGCGAGAACGAGGCGTTTCTGTTAGGCGATACCAACGACCTTCTGAGCGAGCTTATAGATGAGGCCGACGCGCCGTTCATCTATGAGCGCACCGGGGCTATGATTGACCATTTCCTTATCGATGAGTTCCAGGACACGTCGCAGATGCAGTGGGAGAATTTCTCCCCCTTGGTTCGCGAGAGTCTCGGACGTGGCGGAAGCGACCTTATAATCGGCGATGAGAAGCAGTGTATCTACCGTTTCCGTAATTCAGACCCCGACCTGCTGGGGCGTAAGGTAGAGGCCGAGATGGCATCGCGTTACGGCGATGAAGCCGTGACGGTGCGCGGCGAGAGTATTGCGGAGAATACCAACTGGCGATCGTCGCGAGAGGTTGTTTTGTTCAACAATACGCTGTTCCGTGCAGTGTCATCGTTGGTGGACTCCCTTTCCGAGGGTGATGCCGTGAGCCGCGCCTACCGTGGTCTGGTGCAGCAGGTCAGCGAGAAGAATGTCTCAGGCCCTGAAGGGTATGTAAAACTGTTGCTGCACACCATTGTCTCGGGAGAGGTGGCTGAGGAGGACGCTTCTGCCGGCGAGGAATTTTCGCCGGATGCCGTGACCCTTACCGAGCTTACGGGGGAGATAGAGCGTGAGCTTGCCTCGGGCTATTCCCCCTCGGATATAGCCGTGCTTGTTCGCGACCATTCTTCGGGGCAGAAGGTGATAGACCATCTGCTGGCGCGTATGTCGCAGCCCGACTGGCGTTTCGGCCCGATACAGATAATGTCGAGCGATGCCCTCGAGATAGGCGCGAACCCCTCGGTGATGCTGATCGTCAATGTGTTGCAGATGCTTTCCACGCCGGAAAATGTGGCCGATATGCGCCATTTCGCCATGTGCGGGGAGACGCGCATGGTGCCGAACCCTGAATTTATGCGCCGCCGCCTGATCCATCGTTTCCAGATGTGCCTTTACGACACGGTGGAAACTACGGCGCCTGACGGGTCGGTGTCTACGCGGCGCCTTTCCCCCTCGGAAGCGTTGGAAAAGGCCATGCGCATTGTCACGGAGGGTGAGAAGGACGCACTGCAGGCGCAGATTGACAGCCGTTTGGAGGCTCTTTCGGGACAAAGCTGCCCGAATCTCTACGAACTTGTGGAGAGTATCGTGCAATATACCCTCCCCCCATCGCAGGCAAAGGAGGACAATGCATTTATAACGGCGTTCCAGGACCAGGTGTTGGACTATATGGAGTCGGGGCGTTCCGACATTGATTCGTTCCTCCGCTGGTGGATGCGCAAGGGTAGATTTGACAAACTTTCCGCCCCTGACGGCCTGGATGCTATAACGGTTACCACCATCCACCAGTCCAAGGGGTTGGAATACAATTGCGTGCATCTGCCGTTCTTCTCGCGCCCGTTGGTGCGTACGCAGAATGTCGGCACCTCGTGGTACGATTTGCCTGCATCGGCTTTTCCGGGAATTGACCCGGAACTGATTCCCCCTATGCTGCCGTTGGAAAATCTGTCGTCGCTTTCCTCCTATGCGCCCTTTGCCGAGGCTTACGGGACGTATTGCGAGCAGCAGCGGCTTGATGCGCTGAACGTTGCATACGTGGCTTTTACCCGCGCCGTGCGCGAGCTTGTTGTATATGCCACCTACAAGGACAACGAGCGCGGTGTGTCGCTCGGCACGTTGCTGCGCCGTGGGGTGGAGACGGCCACGGAGGAGTGGATTGGCTCCGCCGGGAATGTCCCCTCCGATTTGCGGCAGTGGATGGTGCCTCTGGCGCCGATGCTTTCCGTGCTGCCCGAGCCATCGGGGGAATATGCGGTGGTGGAATTCGGTTCCCCGACCGCGCCGGTGGCCAAGGATAACGCTGATGATGCGGGAGGATGGGGTGAGATGCCTAATATACCGCTCCCCGCAGGGGTGCTTGACGTATATCGGTCTTATACCCGCAGCGAGATTGCCGTCTCCGATGACCTCGATGAGATTCCGCGCTTTGATGTTTCGAGCGAGCGCCGCTACGGTATATTCCTCCATCGTGTGCTTGGCAGTGTCCGTCGCCGCTCCGACCTCCCTAAGGCCATGCACCGTATGGCCTACCGCGCCCGGCTTACGCCGGAGTGTGAGGCCGAGCAACTGCGGCTGCTCTCGGCTGCGCTCGATGATGAGCGCGTACGTCCATGGTTTGAGGGTTTCGACCGCGTTGTAAACGAGCGCCCTTCCACCACGGTGGAGGGTGTGCGGCGCCCCGACCGCGTGGTGTGGCTACCGTCCGGGGAGGTCTGCGTGATAGATTATAAGTTCGGCGCCGAGAATAAACGTTATTTCCGTCAGGTGAAGGTTTACATGGATTTGCTGAAGCGGCAGGGTTGGAGGAGTGTGCGCGGCTATATATGGTACCCCCTCACCGGCGTCATCCATGAGGTGGGGTAGAGGTTTAAATCTGACCTTGCTCCACGGCTATCACCACGCGTTCGATCAGAGCGTCCTCCTCGTTCTTGTCGGGGCGGTAGTCTCCTTTGAGGTTTACGCCGAACAGGCGCCCGAAGCCTTGCCAGAAACTTGCACGGAACGACCCTAAGAACGCTTTCAGAATGTCGTAGCCGCTTTGGTCGGTCTGCCGGCGTATGAGTTTTACCAGCATCTTGGCCTGGCTCTTGGTGAATTTCTTCAACACCGGCTTGTATTGTTTGAACACTGCTCCCTCCATCTCCTTGAGGTATTTCTCGCGCTCCTTCTGCGTGGGAAAGGTCTCGATGTATTCGTATGTCTCAAGCAGTGTGTTGGTTATCAGGCGGGCATAGGGGAGGGCGCGTTTCACATCGCGCACCGTGCGCCAATAAAAATCCTGTTGTTTCTTGTTTTTGAATTTCAACGGGGGGTACACCGTAATCTCGTTGAATACCAATACCAGCACCGTGTCGCCTTCCTCTGTCAGCGTATGGTATTTCCCACGGTACACCTTACGCATAGGCGACATATTTTCGGCTATCTCTTCCAGCGGGGGAAGCGCAGGCTGTTCGGCAGCCGTGGCCGATTGCCATGCCGCCGACAAAGTCGCTGCCAGTATAATGATATACAGCAGCGCGTTATGTCTTAACCTGCCTTTGCTCATCACCCGCAAAATTACAAAAATTTCCAAAACCACATCCCTCCTTTCCACTCCTACATCACATCCTTGTGAATCATTAACATTTTATCCTCCTACATCCCCTTTGCAGACTTTCCGAGGTAGCCGGATGGTAGTGGCGCCGGACCTCCGGGACGGCAGGCCGCCCGAAGAGGCGGAGCGGGGAATAACCTCACTAACATTGGCCTTTGTTCTCCGGGTGGCCAGCCGTCCCGGAGGTCCGGCGCCACTACCATCCGGCTTCTCGGAAAGTTGGCGAGGTGT
>CAJUBM010000105.1:5006-10260 GCA_910584735.1 uncultured Muribaculaceae bacterium
TGGCAAAAAGATGTAGATTGTATTTGAGAGTTAGAAAAAAGATTGGTATATTTGCAGATGATGCTGCATGTTGCGCTAAAATATGCATAAATCGCGGCGTTATGTGGTGTTTATGCGGTTTTGAGCGGCAAATATTCATTCTCTAACCGTGAAATTCTATCACATGAAAAAACTGCTAATAAAGATGTCAAATATGTTATCATTACAAGATAAGAGAGTATTAATGCGCGGCATTATCCGCCTGACTTACATGTCTCTCATAGCTGTTATGTCGAGCTTTGTATCGTCATGTGATTCGGAACCTATGTATGGAGAGCCGATTGCTTCACCCTTTATACCGGAAGAACAGCAGATTGAGATTCCTTCGGACGGTGGAAGCGTAGTTCTTTATACATGTGAGGGATGGCGTGAAAGCAAGAAGACCATGCCACATCCCATACCGGATTTCGTGGGTGGATTCCCTCTGCGTGAATGGAATATCCCGATAGACAGGGCGGAGTTTGACTTTGATACGACCCCTTTATACTTGTGGCATGGTATAGCTCCCCCCACAGGAGGAATGGATGGGGTGTACTTTTTGGATGGAGTTTATAAGATATTTCTTGATGAACATCCTGACGGCTCCCTTACGGCAAAAGTACGCTGGCTTGATGTACGTATCACGGAAAATACGTTGGAGGTCCGGCGCCACTACCATCCGGCTTCTCGGAAAGTTGGCGAGGTGTTGGCAAAAAGATGTAGATTGTATTTGAGAGTTAGAAAAAAGATTGGTATATTTGCGGATGATGCTGCATGTTGCGCTAAAATATGCATAAGTTGCGGCTTTATGCGGTGTTTATGCGGTTTTGGGCGGCAAATATTCATTCTCTAACCGTGAAATTCTATCACATGAAAAAACTGTTGTTATTCTTCCTCGTTGTATTCAGCCTCGGGTTCCTTGGCTGCCACGATGACGAGGGGATGCCAGTACCCAAGGGTGCTGAGGGCGGCGGAGGCAGCAACATCCGAACGGTCGCGGAGGCTGAGCGTATCGCCCTTGATGCGGCCGATGAGTTCTTCTCCGAAGGGACGTCACGCGGCGCGGGTCGTTCTGTGGGACGTGTCAAGGTCGTACGCTCAAAGACGGCCTCCCGCAGCATGGGCAGCGACACGCTTCTCTACATAGTCAACTACGCCAACGAGCAGGGCTTCGCCGTTATAGCCGCCAACCCGGATATAGAGCCTGTTATGGCTGTTACCGAGCAGGGCAGCTACGACCCGGCGGCAGGTTCGGACTGTCCGGGTGTCGAGATATTCATGACGCTTGCCCAGTCCTATGTCGATGCGGCTTCCTACGGATTTGCGGGGCCGTTCCCTGAGTGGCGCGACACGGTAAGGGACGACTCCTTGGCGTGGGGAGGCTCGTTTATAAATCCCCCTGGGAAAGATACCATAGGTATAGACCCGAATCCCCAGCCTTATATTCCTCCCGGCGGTGGTGGAGGCGGTGGCCAAACCCCGATGCAGACCAAGGAGACCGATGAGTATATTTGGTTCCAAAAGGTGGAGCCGAGGGTGGCAGTGCGCTGGGGGCAAAGTCCTCCTTTGGGTGAATTCTGTAGAAATTATACCGTAGGTTGCGCCCCGCTTGCGATAGCGCAGGTAATGAGTTATTTCAAACACCCGACGTCTTTCTCGGGGACGTACAAGGAGTATTCTAACGCAGACCACTCGGCCAACGAGGGATACCATTCGTTTACGGTTTCATGGGATTATGTGGTAAAGCATGTGTCTAACCACAAAAATAATGGAGATTGCTCCTGTGAAAATTATCCCCAGTATAACATTCATGGTTCGCTTTCGCGATTGGGATGTCACATAGGTTATTTCTCAGGGTTAAAGGACAAGGATTATGCTTCCGATGGAACACATTCTAATTTAGATAAAACCCATGATGCGTTGAAGAAATACGGTTATTCCGTCTCTGATGTTCGCGACTATAAGAGTGGAGACAGCGAAAAGATTGGCACTGGGTTGATAATAATGAGAGGGGAGAATGTCTCTTCCTCGAACAAAGGTAGTGGGCATCAGTGGGTCCTTGACGGAGTAAGGCGTTACAATGTGAAGCATACTGTGTATGTCCGTGTAAAAGATAGCGATCCCTGGAAGGTATATCAGCAGGATACCTATAGGTATCATATGAACCATTTCAACTGGGGATGGGATGGGAATTACAACGGTTGGTTTAACGATAACGTGTTCTATACGTTGAGATATAACAGTTATGATGTTGAATTAGACCCATGGGTATACATGGATAAAGATTATTCAAAAGATGTCAGATATGTTAAAGTTGAAAAATAAGAGCGTATTAGAGCGTGGTGCCTGGTTCTTGAGGCAGGTGGTACTTACGACACTTATGGCCGGATTCATATCTGCATGCGATTCGGCAGGGACTGATTGTGATTTATGTGTTCCTGTTTTTTCACCAGTGCAACAGCAGATTGAGATTCCATATGATGGAGGTAATGCAATTCTCTCTGTAAGCAAAGCTTATAGAGAAGAACGGACTTTCCCTAAGCCATCTTATACCGTTAATCGGCCTTTGGAGTGGTTTGATACAATGAAGCCAGTGCAAGATTGGGCAGATTACATGGAATATTGTGACAATCTCTTTGGCGAGATTAGATATATTGATTTTAGTAACGGTATAGCCCCTCCTATCGGAGGTGTGGATGGTGTATATCTCATGAATGGAAAATATATTATATATTTTGATAGACAGACCGATGGAAGCTTTACGGCAAAAGTCGACTGGCTTAAAATCCGTGTCACTGAATACACGCTGGAGGTAAGTGCGGATGCCAATGATACAGGTAGCCCGCGAGTGCAAACATTTAATTATGCCAACCCTGACGAACTGGGTCGTATATCTTTTTACCAATCAGCCATGGAGTAATCTTTCGTTGATAACTTGGTAGTGGCGCCGGACCTACGGGACGGCTGGCCGCCCGGAGAGGCGGAGCGGGGAATATCTCACTAACATTGGCCTTCGCTTTCCGGGTGGCCTGCCGTCCCGGAGGTCCGGCGCCACTACCATCCGGCTTCTCGGAAAGTTGGCTAAATGTTGGCAAAAAGATGTAGATTTTATTTGGAGGTTAGAAAAAAGATTGGTATATTTGCGATGATACCGCGTGTTGTGCTAAAATATGCATAAATTGCGACTTTGTGTGTTGGGTTGTACAACGGATGGTACAATGACTGCGTGTTCGAGGTCTTTAATCCTGCCAATAGGGATTCTTATGTGCCGGGTAATTCTTATCCTGAACCGGGATCTGATAAGGAAAATAAGTTTAACAATAACTTCACGAAGAATGTCAAGTATTTTACAGTTCGCAGATAGAGTGGGGGAAACAAGGCTCCTTGGTGCCATATTGGTTGTATGCTGGAGCTTTGTGATACATGGCTGTGGTGAGGATTCGGGAGATGGTTGTCCGTCATATCATCCTTTTGAACCGGTGACGCAGCAGCTTGAGATTCCTGCCGGTGGAGGTCTGGTTGTGCTGTCAAAATGTAAGCATTGGGATGGGATGCCTATCCCTGATAGAATCGCGAATCGTCCGATGGATTGGTTTGATCTGCCAAGAGAGGAGTCTTATTATGTAGATATGGGATTGGGCACGCTAAGATATTTTATATTTGAAGAGGGTGTCCTACCTCCTGAATGGTCTGTAGATGTGGATTCTTTTGATTTGGATGTATGTCTTGTTCCCTTTGAGGAGAATCCCGATGGTAGTCTTACGTCAAGCATTGACTGGCTTGATGTTCGGATAACAGATAAAACCTTGGAAGTGAGTGCCGGTGTTAATGATACGGGACGTTCTCGTTTACTATCATTTGACTATACTTATTATCCCCTCGGAAGGGGCCGTGTTACTTTCTATCAACCGCCCATGGAGTGATATTATATTCATGGCGATGTGTCAAAATCCAGATAAACGCCTCCCAATGACAATATAATTATTCGTGGTAACTTTATAGTGGCGCCGGACCTCCGGGACGGCAGGCCACCCGAAGAGGCGGAGCGTAAAAACGTAAGTTGTTATTTGCCGAGGAGTTAGCGTTTCTAATTCGGCCGCGCCTCTTCGGGTGGCCAGCCGTCCCGGAGGTCCGGCGCCACTACCATCCGGCACCACTAAAGTGGCCACGTTTTTAGTAAGAGAAGCGTTTGCCTGGATTTTGACACAGCCACATGGGAGATTAAGATTAATAGTACCAGGCGGCGAGGCGTCCGGGAGGGATGGCCGGGTCGATGTCCTCACCTAAGGAGGTGGAGGCCTCGGCGGCCTGGATGCGGTAGGAGCGGGCGAGGTCGGGGTTTACGCAGTCGAAGACGAACGACAGGGTGGTGAGCGCCACCACGTGTTCCATGTTGGCCTTTATCAGCAGGGCGCGTCCGGCATCGTCGGCGGGTGCCTGTGAACCGGGTGCGGCATCGAGTTCGATTTCCATCGTAAGGGGATAGTCGGGGTCGTAGGGAGCATCGCCGCCGGGAGTGGTCTCGTCGAAACGGCAGGCGCTGATCCGCTCGGCGAACTGCATCACGAGGTTGGCGAACGCCATCCGCACCAGGTGGCGCAGTCCCGGGATCTGGTCGCGGCACAGCAGGGGTGGCCGTTCCGTGTCAGTACGGTGAAGCGCGGCCATGGCCGACAGTGCGAAGATTTCATCAAAGATAGAGCGTGGATTGAGAGTTATATTCATGGCGGTGTCAGATTTGTTGTGAATGTGCGTTTGATGACGTGTCGTGATGCGAGGCGGGTTTGCGGCGTCTGTGGCGGCGGGCCGAGCCTGTGAAGAGCCTCAGGGCATACTCCTGGCCGATAAAGAACCTGGAGGCTCCACCACCCTGCGGCCCGAGTATGTCGTCGAGCAGGGCGAACGGATCGGTCTCGGGATGAAGCCCGCGTGCCTCGTCGAGCCGCCCCGCGATTTCGTCAAGCATGTCGCGGCGCGGGCCGGCAGCGATGTCGTAACCTTTGGCACGGTCTTTTATGCGGCGCCATATATATTCGGCCGTGACGTAGTAGGACGGTGCCGGGGAGGCGAGGGCTTCCTTTACGAGGGAGTGCGTATGGAGGCGCTCCCCGTTATCCAGCTTCCTGCGGGCCACCCGGCGGACAGCCCTGAGGAAGTCGGAGTTGCGTTGTTCATAGTTTAGAAATATTGCTGTCCGATAAAACTTTTTGAGACATCGAAAAATTAGGGCTGATTC
>CAJUBM010000106.1 GCA_910584735.1 uncultured Muribaculaceae bacterium
GACCTCCGGGACGGCAGGCCACCAGAAGAGGCGGAGCCTTATAGACGCATCTTGTTGGATAATATTTTGATTTCCTGTATATTATATTTTGACTATCAGGTGCGCTCCGCCTCTTCTGGTGGCCTGCCGTCCCGGAGGTTCGGCGCCACTATAAAGTTACCTTGGATAATGTTTTTCGTTGGGAGATAGGTGTCTCCGAATTATGACACATTTACGCTCATTTATACGTACATCTGTCTGACGTCTTATGTACTCTCGCTCGGCAAAGCTAAAATAATTTTGCTTTGCGCTCGCTTATTCGTATATTTGCGGAGGAAACGAAAATCAGATGTTTTGAAAACACAGAAAGAAATACTTGATGCGGCCGCAGAGGCCGGGCTTCGTAAGGCAGCCCTGTCTTCATGTCGGGAGAACTGGGGACGGCTTGCTGTCCTTTCCGTTATGGCCGGTGCCTTTATCTCTTTGGGAGGGGTGCTGTCGGTAATCATAGGGTTCGGGTTCCCGGAAATTTCGGCCCAGAATCCGGGATTGCAGAAATTGCTTAGCGCCTTGGCTTTCCCTATAGGCCTCTTCTTGGTGGTTACCTTTGGAGCCGAACTGTTTACGGGTAATAATGCCGTGCTTATGCCGTCGTTTCTTGGACGACGTTATGGATTCGGCGCGGTCGCGGCTAACTGGACTCTGGTGTGGCTCGGGAACTTCGCGGGTGCGCTGTTGTTCACATATTTCCTCGTGGCAGTACCCGGACTTTTGGATTCGGAGCCGTACAGGAGTGCCATCGTGAATGTGGCACAGTCTAAAACCTCTCTTGCACCGATG
The DNA here is from genome assembly GCA_910584735.1 of uncultured Muribaculaceae bacterium. Classification (GTDB taxonomy): domain Bacteria; phylum Bacteroidota; class Bacteroidia; order Bacteroidales; family Muribaculaceae; genus UBA7173. The sequence continues at coordinate 820 of CAJUBM010000106.1, forward strand.
GTGTGTTTCTTAAAAGGCATAGGGGCCAACTGGTGTGTATGCCTCGCCGTATGGCTGGCCCTCGGTGCCAAGACTCTCCCGGGGAAGACCTTATCCTGCTGGATTCCGGTGGCGGCTTTCGTAGCGCTGGGATATGAGCATTGTATAGCCAATATGTTCTTTATCCCGGCAGGGATGTTTGCCGGAGCTGATGTGACGCTCGCAGGTATGGGGCGGAACCTGATTGCTTCTACTGCGGGAAATATAGCGGGGGGAGCTTTGTTTGTAGGCTGTCTGAGCTATTGGCTTCATTCCGAAAGGGGTAGGGCGAGAGATAATTCTGTGGGCGTCACGTTGATGTCGACAGAGAAACAAAAGAATGTTGAATAACATGTTCAGGCGCGATATTCGGAAGCGATAAAATCCGTATATTTGCGCCTGACCTTTTAATATTAGAATCGTCAGGCTTATGAAGCTATGGCGAAACGATATGTTATCTTTGACCTCATCATATCATCCATGAAAACCAAAAGATTACTGTTAGGCGACGAGGCCCTGGCTATGGGTGCCTTGAATGCCGGACTTTCGGGAGGCTATGCATACCCGGGTACTCCTTCGACTGAAATCCTGGAATTTATTCAGGCTTCTCCACTTACAAAGGAACGTAACATCCACTCCCATTGGTCTTCCAATGAGAAGACTGCCATGGAGGAAGCCCTTGGCATGAGCTTCTGCGGGAAGCGCGCCATAGTGGCGATGAAACATGTGGGAATGAATGTGGCCGCCGATGCCTTTGTCAACTCCGCTATGACGGGCGCCAACGGTGGCCTTATCGTAGTGGCCGCTGACGACCCCTCTATGCATTCCTCGCAGAACGAACAGGATTCGCGATTCTATGCCCGTTTCGCTATGATTCCGTGCCTGGAACCTTCCACCCAGCAGGAGGCTTATGATATGGCCGGTTATGGCTTTGACTTGAGCGAACGCCTCCAGATACCGGTGCTTATGCGCATGGTGACCCGCCTTGCCCATTCGCGCGCCGTGGTGGAGACCGAGGATGAAGCCCGCCGGCCGAATACGTTGGCCTATCCCTCCAATCCACGTCAGTGGGTGCTTATGCCCGGTAACTCGCGTGTCCGCAACCGCCAGCTTATCAAGGAACAGGAGGATATGGTTCGAGAATCGGAGAATTCGCCGTTCAACCGCCTTACCCCCGGGACTGACCGCCGTCTGGGCATACTTACCTCGGGAATCGCCGCCAACTATGTTGCCGAATGTTTCCCGGAAGGATGCCCGTTCACTGTGCTGAAGGTATCTCAATATCCTCTTCCGAAATCTATGGTGGAAGAACTGGCCGACAATTGCGATGCCGTTATGGTAATCGAAGAGGGGCAGCCTGTGATCGAGGAGGCTATGCGCGGACTGCTTGACCGTGGTGTGAAGGTTTATGGCAAATTTGACGGATGTCTGCCCCGTGACGGCGAGCTTACCCCTGACAGCGTGGCAAAGGCTCTGACGCCGTTCTGGCCCTCCTTGTCGCATTTCCATGAGAACATCAACCCGGTACACGAGATGGTTGTTCCGCGTCCGCCGGCATTGTGCCAGGGTTGCGGCCACCGCGATGTATATTCAGCTTTGAACGATGCGATGAAGGAGTTCGAGAACACCAAGGTGTTCGGCGATATAGGGTGCTATACGCTCGGATGGCTCGCGCCGTTCAACGCTATTGATACATGTGTGGACATGGGCGCCTCTATAACGATGGCCAAGGGTGCCGCTGATGCAGGCCAGCATCCGGCAGTGGCGATAATCGGAGACTCAACGTTCACACACTCCGGCATGACAGGTCTGCTTGACGCCGTTAACGAGAATACTCCGATGACCGTAATCATATCCGACAACCTTACCACCGGAATGACCGGCGGACAGGACTCGCAGGGTACCGGTAAGCTGGAGGAAATCTGTCTGGGCCTCGGGGTTGACCCGGCTCATCTGCGCACCATCGACTCTCTGCCCAAGAACCACGATGAGATGAAGCGTATGTTCGTAGAGGAGTTTGATTATCGCGGGCTTTCGGTGATCGTTTCGCGCCGCGAGTGCATACAGACCGCTCGCCGTCATGCCAAAAAGCAGTAAGTAACCTATTATTGTTGACAGATTTATGAAATCAGATATAATACTGGCCGGAGTTGGAGGCCAGGGTATTCTCTCTATAGCCACAATCCTCGGGGCTGCTGCCCTTGGCGACAACCTCTATCTGAAACAAGCCGAGGTTCACGGAATGAGCCAGCGCGGAGGCGATGTTATGTCGTGTCTTCGCATCAGTTCCACACCTATCGCCTCTGACCTCATACCGCAGGGTAAGGCTGACATCATCGTATCGCTGGAGCCTATGGAGGCGCTCAGGTATCTTCCGTTCCTTTCGCAGGAGGGATGGATTGTTACAAGCACCGTGCCTTTTGTGAATATCACCAACTATCCCGATCAGGAAGCGTTGATGGCTGATCTTACAGCGCGTCCGAACGTTGTTTCGTTCGATATGGATGCCGTGGCCAAGGAGGTGGCTACCGTACGCTCTTCCAATATGGTCCTTCTCGGAGCGGCTGCTCCGTTTATCGGAATCCCTGTCGAAAAGATTGAGGATGGAATACGCAAGGTATTCGCCCGCAAGGGTGAGAAGCTTGTAGAGCAGAATCTTGCGGCTTTCCGTGCCGGTCTGGAACGGGCAAAAGCAAATATTTAAGCGTATTAAAATTAACGTAAGAGGGTGTTTGTAAAACGCCCTCTTACGGTTGCAAATTACAGAGATAATTAAACATCCGATTAAAACAGGTTTTAATGTTTCCCGTTTCAAAATCCGTTTTTGACGAAACGATGGCGAGCCTCAATATCGCCAATATCGCCTCTGCGACTATAAGACAGATTGTATCGCTTGCCACCAAACTTGAAGAACCGCTCGAAGATAAGTTCGTGCATCTGGAGATGGGTAATCCCGGTCTGCCACCTACGTCTCTGGGAGCTAAGGCTGAGGCCGAGGCTCTTGCCAAAGGAGTGGCAGGTGTTTATCCCAATATAGCCGGTATCCCCGAACTGAAAGAATCAGGGAGTAAATTTCTAAAGGCATTTCTTGATATAGAGGTGCCTCCGCGTTGTATCGTGCCTACGGTAGGTTCCATGCAGGGCACGTTCACGATGTTCCTCCTTATGGGGCAGCGCCTGCCGGGACGTGATACCATCCTGTTCCTTGACCCCGGCTTCCCTGCGCAGCACAACCAGGTGAAACTGTTAGGGCTGAACCAGGAATCGCTTGATATTTACGACTGCCGAGGGGAGGCTCTCGAAGCACGGCTTGACGGCATACTTTCACAGGGACGTGTATCGGCTATAATCTACAGCAACCCCAACAATCCGGCCTGGACAAACCTGACCGATGTTGAATACCGTATCCTTGCCAGGATGGCTGAGAAGCATGACGTTATAATAATGGAGGATCTGGCATATCTCGGTATGGACTTCCGCCGTCGTTTCGGGGTTCCTTTCTGTGAGCCGTTCGTGCCAACTATCGCCAAATATACCGACCGCTATGTGCTGCTCGTTTCTGCCTCCAAGATTTTCAGCTATGCAGGCCAGCGTATAGCCATGGTGTGTATGTCGCCGGCTGTGGCTGACAGGCGTTATCGTTTCTTTGAGGAGTTCTACGAGATGCCAACCCTTGGAGATGCCTATATCTACGGAGTGCTTTATTGCGCATCGTCCGGCACAACCCACTCGGCCCAGTATGCCTATGCCGAGATGCTTAAGGCAGCTGTTGAGGGAAGGATTGACTTCGTAAGCGAATGTAAGGAGTACGGACGCCGTGCCCACATCGCCAAGGAGATGTTCCTTACAAACGGTTTCCATCTTGTATATGCGCATGACGGGGCCGACAATTCCCAGCCTATCTCTGACGGATTCTTCTTTACGGTCGGTTATCCCGGTATGAAGGGTGACGAGTTGCAGGCTGAGTTATTGCGCTACGGCGTGGCTGCTATCTCACTCCCCTCCACGGGAAGCCGTCAGCAAGGACTGAGGGTGTGCGTATCCATGCTTTCGGATGACGATTCATTCAAGCGCCTGGAACAGCGTCTGGCTGCCTTCCATGCCGATCATCCTGTAGGATGAGCCTGATTTGTTGTTTTTTTACCATTCTAAAATTTGTTCAGAATGATGAAATATGTTTCGGCCGATGAGGCCGTGAGGCTCATCAAGAGCGGTGACCACGTGTATATCCAGGGCAGTACTTCCATCCCGGAGACTTTGGTGGCGGCAATGACACGCCGTGGACACGAATTGAGGGGAGTGGTACTTTATTCGGGCTTTTCGGTGTCTGACCGTGAGGCTCCCTATTGCAAGCCTGAATACAAGGATTCGTTCTTTGTGGACACATGTTTTGTGTCAAACAACGTAAGGCGTTGGATTGCCGAAGGCTACGGGGCTACCACTCCGAAGTTCCTCGGGGAAGTTCCCTCTCTGTTCCGTGACGGTACATGGCCTGTGGATGTTGTGCTGCTGAACTGCTCCATGCCTGATAAAGACGGCTTTGTGAGCTACGGCGTCTCGGCGGATCTGGCTTTCTCGGCTACGGAGTGTGCCAAGACGGTGATAGCGCAGATAAACCCGCACATGCCTTTCTCTTATGGCGATCCGGTGATACATGTATCGAAGATTGCCGCTGCAGTGCTGGTGGACGATCCGTTGGTCGAGGTGCCTACGCCTACTCCTAATGATAAGGAGATTGCCATAGGACGTGCTATAGCCGCGCGCATCCCTGACGGGGCTACCCTGCAGATTGGCGTCGGAGGCATCCCTAACGCGGTAATCTCGGCATTGTCAGACCATAAGCATCTCGGACTTCATACCGAGGCTATGACCGATGGCGTGCTCCCGCTTATCCAGGCAGGGGTTATTGACAACTCCATGAAGAAGATAGAGCCGGGAAGGTCGGTGGCATGTCTTGCACTTGGCTCGCGGCACCTTTATGATTTGATGGACTATAACAAGGAAATGATATTCCGAGACGTTGCCTGGACCAACGACCCGTTCATCATAGGTCAGAATCCGCGCGTGATGGCAATAAACTCATGTCTTGAGATTGACCTTACCGGGCAGGTATGCGCCGACTCCATTGGTACCCGTATCTTCTCGGGCATAGGGGGGCAGCATGATTTTGTCTATGGTTCGTCACGTTCGGAGGGGGGCCTTTCATTTATGGCAATGACTTCCGTTACGAACAAGGGACTTGGCAAAATCAAACCTGTGCTGACGCCTGGGGCAGGCGTTGTAACCACACGCTTCCAGACCAACTGGGTGGTTACGGAGCATGGCGCCGTGAATCTGCGTGGCAAATCACTTCCCGAACGTGCCAAACTGATGATTTCTATAGCGAATCCTGCCGACCGTGAGGCTCTCGACCGTGCCGCGTTCGAACGCTTCGGGTATTCCTATTCCCGCATCAAATGAGTGGGGTATTGGTATAGCTCTTTTAAATCTTTTTTGAACTGCATCATTCGAAAGTTGTTGCAAGACTTTCGGATGATGCAGTTGTATCTGGGCTCGTTTATTGCTCGCTAAGAATTCTTAATTGCGTTGTTTTGCCTCTTTTCTCGTTTCATAAACTTATACATTCAACTCATTGTTTTCGTTTCGACTCCCATTTCTTATAGATAAAATCCCTCTACATGATTACACTCAATTCAAAGATTTTGGCTAACTTTGCATTACATCGCAATTTGCGCTGACAAAGACCACCCAAATGTAATCAATACATTCACCATATATAAGAGACTCTTTCGTAGTTGCAAAAGGTTTGGTCGCCTGTCAGCCTATGAAAGAGTTCCTTTTATAATATTATGGCCGACGACCGTAAATTTACCCATATAGACTGTTTTGCAGGGCCGGGAGGTATCTGTACAGGGCTTACTGCCGCCGGATTTCACACGTTGGTTGCAATTGAATATATTAAAACCTGTTGTGAAACTTATAGCGCAAATCATCCCGATGTTCATGTTATCCATTCCGATATAAGAAAGGTTACTGCTGAACAAATCTTGCCTTTTATACCAGAGAATGGTGTTGACTTGGTTACTTCGGGCATGCCTTGTGAAACCTTTTCTACCGCAGGAAATACGTCAAGGTCTTTTTATGATGACCGCCAATTTTTATTCAGAGAAGGTATTAGGGTCGCTCAAATAAGTAATGCAAGATTTTTGCTTTTTGAAAATGTTCCCGGTATAACATCAAAAAGAACTCAAAAGGACTCTAAGACTTTAATTGTCGATGTTCTAAAGAATGAATTGGTGGAGGCTGGATATGAAAATTATATAGAAATCGTTTTAGACGCTACTCAGTTCGGCGTTCCTCAAAAACGAAACCGATATTTTATTTTGGCTTCGCGTGATAAACACGTTAAATTGTCAGGTCCCAAACCAACAGCCTCTCACATTACCACCGTAGAGGAAGCATTTGCTGGATTGCCTAATGTTTTGCCCAATACAAAGATTTCTCCCACTGAGTATTTGGAAGAGGATAGCGATTACTCTAGATTGCTTAAAAACAACTCTTTTTGGAAACGTGGGGCAAATATGCAAAAGGAGCTTTTTCTGCAAACGCCGATGAAACATCGGGAACATACAATTTGCCGATTTGCTCTTTTGAAACCCGGAGAGGGACTGAAAGATTTGTTTACACGTTTTTCTGACGAAGATATTGCCACCTTACAACGTGCCCGTATCCTTCCCAAAAAGATGTTCATTAAAAGGAACGTTAGATTAAAGCTTAACGAGCCATCTTCAACTGTAACAAGTCACTGTCTTGATGAATTTGTGCATCCCACCTCAAATAGAGCATTGACTGTGCGAGAATGTGCTCGACTACAATCGTTCCCCGATTCGTACATATTTCATGGCCCATTTCTTGTGCCACATATAGACAGAACCGTACAAGATAAATACGAGCAGATAGGTGATGCTGTACCCCCGTTACTTGCATACGCGTGGGGTACGCAAATAATTAACATTTTACGATCTACGCCACAATGAGTGCGGAACAAGAGATTAAGCAATATTGCGTTCAGACTTACCAACAACTATACAAGTCTGAATATGACCGTTTAGTGTCTGACGCTGTGTTAAAATCCAAAAGGGCTGATTTAGCAGAGAATAGACGAAACGAGATTGAAACTGCGGCACAAAAATATGCTATCAAGCAGTCGATAATACAGGGGATGCGTAGATTCCATAATCATATCTCTTTACTTTGGCACTCTATATATGAAGCTCATGTTTACAGAAAGTCTGGTGTGGCTGATTTGAGGGTAATTCAAGAAGTGGTAAGTGCAGACCAAAGTTGGAAAAAATCAAGCGGCCATGCATTTGAGGAAATGATTAAGGAACTTGCAACTATGGCTATGGGAGATTTGCCTGTTGAATTTGTGCTTCAGCGAGACTTAAACACACTCATTAAAGCTGGTGAAATCGCGAATGAGCCGAGAGATATAAGTTGGCTTAAAGAGCAAATCAAAGGCAATATCTTTGATTTATTTGCAATCACGACCTATGAAGATAAAAAATTCTGTTTTGGGTGTGTGCAATGCAAAACGAGCATACGTGACCGGGTGACTCGCGACAGAGAACCATCTATTCACGCAATGGAGAGTTATTTTTGGAGTGTGGTGTTTGTCCTTGACGGGGAATATCTCCGCAATCCAAAATTTCAGTATATGGTAAATGGCGGCTCTAAGGAGTTTCCCACTAATGGCTGGCATGGAATGTACGATGTTTCTGCATCCTACAACATTGGCCGCATTTATCCTCTTGACCTCAACTTTAATTTACTTCGCCAACATTCTGAAAAAGCTGTTAACGACTGGCTTAAACAGCGTCAATGGTTTAACCACGAATGGAAAGCAGATTAGTAAATTCACCCTCTTAATAATAGATTTTTATGGCAAAGAAGAATAAAAGTCGTAACAGGACGTCAAAAGCTAAAAGCTATCAAATAAGCCTTCCCTTATTTGTTATTCCCTTAAAAAAGGAGGATAAAGGTCTTTTTGGTGCTCTAAACGAGAAACAAATGGTTGAAACGCTCAAAGAGAATCTTGACACTTTCCCTGTCACGGAACTTCCAAGCAGAGGTAAATCAAAAAGAACGCATATAACATCTCTCCATCTAAGTATTATCAGTATTGATGATAAACCAGCATTGTTGGTTAGAGCCTCTGTTTTTGATTCAAATCTTGATGATACATATCTTAATGACGGTAGTAATAAATCTAAGATATCTAAGTCCAGCAAATTAGGAGGTGAGAAATATTTCATCTTGTTTTACCCTAAAATTGAAGGACAGAACAGTGAAAAATATATCTATACATGGCTTCAGGTAGTATACGAAGACCCCACTCATTCAACAGGAGTAGCAACCGCAGTCGCGAAAAAGCTTGTTCAATCTCAAATTCAGACAGAGCCATTTAATGTTAAACTCCAATCCGCCATTGATGATTTCAAAGCCCTTGCATATTGCCCAGAGGTACAGGTACGCCTTGTGTCAGTATATCATAAAGGAGAATGTGAATATCCACAATTCAAAGAATATTTGACAGATGTACATGTTACAGAACAAAGTGTTTACACATTTGCAAATATGCCCCAAAAAGATGTTGAATCATTGCTGCGTGATCAGACTGATAACGGAGAGGTCGTAGTGCATAAGAAGGCCATTTTTGGCAAAAAAGAATATCACGTCAAAAGGGAACGGTATGACGAAAGAAAACAATGGCGAGAATCTGTAGAACAGTTGTTTAACTCAAAACATGAAGTTTCACAAGAAGAAATTGAATCAGGGCGCATTTTTGAAGATGATTTTGTTATCGATGTATTCAATACCGTGATAACAAATTATTTGTCTAATAAATAATCTTATGTCGTCCTTTATATTATGATTAGTCAATTATTTTCCATTCAGCTAACCCTAATTGGGATTACATTTTCCATATTCACTATTCTATATTCTTTGATTGTCGGGAAAATTGACCAACTAAAGATTATTTCAAGACAAATCAAAGAAGGACATGTAAATCCTGAAATTAAACAAGCTGAGATATTTTGTTTAAGGTCAATATCAAGATTAAAAAGGACTAATATTTATGTAATAACGATTTGTTGTTTTTCAATTGCTCTTTCAATAGTTCTATTCTTTTCAGACACACTTTCCAAATCTTCGTTATTATATTTAGTGGTAATCATTCTGAACGATTTAGATTTTATCTCTATAATTACTTTAATAATTGTCATTTTTAGATCCTATCATAAAGAAACCAAAATTGATTAATCTATATAGTGACATTACTACTGGTGCGATAAAATCGCGTTAGTTTAGAAATCATCAAATAAAG
>CAJUBM010000107.1 GCA_910584735.1 uncultured Muribaculaceae bacterium
CCTTTTCGGGTGGCCTGCCGTCCCGGAGGTCCGGCGCCACTACCATCCGGCAACAAAAAAGTTACCATCCTTTACAGAAAAAGGCTACATCAAATGTGCAGCCCTTTTAAGAAGTTGGATATGATAGTCGGCTTACTGGCGGCCGGAAACAGCCATGCCGCGCTCTATCTTGGAAACAAGCCCCTGAAGCACCTTGCCCGGACCGAGTTCCACGAACTCCGTGGCTCCGTCGGCAACCATGCGGCGTACGCTCTGTGTCCAACGCACCGGTGCGGTAAGCTGGGCTATGAGGTTACCCTTAATCTCTGCGGGATCGATATGGGGAAGGGCATCGACATTCTGGTAGACAGGACACATCGGTGTATGGAACTCGGTATGGTCAATTGCCTCGGCAAGTTCAGCACGGGCAGGCTCCATGCAGGGAGAATGGAAACCGCCGCCCACCTTCAGTTTCAGAGCGCGCTTCGCACCGGCTTCAGTAGCCTTGGCACAAGCCTCATCGATAGCCTCCATAGTGCCGGAAATAACAATCTGCCCCGGGCAGTTGTAATTGGCGCAGACAACCACGCCGTCTATCCCGTTGCAAATCTCCTCTACCTTCTCATCGGGCAGGGCTATGATGGCCGCCATAGTGGAGGGATTTACCTCACACGCCTTCTGCATTGCCTGCGCACGGGCAGAAACGAGGCGCAGACCATCCTCAAAACTCAAAGCGCCTGCAGCCGTGAGAGCCGAGAACTCACCTAACGAGTGACCGGCCACCATATCGGGGGCAAACTCCTCGCCCATAGTCTTGGCAAGAATTACCGAATGGAGGAACACCGCAGGCTGGGTGACGCGGGTCTGTTTGAGGTCTTCTTCCGTGCCGTCGAACATGAGGTCGGTGATGCGGAAACCAAGAATCTCATTGGCTTTCTCGAAAAGCTCCTTGGCAAGGGGGCTGTTCTCGTAAAGATCCTTGCCCATGCCTACAAACTGCGCTCCCTGGCCGGGAAAAACAAAAGCTTTCATACGTACTTTCGCTGTTTTTTATGCTCTATGTTTCTAAATATTTTTAAATCTGACTGCAAAGGTACGTATTTTTCAGTTAACAGGGTCGCTTTTAGCCGGAAAAGGCGTAACTTTGCATAAACCGAATTCCAATCCAACCACCTACCATACACATAAACAATATATGACAGACCTGCTATTTATAGGAAATATGCGCGGCTGGCAGTTAATAATAGTGCTGCTGGTAATCCTGCTGCTCTTCGGCGGCAAGAAAATCCCGGAACTGATGAGAGGTCTCGGCAAGGGAATGGCGAGCTTCCGCCAGGGACTTGAAGACGCCAAGAGCGAGATGGAGAAGCCTGTAACCCCCTCCGGCCAGAAAGACAAAGATAAGTCAGACAACGACAAATCCGAAGCCTGACACAGAGACTGCATGACGCGTCCCGCCACAGACATGCAGCAGATGAGTTTCTGGGAGCATCTCGACGCCCTCCGAACGGTGCTTATACGCATAGCTGTCACGCTCACCGTGGCAGCCGTAGCGCTATTCATAGCCATGCCACGGATTTTCGACAACGTTATCCTCTGGCCCTGTGACGGCTCTTTCCCACTCTACGCCCTCTTCAATGCCACGGACGGCAGTTCACATTCGGGCATATTGCCTGATTTATCGGGCAGTACGTTCCATGTGGACCTCATCAACATCAATCTTGCGTCCCAACTGATGGTGCAGGTATCGACCTCCTTCCATCTGGCACTGGTGCTGACCTTCCCCATCCTTATCTACCAGCTATGGAGCTTCGTCAGTCCCGGCCTCTATCCGCGCGAGCGCCGCAACGCGCGCCGCGCCTTCCTGTTCGCCAACAGCATGTTCTACCTCGGCGTGGCAGCCGGATATTTCATGGTGTTCCCCATAGCGCTCCGCTTTTTGGCTGACTACACCCTTTCGGAGACAATCAGGAACACCCTGACACTTGACTCCTACATAGACAACTTCATGACCATAACCCTGCTGATGGGCATAGTCTTTGAACTACCACTTTTAGCATGGTTATTGGGCAACATGGGACTGCTCACACGCCGTTTCTTCTCAAAATACCGCCGACATGCCATCGTGGCACTCCTTATAGCGGCAGCATTCATCACCCCCACGGGAGACCCCTTCTCGTTGTTCGCCGTATTCATCCCCCTCTACCTCCTTTGGGAACTCGGCGCGTTCCTCGTACCGCCATCACCATCTGCCACTTAGTATGCACTTCGTCCACCGTGCATAAAATGCCCTCAGACACACTATTGCGAATAAGGTTTAACTGGACGGGGTAAAAAAATATCAAAAATTGGTTAAAAAATTTGGCGGGACAAAAAAAAGCCGTACCTTTGCAATGTTTTTGAAGCACAAAAAATTGTTTTATTATTTAATCTACACACGAAAATGAAAAAGTTATTTTTATCTTTCGCTGTACTCGCAGGTCTTTCAATGATCTCCTGCGGTAACAAGGCTGAAAACGCTGAAGAAGCTGTTGCTGCTGACACCACCAATGTTGAAGCTACCGTTGAAGAAGGCGTAGTTGAGCAGGTTAACGACAGCACCGTAGTTGAAGCCGCCGTTGCTGAAACTGCAGAAGTTCCCGCTGACAGCGTTAAGTAATCTAAGCCTACAGCTTAAGACTTAAACAACCGCATAAGGCGTTATGTCTCACCGACATAACGCCTTCTTTTTGTGTCATACGATCTCTTTCATACTAACTGCAAATCCCCCCGGCTCCACTGATTTATTACCCGTGGTAAATGCCAAAATCAAGTTACACGCTTTTCTCACCAAAGCGTAGTAGCTTTAGCGTGACCGAATGGTAGTGGCGCCGGACCTCCGGGACGGCAGGCCACCCGAAAAGGCTCAGCCGAATTAGAAATGCTAACTCCTCTGCAAAGAAGAGCTTACGTTGTTCCGCTCCGCCTATTCGGGTGGGCCTCCCGGAGGTCCGGCGCCACTATGAAGTAACCTTTATAACGAATATTATATAACATAGAAAGGATAGCTCAGACATTTTGCATTATCGTCCTGCTTCTATAAGAGAAAGGCTCTGTGTCCGGATTCAGACACAGAGCCTTATCTCTACTTACCTAAGCTTTAAATAAGCTTTTCGGTAAGAATCTTTATTCAGCTTCTTTTATTTAGCTTGATGGTAACGACCTACGTTGGCAACGCGGTGCAACGGGAAGTCGTTGCGCAGACGCAGACGGCCACTGTTGAGAGTAGGCTTCTTGTTTGTCTTTGTAACGAAGTTCTTAGCTTCTGAAGGCTCGGGAAGCACAATCTTACCGGGAGTGAAGTTAGGCTTCTCCCAAAGGAACTGGCCTTTCCCGCCGGCAATCACAATGGGATGCGCCAGTGTTATAACGTTATTTTCAAGTTTATCATTCAGCCCCTGTGCCTTAATCTGATCGGCAGTCATAGGCTGTGATCCTTCGGCATATCCGTAGAAATACCAAGCGCCGGCATTACAACCCATATAGTTCTGGCCGTTGTCGACATATCCGAGATCCTGAACTTCCATCAGCACCATATTCGGGTCCTTGCAGTCGAAGACGAGATTGTACTCTCCGTCATCAATTGTAGGATAAGGGAAGCCACCGCTTGCCAAATAAGGATTCAACAGACGATATTTGGTAGGTTCTGCAATCTTCTGTTCTACGGTAACCTGGTATTCATCAACCGGCGTATCGAAAGCATTGCTAAGGAAACCGTCCTGATATGTTGCCATACCCAATACCTCCCATTCAGCTGGAACTTCAGCATCAGCAAGTGTGAGTTTGAAGTCATTCCATATCAACAGATAGTTTGCATCGGGATCCTGCTTGATACGCCCGGGCATCAACCATGCCAATTTATCGCCGAAGCTTATTACATGATTGGTCTCTGTACCTGCATCGCCATCGAACTGCTTATAGTCGTATCCGCCATTTGCACCATCATAGATGATATTGGTCTCGCTAAGATAAGCGCTATAGGGGCATACAATCACAACCTCACCGCCGTTGTCGGGATAGTCATCCACATATATATTCCAACCGGTGTGATAATAAATAGAGGGTTTGCCTTTTGAATCCGAGAAATAAACGCTACGAGGGTTATCAGCGTTGATATAGAGCCACAGGGGATCCTCTTCGGGATAAATCTGTGCGGTACCCTCTACCTCGGGAGCGCCATAGAACGGATGGCGCACACGGAAAAGACCGTCATGGCCGGGATGCTTCTGAACCTCTACCTCTACAAACCAAGGACGGGTAAGGATAGCGTCAATATCAAGTCTTGAAAGTGTATTGCCTGTCTCGGACACAACAGTTTCCCAGGGCACATAGCTTACATCATATTTAACCTGTGTAAGGAAATAAGGGGTGCTTTCACCGTCAACCTTGAAGTCGAAGATATAGTCTTTCATAGGAACAATGTCGTCCATATTGAAAGTCACCTTTATATCAGCGGTAGTCACACCGTCGGCAAATTCCACGGAAGTAGGAATTGTGAAGATATTGGCGTCAACGCCGTCAGGTGCGGTAACGGTTGCGGTAACGGGAGCAGTTACCACGCCGTTGGCATCGGCACGATAAACATGCACCACGAAGTCTGTGGAGGTTTCCTCCAGGTCGATAGCCGTCTCGTCCGACATATTGAAATATGCCGGGGGGGTAACAACAGCCTCTGCGGGGACATACTCGGGATCTTCATGGCAGGAAGTAAGAGCCAACGCCATAACACCTCCGAAACCCAGCATGAATTTATATAATTTCATAATCTGTATCGTTTTTATTTTTTGTAAAGGTCGGAACCTGATAGAAGTCTGGTTTTCCAGCCTTCCCCGCCCCTGCATTGAAGCAGGGGCGGCTGAAAGCCTTGGTAAGGTTTATTACAGTTTATCCTCTACAGGGGTAGGAATTTCGGAACCACGCGAAGGATTTACAATCTGCGGATTGCGCTGAGTCTCCGACTGGGGAATATCAAACAGGAGGACTGTGTTATCAGGCGAGATATTAAATACCAGTTCAGGCAGATAACCACCACCCACACGGTCGATAGGCTTCTGAAGACGCATTATGTCCCAGAAAGAGAAGCCTTCGCCCCAAAGCTCGATACGGCGCTGGATCCACACCTCCTCGCGGAGAGCTTCGAACGATGCGGCAGTAAAGGAGAAGTTGGGGTCGCGATACTCCTTGATAAAGTCTGTCAGGGTCTGCGCACCGGTAGCAGGGCTGGTGAATCCCTGTGCCTCGGCAAGCATAAGATACAGTTCCTCAACACGCATCAGAGGTACGTCGGTAGCATAGGATGTTGTAGTAGGATCATCCTCGAAAGCACCGAACTTAATCTGAGTGAAAGGTGTGTAAGGAATCTTGGCAGCCGAGATGGCTGAAGCGTAGGCGGGAGGCAGAGTGGAAGGCACAGTACCTACCTCGTTGAGCCACCATCCCTTACGGGCATCAGAACCACCAATCTTGGCATACAGAGACTTGTTGATGCAACGATAGAAACCATTCGAAGCATAGCCGGAGTTCCATGCGCTCATGAACGAGGCAAACGAAGCGATAGAGCGTCCTGCGGTAGAAGAGGGATCATAGTAAACACCGAGAATCCACGCATGGTCGTTAATGTTCACGAAACGGGGAGTAGCCAGTTCGTCACGAGTGTAGGGTGACAGAGCTTCCTTTCCGGCAAGAGTAAGGGCCTGCTGGCAGTCGTTCGCACACTCCTCATAGTCGGTGTGGAACAAGTGGGCGCGGGCACGCATGGCATAGGCTGCCGTCAGGTTGAAGTAAGTCTTCTCGATATTGGCGGAAGCAGCCATGGTCTTACGTGTAACACCGGCTTCTTCAGCCTTTTTGAGAAGGTCGATACCGTTATTCAAATCGGAGAAAACCTGCTCATAAACCTCAGCCACGGTAGCACGGGGGCAACCCTGCGAAGCTGTCTCGTTCATGTTGGTGTCAAGCACCAGAGGAACAGACAGGTCATTGGGGTTCTTGGCATAAGTCCAGGCATACATCTGGGTCAGGTTGAAGTAGCCCCACGCACGGTAGCAGAGAGCCTGGGCACGGAAGTACATACTCTCGGCATCCTCCGTATCTTCAGGGATAACGCTGGCAACAGCGTTGGCCGAACGGATCAGATTGTAATTGGTGTACCAGTAATAAAGGTTGTCATAGTAACGACCGCCGAAATCTGAGTATTCAAGAGCGGCAGTGTACCACTGGTAGCCACCGAGAATTGAAGGCATATCCTGGCCACGTGAATCAAGCATAAGCATCATCGAAGGCCAGCCATAGTCCTGGTGGGTGCCAAATGTATTCATATATGCCTTCACCATGTCGGGGAGGGCGTTTACCGACGCTGACACCATCTCGGGGTCGTCAAGCACGACCTGTTCTTTCTGAATCTGGGTCACGACATTGCTCATCGGTTCCTGATCCAGGTCGTTACATGCGCTGAAGAGCACTCCGGAGCATGCGGCGGCTAAAAATATTTTTGTATATTTCATTTTAGAAAGTTCTTGGAGGTTAAATGGTTAGAAAACAACCTTCAGACCGCCGGAAATGTTGCGGATTGCGGAGTAACCGCCGGTAGAGGCAGCGGCGAAACCACGGCGGGGGTCAAGACCGCGACGTGCGGTAACGATAGCGATGTTGTCACCGGCAGCATATACACGGAGGCTCTGCAGACCCAGTTTCTTCATCCACTTCGAGGGGAAGGTATAACCTACGGTCACATTGTTGAGCGACAGGTAGTCAGAGCTTACGAGACCGAAGTCTGTATCCTGTGAGCCGATGCTGTATGTGGCCTGTGAGTCAAGTTTCGGATATTTGCCGTTGACGTTCTCGGGAGTCCAGGCATCAAGAGCATCCTGGTGCCAGTTCGTACCGAGGTCGGAGGCGGAACCTGTGTGCATAAGCTTCATGTAAGCCTGGTCGTAGGTACGGCCGCCGAGCTGGAAGGCGAACTGAACACTAACATCGAAGCCATAAGCTTGGAGAGATGTTCCGAAACCGCCATAGAATGTCGGAAGAACGTTACCTGTCTCTTTAAGGTTGGTATCGGAAGCGGCGTCAAAGTTCTCGGTAAGATATTCTTTGCCGTAGATGGGCTTAACATCGGGATTAGCCTCTACTTCTTCGGCGTTGAGGACTTCACGAGCCCAGAACATCGGTGCACCATTTTCCTTGTTCACACCACCGTACTGTACCATATAATAGTTGTAGAGAGACGAACCTTCCTTGATGATACGGATACCGGAGATCATCTCGCCACCCAGGTCGGGATGTAGTTCGACAATCTTGTTCTTATTCCATGTACCGTTGAGGTTGATTTCCCATGTGATGTCGCGGGTAACGATAGGACGTGCATTGATTTCGAATTCGATACCTGAGTTACGCATCGAACCTACGTTCATAGGAATAGAGGAGAAACCGTTAGAAGGAGCAACGGGCTTATTGTAAAGCATGTCCTTTGTTTGGCGCAGGTAGTACTCAACGGTACCGTCGATACGTCCGGAAAGGAAGCTGAAGTCAACACCTACGTTGAAGGCGTTTGAGGTCTCCCATGTCAGGTCGGGATTACCTTTCTGGAGAAGGTTACCGTCAGACCATGCGTCAGAGCCGGAGATTCCGTATATGTCCGTATAATAGTAATCATAGGTAAGACCGGGATAGAGGTTGTCGTTACCCTGCTGGCCGAACGATGCCTTAAGTTTCAGAAGGTCAAGCCATGTGTACGGACGCATGAAGTCTTCTTTCTTGATGTCCCATGCTGCAGACACTGAGAAGAAGTTACCCCAGCGGTGCTTGGGAGCGAAACGTGAGGAACCGTCGCGACGGAACGACACGCTGGCGAAGTAACGCGAATCGTAGTCGTAGTTCAGACGTCCGAAGAAACCGCGAGTAGCATAGCCCGATGAAGCACCAGAACCTGTGCGCTGGTCGTTGTTAAGGGTATTGTTTACAGACCAGTTGTTGGGATCATAGAGGGTGTAACCCATAGCTGAAACTGACTCGGAGTTACGTTCGTAGCTCTCGGCACCAATCATGATGTCGCCATGGTGGTTGCCGAAAGTGCGGCGGTATGTGGCAAGAGCCTGGAGATTGAGACCACGCAGACGAGAGAAGCTCTGTGCAGCAGCACCACCACGGTCAACAACTATAGACGAACCGTAGTACTTTGAGAGAAGCTGGTGGTTACGGGTATTGTCAAGGAAGTAACCTACAGTACCTGTGATGTTCAGGTTCTCGATGGGGTTGATAACGGCATACCATTTGGCATCCAGCACGTCCATGAGAAGCTCGTTCTTATCATAGATGATAGTGGAGGCAGGGTTACCACCGCCCATGTAGTTACGGTCGGAGTTCTTGAAGTTACGGCCGTCACCGTAGTCATAGATGGGATGTCCTGTAGTGCGGTCCATCTCAATCTTACCATCTGCGTCGCGGACGAAGATAGGATAGATAGGAGCGATGTTGTCGATATAGTAGAACGCATTTGCAGTAGACTGGTCGCCGTCTTCCTGTCCATCGGGAGAGTTCATCGACACATGGTTGTAAGCGATAGAAGTACCCAGTTTGAGCCATTTCTTAGCCTGGTACTCGGCAGCCACACGAGCCGACAGACGGTCGTAGTTAGAGTTCTTGATAATACCTTCATTGCCGAGATAGCCTACAGAACCGTAGAAGTTGAATCGTTCGGAACCACCCTTGATTGAAAGGTTGTATTCCTGACGGAGGCCGTGGCAGAGAGTCTCTTCCGCCCAGTCATCGGGAGTTACGTAGTTAACGCCGTTGCTATAACCGAGTCTGGCAGCAGGATTGAGCTTGCCGTTAGTGCCGACCATCTGCTGGCCTGCAGGGAGGGTATAGATCTGGTATCCCTTACCGAAAGCGGTGTAGAGGTCGCTGTTGGCTGCGTTGTGTGCCATATGCGCATCGTAACCTTTCTGGTGGTAGAGGTAGCCGTTGCGGAGCGACTGGTAAGCCATCTCGGTGTACATGGCCGGATCCTTTATAGTATGGTAGCCTCCGATCTGACGTGAGTTGGAACCCCAGCGGGCGTCAAGAGAGATGACAGCATCGCCTTCGCCACCGCGCTTGGTGGTGATAAGGATTACACCGTTGGCACCACGCGCACCGTAAAGAGCGGCAGCGGCGGCGTCCTTGAGGACTGTCATCGATTCTATATCCATCGTGTTCAGAGTAGCGATGTCACCATCGAACGGCATACCGTCAACCACATAAAGAGGGGAGGCGGAACCGTTGATAGAACCGATACCACGGATACGCACTGTAGGCGCGGAACCCGGCTGGCCGTTGGTCTGAAGCACCTGCACACCGGAAACACTACCGGCAAGGGCGGTAACGGCATCGGTAACGAGGCGTCCTTCGATTTCATCGGCCTTCACAACAGAGGCAGAACCCGTGTAAGCCGACTTTTTGGCAGTACCGTAAGCGACGACGATAACCTCGTCCATCTCTACATCCGCGCTCTCCATCTCAACCTTCATATTGTCAGAGATGGCAACGGTCTGGGGTTTGTAGCCCACGATTGTAACCTTGAGCTTGCTTACGTTGGAAGGAATGGAAAGGGTAAAATTACCGTCAATGTCGGTGGCGGTACCCTGTCCACCGCCAATCGGCATGACTGTGGCGCCAATGATGGGCTCGTCGTTGCCGGCTTCAACGACCGTACCGTGGATGGTGCGGTTCTGTGCGATGGCACAGACCGCCGTCAGCAGCACTGTCGTCAGCAATAGAAACAGCTTTTTCATACACTAATATTAATAAGACATAAATAATAAATTCGCTCTGGCGGGACGGCAGAGCTGATACGCTGTGGAGATTCCTCAGAGGAATCTCGTTGCAAACCGTCCGCTCTTCTTCATCTGATGCTGCCGAAACAGGAGGCTCTAATCCATGTCGCCAAGGAAGCTTTACACAAGGGTTAGCAGGCCATTAACTATTTGACAGTAAAAAGAATTTCAGTAAAAAACAGTTAAGAAGTATTTAAAAGCGCAGTATGTTTCCAAGCCGATTTCCCGGAGGCTAAGGGTCGGGAGAAGGGTATGTAGACATAACTTCTCCGCAAAGATAATACAAATTGACAATAAAATAACAATAGTTCGTTAAAAAAATAATTCATAGGCTAAGCGGCATCTACCGCC
>CAJUBM010000108.1 GCA_910584735.1 uncultured Muribaculaceae bacterium
GTGTGTCAAAAAAATGAATTTTGACACACCGCCCTGTTTTGCTATTTGGGAAATAATTGGTAATTTTGGCGAAAATTTAAGGCGGGACAGTAATACGGCTGCCTTTTTTATACGATTTCTAAGGTTATGAAAAAATTACTTTGCACTGCCGTGACGGCAGCAGCAGTCCTTACGGCCTGGGCCGAGGGATATCAGATTAACACATTCAGTGCCAAACAGACCGGTATGGGACATGTCGGAGTTGCTATGAAACTTGGTGCCGAAAGCCAGATATTCAATCCGGCCGGGGTCTCTTTCTCGGAAAAGACATTGGAAATCTCGGCAGCTGTAGCGGCTGTAAAATCGTCCGGCACGGCAACGTTGCCCGATGGCTCTGAATATGAGACCTCGAGTAAGGTTGGTACTCCTTTGAATGTGTCGGCATCTTTCCGTATCTATGACAACCTTTATGCCGGGGTAGCTTTCTATACACCCTACGGGTCAACTATAAACTGGGGGCGGTCATGGCCCGGGGCGGTGCTTAACCAGTCGGTTGATCTGAAAGTTTACACCGTGCAGCCTACTTTCTCCTGGCGCATACTTCCGAATCTCTCCGTAGGTGCCGGTATGATGATTTCATGGGGTAATGTGAACCTAAACAAGGGACTGGTCTCTGCTGCATCGATGGATAAGACAATGGAACTCCAGTACCAGGCCGCGCTTTTGCAGTATAACATAGCCAAACTCCAGGCCGCTGTAACCGGGCAACCTTTCCAAGGTACAGAGCCGCAGCCCCCGGTTGTGAAATATGGGAATATGCCCCCGGCATCGGTAAATCTTACGGGAGATTCTGAACTTGCCCTGGGCGTGAATGTCGGAGCTATGTGGGATATCACGCCGCAGGTCACGGTGGGCGCCTCATTCCGTTCAAAGATGAACATGCATGTAAAGGCGGGAGACGCCTCGGTAAGCTATGCCGATGACCAGGCTCGTACGATTCTTGGTGAAACTCTTGATAACCTTAATTATACGAATTTCGATGCCTCAATGCCGGCTCCGTATGTCTTTACTTTCGGAGTAAGCTATAAGCCTGTTGACAGGCTGTTGCTGGCATTTGACGCGCAGCTTAATGGATGGGGTACCTATAAGTATCTTGACTTTACTTTCGACCAGCTTCCCGACTTCGACCAGCATATAAAGAAAGATTACAAGAACGCGTGGACTTTCCATCTGGGAGGTCAGTATGCTATGACTGACCGTCTTGACCTCCGGGCCGGCCTTATGCTTGACCTTACCCCATGCAACAAGGATTATTACAACCCCGAGACCCCTGGCATGACACGAGTGGAGCCTTCGTTAGGCCTGTCGTTCCGCCCGTTGAAAAATCTGTCAATAGACTTTGCATTCATGTATGTGCAGGGAATGGGAACCGAAAAGGGCACAGGACAATATGATGATTTCCTTGCTGACAAGTTTAATGCCGGTCTGGCACAGTATAATGCCGGGGTAGCCGCGTTCAACGGTGTGCTTTCATCGCTCGGTATGCCTGCCTATCAAGGGGCCTCGTTCAGCGAACTACCATCAACCGGCGAATTCACCGCCAAATACAAGGTACACGCCCTCATCCCTGCGGTCGGCCTCTCCTACTCATTCTGAGAAGCCATCATTTAATGTGTAAGGGTTAGTTGTTCTTATTGATTAGGTTAACAACGACTTTGACCATTGTGTCTTTTTCCTCTGTGCGGCTTTCGGCAATCATAAGGGTCAGGGCGACAAGTGTATTGTCGGCTATGCGTTTGGTGCCATCTTCATTTACCAATTGGCTCAATTCATCATATTTCTGTGCCGCAACCTTCTCATTTATGGCATAGCCGTTGAGAAGATATTGTTTCAACACCTTGTTAGCCCAAATGCGGAATTGGGTGCCTCGCTTAGATTTGACACGATAACCGACAGAGATAATCACATCAAGGCTATAAACCTTTGTTGGTTTGAACTTCGAGATAGTATTATGCAAAATTTGCATATTACTATCTTTTTCAAGTTCTTCCTCCTTGAATACATTAGATATATGACGGGCTATTACTGATTGGTCTTTGTCGAAAAGCTTGGCCATTGTTTCTTTGGTTACGGCTGGAGGTGGAGGGGAAGGCAGCGGTTGAGATATTCGCGGGCCGTTGACCACGGAAGGTATATGGTATCGGAATTCGGCAGCAGGGGGATTGGATGTTCGTTTAGGTCGAAACGGACGTAGAAATTCCCTTTGGTGGAGCGTAGTAGCACCATCTGTAGGTTGGCGGCCATAGGCACGATGTCGAAGTCGCGCCAGTGGAGGGCCGTGGTGTCGAAATAGTTGGTCATGTAGTAGCATCCACGCAGACGCATAAGCGACAGAAGAGGCATCATGGTTTCGGCATGTCCGAAGCGGAGCATCACTGTCTGGGGGCTTTGGCCGAGTACGGCGGCATTGGTGGTGGTAATGAGGTTTACCAGCAGTGCGGATGCGATGTCGGCGGGAAGGGTTGACAGGGTGTTGGCGCTGTAGCGCAGATATGAACGCAGGTTGGCCAGCGACCACAGGGCATTCACCTCGCTGTCTGTCAGATATTTTGAAAATTCCGAGCGCATGCCCATTGCGGGGAGGCACGACAGGAAGTTGTAAAGCGTCATTGACAGTTCGCGGGCTTCCTCGGATGTTTTCACGAGGTCGCCTACAATCTTACGCGCCGGGGCTGTAGGCACGGTGGTCTCGAAGAGCATGTGGTAAGGTTCCTCCCACTGCCTGGAGTCGCGCCATTCCTTATACTCGGTGTCGAGGTCGAACGGTCTCATAAGTTGTGAGTTCTGACGCCCTGAGGAGGTGATGATTTCCACGTTGTTGTTCAGCCGGTCAAGCTGGTGGGTGAACTCATACATAGACATAACGCACCGTGGGGCATATGAACTTATGGCCGACACATTGCCGTCGCGGAAGAGATTTGGGTAGGCGCGGAACATACGCGAGGCTATGCCGCGCTGTTCGGCCATGCCCAGCGAGTCGAGGGCTCCCCAGCGGTTGCGGGCCTTCTCGTCGACATATTCGGCGAGTTTCATAAGTTCGCGCCCTGCCGGAGTTATGGTTTTGGCCGAATCAGCCCTGTGGAGCGCCTTTAGCAGGTTGCGTGTGTTTGCCGGGGAAGACGGGAAGCGGGCTCCATGGCGTCCTACATGGTTTATGAACACCGCCGTAAGTGAGTCGGGGAGAGCCTGTAGGCTTTCCGGTGACGGATAGGGGATGTGTGTGCCGGCACACTGTTCCGGGGTATAATGGGTAGCGGTAGGATCCTGTGCGAAGCCACTGAACGTAACCAGGGCGATTATTATGGAAAAAATCGGGAGGATTCGGTTCATATTCATTCGGGAATTGTTATATTTGTGACACCAAAAGTACAAAAATATGGATATACTTCAAAATATTAAACAAATAGTGGAGGGTAATTCCCCACAAGCCGCTCTGGAAAAATTGCAGCCCCTGATTGATTCCCTGAAGATGGCTGAGAACCGCGATTCCAATGCCGAGGCTCCTTTGGCTGCGGCTTTGGCCGAGAAGGGTAAGTTGTTGTGGAAACTCGGTGACAGAGCCGGGGCTATATCGGCCTATGAGGCTTCCGCCCAGGAAGATCCCGACGGGCCCGGAGCGCTGCTGTTGGAACATTCACGGCAGATAATGGATTTCTTTGACCCCAACCAACTTAATCCGTGAGCCGGGAGGGGCGGTCTTTCAAAGAAAAGGTGCTGCGGGCACTCCCGGAGGATGTAAAATATCCTCCGATGCGTATCGGTGTGGCGTTAAGCGGCGGGGCGGACTCTGTTGCCCTGCTGGCCGTGTTGGTGGAGCTTGGATTTGAGTGTGAGGCGCTCCACTGCAATTTCCAGCTTCGCGGGCAGGAGAGCGAGCGCGACGAGGCGTTTGTGCGCAGTCTGTGCGCGGCTTTGCGATGTACTCTCCGCACGGTACGTTTCGATGTGGAGGCCCGTATGTCGGAGCGTGGAGAGTCGGTGGAGATGGCCTGCCGTTCCTTGCGTTACGAATGGTTTGAAGAGATGGCTTCTCTCCACGGGCTGTGTTATGTGGCTGTGGCCCACCACATGGAGGATAACGTGGAGACATTCTTCCTTAATCTGCTTCGAGGAAGCGGGCTTGACGGCGTTGCCGGGATGCGTTTTCGGCGCGGGCTGTACATACGTCCCCTGTTGGGGTGTACGCGCCCCGAGATTGAGGCCTACCTTGAAAGGCGTGGTCTCGGGTTTGTGACAGATTCCACGAATATGTCGGATGATTTCCGGCGAAACCGTCTGCGCAATCGCGTGATTCCTGTACTGGAGGAGCATTTCGCTGGTGCCGCCGGGGCTATAGCGCGTTCCCAGGGATATCTGCTTGATGACCTGATGTTGCTGGAGAGTCTGGTTGACCGGGAGATTGGGAATTATATGCGGTCTGATGGCGGAGTGGCCGTGGCAGAGATGCTGGCAGACTTCGGGGCATGCGCACCACATATGCTTTTCAGGATGATGAGAAAGAGGCATGTCGGCTTCTCCGCATCGTTGGCAGCGGAGGTGGCGCGTAGCTGCAAGGAGGGATGTTCCGGCAAATTCTTTAATGCGGGAGGACAGAGTTTTTTACTTGACCGTGGATTCTTGCTGCCGGTGGAGGAGACGGATGAGATGGTGGAGGTTCATATCCGGCTTGCTACACCTGATACATTCGCCGGCATTATGTCGGTTGAATTATTGCCGCGTGACAAATTCTCACCTTCCCGGAATCCCTATGAGGCATGGTTTGACGCCGATGCCGTGGCACAACACGACCTGGTTATAAGACCGCCGCGCCGAGGTGACCGCCTTTCTCCTTTCGGGATGAAAGGGAGCCGTCTGCTGAGCGATATATTCCGTGATGCCAAACTTTCCGCCTCCGATAAAAAGTTGGTGAGGGTTCTGGCGCTGCCGCGTGGAGAAGATGGGGCGGAGGATACGATTCTATGGATTCCGGGGCTTCGGGCATCCCGCCATTTCCCGGTTACAGACCACACGCGCTCGGTATTGAGGCTCACATGGCTCCAAAAGAATTGAACTGCGGCCTTATGGTTCGGTAAGGAAATCCGCTTCCTCGATAATCTGCCGGGCCAGGCGCCGGGTCACAATAGAGAGATGGCCAAGCTCCTTTTCTGCGGCCTGTCTTATCTTCGGCATATCCCCTTTGCCGGCTGACAGTAGGTTCATCATCAGGCGCAGGGAGGCATAGCGCTGCATGTCGGAGGTTGCGGCGGCATATGTGGAGGCTGCAATCGGCATCGCGTCGGTATGTAGGCGCAGCAGACGGTGGCAGAGAATGTCGGCCTCTTCCGTCGTGGCGCAGTCGGCCAACATTTCGGCGGCCACCTCGGCAGAGATTTCTTCAGCGTTCATAAGCATGGGCGCTATCAGACGGCTTTCGCGCGTGGTGCGGTTCTCCCAAAGATGATGTGCGAGTTCGCGGCGCTCTTCCGAGGTTGGCAGATGCGGGTTGTCGGGGAGTGTGCCTGCCAATGCCGCTTCTGCGATTTCCTTGATCTGCGGCAGGTTAAGCCCGAAATTTATTTTGTGTACTATTCCTCCGGCGGCCATCTGTGCGGCCAGGTCGCCGTTACGCATGGCAAAGAACCGTCTTTTTACGGCCTGCATCAGTGAAAACGCCGTTGTCCTGACGGGCGGTGGTGTGGTAGTCCTCATGTCCCTCCTGATATCGTTTAAATAAATTGATGTGGATTATTGTCAGTCACAAAATTACAAAAATATAGGATTCGGCGCGGCTTATAGGGGTGGTTTTATCATCAAAAATGCTTAACTTTGCGATTTGAACGGCTTTTCGGCGGCTTTGCCTTCGGCGGCAATGATATATGCCGGATATGCCTTGACTTAAATTCTAAATTCCGGGAATTCTGCTTGAAAGAGCATGGACTATACTGATTCTGAGCGCGATTCGCGTACAACCCGCAACCGCCGCATAGTAGGGTGGATGTGGAAGATATTCGGCCTTGGTGTGCTGGTGGTTTTCCTCCTGTTTATATGTATATATAACGGGTGGATAGGCTATATGCCTCCCATCGAGGAGTTGCAAAATCCTAACGATAAGTTCGCCACGGTGATATATTCGGCTGACGGCGAGGAGATGGGGCGGTACTACCGCAATTCAGGCAACCGTGTGTATGCCGACTATTCCGAGATTTCGCAGCATGTTGTAGATGCCCTTATAGCCACGGAGGATGCCCGGTTCGTAGACCATTCAGGCATCGATATGCGCGCGTTTATGCGTGTGTTCGTGAAGACCCTGATTCTCCAGCAGAAAAATGCCGGCGGCGGCTCCACGATAACGCAGCAGCTTGCCAAACAGCTTTATTCCCCACGCAGCACGGGCCTGCTTGACCGCGCTCTGCAGAAACCTATAGAGTGGATGATTGCAGTGAAGCTCGAACGCTATTATTCCAAGGACGAGATATTGAAGATGTATCTCAACCAGTTCGACTTCCTTTATAATGCGGTGGGGATAAAGTCGGCGGCATTCGTTTATTTTGGAAAAGAGCCTAAGGATCTTAATATACAGGAGGCTGCCACGTTGGTGGGTATGGTGAAGAATCCGGCATACTATAACCCGGTTCGCCATAACGAGCGTACGCGCCAGCGCCGCAACACGGTGTTCGACCAGATGGTGAAGAAAGGGTATCTGACCCGTGCCGAGGCTGATTCGCTGAAGCAGCTTCCTCTGGTGCTGAACTTCCGGCGTGTCGACCATAAGGATGGCATGGCTCCATATTTCCGCGAGGAACTGCGCCGTGTGCTCACTGCCAAGAAACCTGTACGGTCGGAGTATCGCGGCTGGGAAAAACAGAAATATGTGGATGACTCCATTGCCTGGGAGACGAATCCGCTGTTCGGATGGATTGAGAAGAACCCTAAGCCGGACGGTACTAAGTATGATCTCTATGCCGATGGCTTGAAGATACATACAACAATCGATTCGCGTATGCAGGATTATGCCGAGGAGGCTGTGCGCCGTCAGATGACCTATCTCCAGACGCAGTTCTTCCGCGAGAAACGCGGACAGCCCAACGCGCCATATACCTCAAACCGCGACGAACTCGGGCGCGCTACCCAGCAGAGCCTCATCGACCATGCCATACGTCAGAGCGAACGGTGGAGGGCCATGCACCAAGGGGGCTTCTCTGACGATGAAATCCGCCGTGAGTTCAATAAGAAACGGGAGATGACGGTGTTTTCCTATAACGGTCCTGTAGACACGGTGATGACGCCAAGGGATTCCCTGCTTTACACAAAGCATTTCCTTCGTTGCGGATTTATGTCCATGGATGCCCGTAACGGCCATGTCAAAGCTTATGTAGGAGGTCCCGACTTCGGCTTCTTCCAATATGATATGGTATCGACAGGGCGCCGCCAGATTGGTTCTACCATAAAGCCGTTCCTTTATACCTACGCTATGGAGGAGGGATTCACCCCCTGCGACCATATGTTGAACGCCCAGCCGGTGATTACCGATGAGAGCGGACGCACGTGGATGCCGCGTAACTCGGGACACGGACGAATCGGCGAGATGGTGGATTTGCGCTGGGCCTTGACCTACTCCAACAACTGGATTTCTGCCCGTCTGATGGAGCAGCTGTCTCCCGCCACGCTTGTGCGCAACATGCACAATTTCGGTATAACTAACCATCTGGATCCGGTGATGTCTATCTGTCTCGGCTCATGCGATGTGTCGGTTCGCGAGATGGTCGGCGCCTATTCGGCATATTCCAACAACGGTATGCGCTCTGAACCGCTCTACGTCACTTCGATATGCGATGCCAACGGCAATGTGATTTCCGAATTCTCGGCAGCCCATACCGAGGTGATTTCCGAAAAGGCATATGCAAAGATTTTGTCGATGCTTATTAATGTGGTTAATTCCGGTACGGGTAGCCGTCTGCGTGGCGCACCCTATAATATCTCTGCCGAGATGGGTGGTAAGACAGGTACAACCAACTCCAACTCCGATGCCTGGTTCATGGGCTTTACGCCGGAACTTGTGGCCGGCGTATGGGTAGGGGGCGAGGAACGCTTCATCCATTTCGGCTCGATGGCCTATGGACAGGGTGCCGCTGCCGCGCTGCCTATCTACGGTTACTTCATGAAGAAGGTATATGCCGATAAGTCGCTCCCTTACAGTCAGGATGCGAAATTTGGCGTGGATTTCTCGGAAGTGTGCGATTCGGAGTTCGGCAACTCATATTACTCTGAGGAACCGGCTGCCGAGGAGTCTTCGATTGAGGATGTTTTCGACTGATAAAATAGACAAATAATAGACCCGATAATATCATGAATAAAATTTTACGCAGTGCGGCTTTCGTGGCCGCAGGGCTTTTCGCCGCCTATGCGGTGCAGGCCGATATTCCGTTGGAATATTATAAAAGTCTTGACGGACTGAAAGGACGCGAGCTAAAGAACGCTGTACACGAGATTGTTGCCAACAATGTTAAGATGCTTTCCTATGGCTCTGGCAATAATTCCACATGGTGGGGATTCTATGTCACCGACCGTACGGAGGACAACGAGGTTATCGACCGTTATAGCAACGATGTGCGCTATTTCGGCTCGCGTGGCAGTTCGGTCAGCGGCATGAATATCGAACACTCGGTGGCCAACAGTTGGTGGGGAGGTACTAAGAACAATGCCTACAAGGACTTGTTCGAGCTTATGCCCTGTGAGCAGAAAATCAACTCAAGCAAGAGCAATTATTCCATGGGCGTTGTCACCACGGTACGTACTGACAACGGATGTACCAAGGTAGGCAAGGGCTTCGATGGAAATAATATGTGGGAGCCGGCCGACAAATGGAAAGGAGACTTCGCCCGCGATTATTTCTATATATTCACCGCATATCAGAACCTTCCGTGGAAGGATTCGGGTGAGTGCGCCGTGACGGTGCAGCCGGGCACATATCCTACCCTTAAGGAGTGGGCTTACACGCTCTATCTGGAATGGGCACGTCAGGACAAGGTGGACGCTCTGGAGATAAAGCGCAACGATGATGTGCATGGCATCCAGGGGAACCGTAACCCGTTCGTAGACTTCCCTAATCTGATGGAATATATCTGGGGGGATTCTACCAACATAGTATTCCATCCCAAGACTACGGTAAAAAGCACCTCTGCTTCCGGCGACCTGCCCGATCCGGATCCTGACCCCGAAGGATGGGAGACTATATTTGCCAACACCCTGTTGGGAGACGGTGCAGACTTCACCATTCAGTATATTGTGCCGTGCCCGAACGGGATAGATGCCGTGTGGGTTAACGATACCAAATATGGCTGGAAAGGCACTGCGTTTACCGGTGGTAAGGACGGCAAGAATCTTGCTGCCGATGCTATCTTGTGGACGCCTGAATTCGATTTCCGCGAATATAAGGAGGTCCGCATGACGTTTGACCACGCCGTGAACTTCTGTGCGGATCCGGAGGCTGTTCTTTCGGTGGTAATGCAGATTGATGGTGGTAACCGCGAACCTGTTACGATAAGTGAATGGCCTGAGGGGGATAGCTGGACTTTCGTAAAGGGGGTTACGGCCTCGCTTGATGCCTGTGCCGGGAAAAAGTCTCGCATCGGTTTCCGATATACCTCCACCACCTCTGAAGCCGGAACCTGGGAGATTAAGGACATGAAGGTAGAGGGTATAAAGACCCCTACTTCGATTGACGACCTCCCCGGCGACCTCTATAACCCCGATACTGACTTCGAGGTAGAGCCTGAATATTACACCATCGACGGACGCCGCATAGCCGATCCCTCGGCCTATTCCGGCATCCTTATAATCCGCCGTGGTTCCCGCGTAACCAAAGTCTACGTCCGCTAACCCTTTGAGGTAACTCGTTAGTGGCGCCGGACCTCCGGGACGGCAGGCCACCAGAAGAGGCGGAGTCGGAGAATAGTCAACTATTTTTTTGAGAGGATGTTAGCATTTTTGATTCTGCTGC
>CAJUBM010000109.1 GCA_910584735.1 uncultured Muribaculaceae bacterium
CCTCTTCGGGTGGCCTGCCGTCCCGGAGGTCCGGCGCCACTACCATCCGGCTACTCTGAAGTTAGCATTGTAAAGATTAGGCGGAGCGTCAAAATTTATTTTTTGACGCTCCGCCTTATTATGGTATAATGCGGTGTTTGGCCGGTGGATGTGGCTCAGACGTTGAAGCGGAAATGCATTATATCGCCGTCCTGGACGATGTATTCTTTGCCCTCCACGCCGAGGCGGCCAGCCTCGCGTACGGCGGTCTCTCCTCCAAGGGTCACATAATCGTCATATTTTATTACCTCGGCACGAATGAATCCCTTTTCAAAATCGGAATGTATTACCCCGGCGCACTGCGGTGCTTTCGAGCCACGGATGAAGGTCCATGCACGACATTCGTCGGAACCTGCGGTGAAGAATGTCTGGAGGTTGAGGAGTGAATATGCTGCGCGTATCAGGCGCGATACGCCCGACTCCTCCAGCCCGATTTCCTGTAGGAATTCCTGACGCTCCTCGTAGGTGTCGAGCTCGGCAATCTCGCTCTCGGTCTGGGCGGCAACTATCAGCAGGCCGGCTCCCTCTTCCTTTATGGCCTCGGCAACGGCTTCCACATATTTGTTCCCGTTTACGGCTGATGCATCGTCAACATTGCAAACATACAGCACCGGTTTGTTGGTGAGCAGGAACAGGTCGTGGCCTATCTTTTTCTCATCGGGTGTCTCCAGTTCCACGGAGCGGGCCGGTTTCCCCTTGTCGAGAGCGTCCTTGTATTTGAGATACACTTCAAGCTGGGCCTTTGCCTGTTTGTCACCTCCGGTCTGTGCCTGTTTCTGTGTCTTGGCGATACGTGCCTCGATGGTCTCCAGGTCTTTCAGTTGGAGCTCATAGTCGATGATTTCCTTGTCGCGCACGGGGTCTACCGTACCGTCTACATGGGTTATGTTATCGTCATCGAAGCAGCGCAGCACATGGAGTATGGCATCTGTCTCACGGATGTTGGCAAGGAACTTGTTTCCAAGCCCTTCCCCTTTGCTGGCTCCTTTCACGAGGCCGGCTATGTCGACAATCTCAACCGTGGCGGGTACTACCGACTTGGGCTGGCACATGTCAACAAGTTTGTTGAGGCGTTCGTCGGGAACGGTTATCACTCCCACGTTCGGCTCGATTGTGCAGAACGGGAAGTTGGCCGACTGGGCCTTGGCGTTGGAGAGGCAGTTGAAAAGAGTGGATTTGCCTACGTTCGGCAAACCTACGATACCGCATTGCAAGGACATATAGGTATGTGTATGTGATTGGTTCTACGTTGGTGTTAATTTGTTTTTGCCGGGAAATCAGCCGTGGGGCTATTTGCGCCGGGCGCGTTTCTCGGTGCGCGGTTTCTGCTTCGACTTTGATTTTGCAGCGGCCTCTGCACGCCGGGTTCTACGGGCCTCTTTCTCTGCCTTTGATTTCGGTGCGCCTTTTTGCGAGGTCGATCTCCGTTTGGAAGAGTTGCGCGACCGGCTGTCGCGGGCGGCTTTCTTCGTGGCGGTGTTTGCCAACGCCTGGGCCACGGTTACAGTCGCACCGAGGTCATCCTCTCCCGAGCGGCGTATGCGGGGCTCGACCAATAGGAAGTCAAGCTGTTTGCGCTCCAAGTTTGCGTTGGCCACACGTACGCGCACCTTGTCGCCGAGCCGGTAGACGTTTCCGCGCCGGCGGCCGCGTATGCAGTGGGTCTTCTCATCGAAGTCGTAGTAGTCGTCGGCCAGGTCGCGCATCGGCACAAGTCCTTCGCATTTGTTCTCGTCAAGCTCTACGTAGATGCCCCATTCGGTGACGCCGGAAATCATGCCGTCGAATTCCTCAGATATATGGTCGGCCATATATTCCACTTGTTTGTATTTGATTGAAGCCCGTTCGGCATTGGCGGCGAGTTGTTCCATGTCGGAAGAGTGCTTGCACTCCTCTTCGAGCTTCTTGAGGTCGACCGAGCGTCCACCCTTCATGTAACGCTCCAACAGCCTGTGCACCATCATGTCGGGATAACGGCGGATGGGAGAGGTGAAGTGGGTGTAGTAGTCGAACCCGAGGCCGTAGTGGCCGATGTTGTCGGTGGTGTAGATGGCTTTCGCCATGGTGCGTATGGCAAGCACGGAGAGGTAGTTTTCCTCTCCTTTCCCCTTTATGTCCTGCAACATCTTGTTGATGGAGCGGTTTACCGCCGAGGGGGTGCCTGACGACTTTATCTTATAGCCGAAAGCTGCCGCTATATTGGCAAGGTCCTGGAGGCGCGAGGCATCGGGCATGTCGTGTACGCGGTAGACGAACGCTTTTGCTTTCTTTCTTCCTTCAGGTTTTCCTATTGCCTTGGCCACGGTCTTGTTGGCCAGCAGCATGAATTCTTCGATAAGTTTGTTGGCATCTTTCGACTCTTTGAAGTAGACGCCCACGGGGTGGCCGGTCTCATCAATATCGAACCTCACTTCCTCGCGGTCGAAGTCTACAGAGCCGTTCTCGAAGCGCTTTGCTCGGAGTTGTTTTGCCAGACGGTCGAGTGTCAGAATCTCTTCGGAGAGTTCGCCGCTGCCGGTTTCGATAATCTCCTGTGCCTCCTCATAGGCGAAGCGGCGGTCGGATTCGATTACCGTGCGGGCTATTCGCGATGCCTTTACCTCGGCGTTGTCATCAAGTTCGAAGATACAGGAGAAGGCAAGCTTCTCCTCGTTGGGACGCAGGGAGCATATGCCGTTGCAAAGGTGTTCGGGCAGCATCGGCACCACGCGGTCTACCAGATACACCGATGTGGCGCGCTCGCGGGCCTCTTTGTCGATGATGGAGCCGGGGGTGACGTAATGTGTCACATCGGCGATATGTACCCCCACCTCCCAGTTGCCGTTAGGGAGGCGGCGTATGGAGAGGGCGTCATCGAAGTCTTTGGCGTCCTTGGGGTCGATGGTGAATGTGGTTACCTCTCTGAAGTCCTCGCGAAGAGCCACCTCTTCGGGGGTGATGCCGGCCTGGATTTTGTCGGCGGCTTTCTCTACGTTCTGCGGATATTTGTACGGGAGGCCGAACTCTGCCAGGATTGCGTGGATTTCGGCGTTGTTCTCCCCGCTTTTGCCGAGTATGTCAAGCACCTCTCCGCGAGGGTTCTTGGAGTCCTCGGGCCATTCGGTGATGCGCACCACTGCTTTGTCGCCGGTGGCACCCCCTTTGAGCTTGTTCTTGGGGATGAATATGTCGAAGCCGAGAAATTTCGAGTCGGTTTTCAGGAAGGAGACGGTTTTGTCTACCTCCAGTGTGCCGATAAATGTCTGTGGCTTCCGTTCGATGATTTCCACCACCTCGGCCTCCGGCTCTTTGCCATGACGCCGTGCGGCTACGTTGACCTTTACCCGGTCGCCGTTAAGGGCATGCATGGAGTTGCGTTCGGCAACGAATATGGCCTCGCTGTCCTCATCGGTGATTACCGAGTTCTTGCCGTTGGAGCGGCGCACGAATGTGCCTGAGGTGAAATTCGTGCGCTGCGGTGCCTTGAAGGCGCCGGGCGCTATCTCGATGAGGTCGCCATCGAAAGCCATTTCGGCCAACATCATGGCCACCTGTTTCTGGCGGGCGCCTCCGTCTATACCCAGGGCATGGGATACCTGCCTGTAGTTGAACGAATTGTTTTTCTGCTGTGATATATATTCTTCAAGCCGCTTCCTAAGGAAGGCTGCTGATGTAGGTGATGCTGGACGAGCCACGTGATGTTCTGTTTAGGTGGTTAGTTGTCGGGGCGTTACGGCGCCTCTTTAAGTTGATAACGTCTGGGAATCGCGGTTTGTTAGAGGCTCGGGTCAGGCATCGATGTTGGCGTAGTTGGCATTGGCTTCGATGAAGTCGCGGCGCGGGGCTACGTCTTCCCCCATAAGCATGGAGAATATGCGGTCGGCCTCGGCGGCATCTGAAATCTGTACCTGCTTCAGAAGGCGGTGCTCGGGCGACATGGTGGTGTCGCGCAATTCTGTGTCGCTCATCTCGCCGAGACCTTTGTAACGCTGTACTTTGGTCTGCGGGCCGTATTTGTCAACGAAAGCCTGGCGCTGCTGGTCGGTCCAGCAATATTCCTCTACTTTGCCTCGCGAACATTTGTACAGCGGCGGTGTGGCAAGGTAGAGGTAGCCCTGTTCTATTATGGGGCGCATGCGGCGGAAGAAGAGGGTCATCAGCAGGGTGGCGATATGAGAGCCGTCGACATCGGCATCGGTCATGATTATCACCTTGTGGTATGCCAGCTTTGACAGGTTGGCCTCCTTGGGGTCGTTCTCTGTGCCGATGGAGACACGCAGGGCGCGGAATATGTTGGTTATCTGCTCTGAGTCGAATACCTTGTGGTCCATGGCTTTTTCCACGTTCAGCACTTTTCCTCGCAGAGGGAGGATGGCCTGGAAGCGGCGGTCGCGTCCGGATTTGGCTGTTCCGCCTGCGGAGTCTCCCTCGACAAGGAATATCTCACATTCTTCGGCGGTGCGGCTCGAACAGTCGGCGAGTTTGCCGGGGAGGCCTCCGCCGCAGAGGGGCGACTTGCGCTGCACCTTTACGCGGGCGTTGTAGGCGGCCTGTCGGGCCTGGGCGGCCAGGACTACCTTTTCAACTATGGTCTTAGCTTCCTTCGGATGTTCCTCCAGGTAGTTGCGAAGTGCCTCGGCCACAGCCTGTTGTACGGCGCCGATTACTTCCGAGTTGCCCAGCTTGGTCTTTGTCTGACCCTCGAACTGCGGTTCCATCACTTTGACGGATACCACGGCAGTAAGCCCCTCGCGGAAGTCATCGCTGGCGATTTCTACCTTTGCTTTTTCAAGGAGTTTGTTGTCCTCGGCATATTTCTTGAGGGTCTGGGTGAGCCCTCGGCGGAAGCCTGTGAGGTGGGTTCCCCCTTCGATGGTGTTGATGTTGTTTACGAAGGAGTAGACGTTTTCATTGAAAGTGGTGTTGTAGGTCAGGGCCACTTCCACGGGTATTCCCTGACGTTCGGTGTCAAGGTGTATTACATCGGAAATCAGGGGTTCCTTGTTCGAGTCGATATACTGCACGAACTCTTCAAGCCCTGTCTTTGAGTAGAATACCTCGGAACGAGGGTTGCCGTTCTCATCAAGCGAGCGGCGGTCTGTCAGTGTCAGGGTTATGCCGGCGTTCAGAAAGGCCAGGTCGCGCAGACGGTTGGCCAGCGTGTCGTAGTCGTAGACTGTCACTGTGAAGATGGAGTCATCGGGACGGAATGTGACGGAGGTGCCGTGGTCGTCGGTCTCGCCGATTACCTGAAGTTCGCTGGTGGGTTTGCCGCACGAGTATTCTTGCATGAATATCTTACCCTGGCGGCGCACTTCGGCACGCAGGTATGTGGAGAGGGCGTTCACGCAGCTTACGCCTACTCCATGAAGGCCGCCCGAGACTTTGTAGGAGCCTTTGTCGAACTTGCCGCCGGCGTGAAGCACGGTGAGTACTACTTCCAGGGCGCTCTTATGTTCTTTCTCATGCATGTCGACGGGGATGCCGCGTCCGTTGTCGACAACGGTTATCGAGTTGTCCTCGTTTATCGAGACTTCGATATGGGTACAGAATCCGGCCAGGGCTTCGTCGATGGAGTTGTCGACCACCTCGTACACGAGATGGTGCAGCCCTTTGGCGCTGATGTCGCCGATGTACATTGCCGGGCGCTTTCTTACGGCCTCGAGGCCTTCGAGCACCTGGATGTTGCTGGCTGAATATTCTTCTTCGTTCCTGAGTTCGTCGTAATCTATGTTGTTATCTGCCATAATTTGATGTAGTCAATTGTAAATCAATGCGTCATGACTTGATGGCGCAGCGTTGCAGGATTGCCGTCGCGGCTCGCCTAAAACGTTACAAAGTTAGCGAAAAAACGCGATATACCCAAATTTACGACAGTCAAAAAATGTTCAAAAAAAACGGGGGGGCCGATGGGTGGAAATCATTCGTCTCCCATCGTTGTGTCTATCTCGGAGGCCTGAAAGATAGCTCTGGCGGCATCCATGATGGCCGCCGGGAGCAAGGTTGCGAGCAGGTCGAACACTTCGTGGCTGGGAGTGCCCTCCCGGACGGCGGCAAACACAGTGTCGGCCCCCGGGATTGTGCCGAGAATCATTGGTGATTGGAGCATGTCGATTTCGTAGGCAAGCCCGGAGGCGTAGCCGTTACGGGTCTTTATTACGAGCAGGTTGCCTGTTATGGTTACGGATAGTACGGCCGAGTGGGTTGAGGAATGGCGTGCATGGGAGCGGCCGGATTGTCCTCGGCCCGGCAAGGACTGTCCCACGATGTAGCGGCAAACGCCGTTCTCATCCGGGGCTTTCTGTGCCTTTATCAATTTTAGGTCGCGGGAAAGGGTGGCCTGGGTGATTATGTAGCCACGTATGGCAAGCTGCTTCGAGAGTTCTTCCTGGGAGCGGATTGTCTGGTGTGAGATGATGTCGATTATTTCTGGCAGGCGGGTTTTTCGTATTTTCATGACGGTGGTGTTGCGAGGGTGGATATTTCCCGATATGAAAAACGGGTATTAGTTTTTTGTTGTAATAACTATCAGTCGGAGACTGGCAGTTATGCAGTGGAGTAGGTGAGAATCTTTCTCCGATAATGTGGGGTGGATTGAGTGTTGGGTTATCCCCTATGCAACGGAAATGAACCCGTCTCAAAGGGGGATGATTACGAAAGCGAAATTATTTAAAAATTTTGAATATTCCTAATATTTTTGCAAATAAATGGAAAATTTTTGAGTTTATGCAGATTTTATGCAGTATTATTGCATATTTATGCATTTGTGTATGCAGATGTCTCTCCTTGTAGGCATGGCAGTGGAGGTGGCAATGCGGTTGCGCCGGACCTCTTTATTTGCTGAAGAGGTCGGCGTAAATTAGATCGGTTGCCCCTAAGTTTCGGCGGATATATTCTCCGGCTGCCGTCCCGGAGCGGCGCAGAATTTCCGGGTCGGCGAGGAGTTTGTCGGCAGTGGCATTGAAGGCAGAGGGGGATGATACTTCGAATCCTCCTCCACAGTCTATGAGGTCGGATGCTTCTTTGAACTTGGAGTGGTTCGGACCGAAGATTACAGGCATGCCGTAGACCGCTGCCTCGTTCAGATTGTGGATTCCCGCTCCGAACCCGCCACCGATATAGGCTATGTCGGCATAGCGGTAGAGGCTGGAGAGTTTACCGAATGAGTCTATGATCAGTCCGCGTGTATCTGCCAGATACGGGGGGATGACTCCGTTGTTGGCTTTTATCTCGCGAATCCATTCCGACAGTAGGAGTACCAGGCCGCCGGTGAATCTGTTACGCAGGGCCTCAAGGCGCGTCTCGTTGAATTCGTGGGGGGCGATTATGAAGGCTATGTCGGGGTGGTTGTTTATCCACGGCACGTAGATGTCTTCATCGGCTTCCCAGGAACTGCCGGCTATCAGTATGTTGCGGAATCCCCGGCCGAACCCGGGGAACCCCGGGATTTCTACGCGTGACTTCATTACGTCCGTAACGCGGTCAAAGCGGGTGTCGCCGGCCACTGTCACGTTGTCTATGCCGATTTTGCCAAGAAGTAAGCGTGATCGCTCGTCCTGGACGTACATATGGTTGAAACAGCGCAGCGTGTCGCGGAACAAGCCTCCTCCCGGTCGGAAAAAGCGCTGTCCCGGTCGGAAGATAGCTGATATGATGTAGGTGGGAATCCGGCGGCGGCGTAGCTCGAAGAGATAGTTGCTCCAGAACTCATATTTTATGAATATGGCCATGGATGGTCGCGCCAGGTCAAGGAAACGGCGCACCTCGCCGGGACGGTCGAAAGGGAGGTACACCACGGCATCGACCAACGGGAAGTTTTTACGCACCTCGAATCCTGACGGGGAGAAGAACGACACGAGTATTGGGCGCTCGGGATGTTCGCGGCGCAGGCGTTCTATCATGGGGCGTCCCTGTTCGAATTCCCCTAACGAGGAGGCGTGGAACCATATGCAGCCCGGGCGTGTGCCAAGACGGCGGCGCAGCACCACGGGGGTGTGGTGCTGCCCGCGTATCATTTTCTTTATCTTGGCACTGCGCAAAGAGGCGCATCGCGCAGCCAGCGAGTAGAGGGCTATGGCCGTATCGTAGATGATATTCACCCCTGTGCGTTGTCTGGTGTGATCCGTTCTATGGAGCGGCGTATGCGGCGCGTGGTCTCCTCCTTGCCCATGAGGGCCGATATGTCGAACATGTGCGGGCCCTTACATTCTCCGACAACGGCAAGACGGAAGGCGTTCATCACGTTGCCAAGGTGGTAGCCTTTGTCGGCAATCCATGCCAGGACTACCGGCTCTGCGGCGGCTGAGGAGAAGTCGGGCAGGCTTTCGAGTACGGAGATGAGTTCCTCCATCTGTGCCGGAGTCTCGGGCTTCCAGCGTTTACGGATGTCTTTCTCGGCGTATGTCTCGGGGGCGGTGAAGAAGAAACGTACCTGTTCCCAGAGGTCGCTGAGAAGGTTTGCACGGCTTTTAACCAGGTCGATGGCGGCAGCGGTGTACTCTTCGCTGAAATCATCGGGGTTTACCCCATGGCGCTCCATCTCGGGACGCAGAAGTGCGGCAAGTTCCTTGCCGGATGTCTGCATCAGGTATTCGTGGTTGAACCATTTCCCTTTTTCGAAGGCGAAGCGGGCTCCCGACTTGGAGCAATGGCTGAACGAGAATTTGCGTATCAGTTCGTCCATGTCCATAAGTTCGGTGTCATCGCCGGGGTTCCATCCTAACAGGGCAAGGAAGTTCACCACGGCCTGCGGCAGGTAGCCTTGTTCGCGGTAACCGGCGGAAACGGCGCCGGAAGCCGGGTCGTGCCATTCCAGGGGAAATACGGGGAAGCCCAGGCGGTCGCCGTCGCGCTTCGACAGTTTACCTTTGCCATCGGGTTTTAGCAGCAGGGGGAGGTGTACGAACCGGGGCATGGTGTCCTGCCAGCCGAACGCTTCGTAGAGCAGCACGTGCAGCGGGGCGGACGGGAGCCATTCTTCGCCGCGTATCACGTGCGACACCTCCATGAGGTGGTCGTCGACGATGTTGGCAAGGTGGTAGGTGGGCAGGTCATCGGCGCTTTTGTAGAGCACCTTGTCATCGAGTATGGATGAGTTTATTGTCACTTCGCCGCGTATCAGGTCGTCTACCTTTACGTCACGTCCCGGCTCTATAAGGAAGCGGACCACGTAAGGATGTCCTTCGGCGATGAGGCGGTCTACCTCCTCGCGGGGCATCGTGAGGGAGTTGCGCATCTGCAGGCGTGTCGATGCGTCATACTGGAAGTTTTTGTGTTCGGCGCGGGCGCGTTCAAGTTCGTCCGGGGTGTCGAAGGCTATGTATGCGCGGTTGTTGTCGAGCAGTTGTTTTACGTGGGTGCGGTATATGTCGCGGCGTTCGCTTTGTTTGTAGGGGCCGTAGGCGCCTCCCTGGCGTACGCCTTCGTCTATTCCGATGCCGAGCCATTCCAATGCCTCGTTGATGTATTCTTCCGCTCCGGGTACGAATCGGTTTGAATCGGTGTCCTCTATTCGGAGTATCATGTCTCCGCCTGACTGGCGGGCAAAAAGGTAGTTGTACAGAGCCGTACGCACACCTCCGATATGCAGCGGGCCGGTGGGTGACGGTGCGAAGCGGACTCTTACTTTTCTTTCCATCTTTACGTGTTGTTGCTCCCGGCGTCCTTCCGGGCGGGGGAGGGGTTATAATTTTGTCGCAAAATTACGAAAAAATAACGCCCTCTCAAAATCAAGGCGCCGATTCTATTCGGCAGTATGAGTTTCCGGACCCTTTCAAGCTCAGTCTCGAAATTAGTTTGACATGTTACGCTAACAGACACACCGCTTTTGTTGGCAATGGTAACTTTTTTTGTAGCCGGATGGTAGTGGCGCCGGACCTCCGG
>CAJUBM010000110.1 GCA_910584735.1 uncultured Muribaculaceae bacterium
AAATATTAATATTTTAATAACAGTGGTAAGATTTTTATCGCACCACTACTAATACTATTCTATGGAGTTTTCTAAACTTTTCAATAGGCAAAAAATTTAGATTACTTCAATGCAAAGGTACGTAACTTTCGTATCATTCGTAATGAAATAATCTAAACTTTTTTAATAACGGCACTTCCGATATTTTAGTGGCGCATGCCGGGAGGGGGGCCTCCGGGGCCGTGCCCCCAGCGGCCTGATGTACGCGATGCGGGTTCGTTGCCTTTGCCGAACGAGTTGAAACGGTAGGTGAACGACAGCATGAAGTAGCGGCTCAGGGAATTGTACTCCGTATCATCGATATAGTTGGCCGTTATGGTACGGTTTACGGTCTGTTTCTGTTGGAGTATGTCGTAGACCTTAAGCTGCACAGTGGCGGCACGGTCGCGCAGGAACTGGTAGGATATAGAGGCGTTCCACATCCATTGGTTCTCGTTGAAACCCTCGGCATAGCCGCTTGAGGCGGTATAGTTGAGGTCGGTGGCGAGAACGAATCCCAGCGGGGCATACCATGTGCCGTTGAAGGCGCCCCCGTAGTTATGTATGGTGTTGACGTCTACGGAGGGGAGGGAGTTGTGGGTGGTGTGCAGGCGGTAGAATGGACGAATCTCCAGTTCGAGGTTTGACGGACGGAAGGCCAGCGAGGGTGATTCTGCCAGCATGAGACTCCCGGAGTTGTTGCGCAGGCCGTTGTTGAAGCCTACGTTGCGGTTGTACATCACGAATATGTTGTTGTTGAACGTCCATAGCTTGGAGGCTCCTATGGGCTGTGAGAACATGTTCATGATTCTTGCCGACCACACGCCGTTGACGTTTTCGTATGTGGTGATACGTCCGCCGGACTGTGAGTCGAACCGTGTGCGCGAAACGATGGAGTTCTGTGTCATATCGGCGTCCATCATCACCATTATCGAACGTTGCGACTCGGCGTTGAACGAGTTGTAGCGCAGCATCAGGTGGTGGTTGAACGAGGGATTCAGGCGCGGGTTACCGATTACCACGTTTAGCGGGTTCGTATAGTCGGGCACGGGCTGCAACTGGGTCATCGTTGGCTGCGATGAGCGTCCACGGTAGAACATCATCATCGATGTCGTCTTGGAGAACTTGTAGCGGAAACGTAGGAAGGGCGCGAAGTTCCATACCCATCGCTCGGGGATTGAACGTTCGTTATGGCTCAGGTTGGTTGATTTCGACATGGACGGGATGAGCGACAGGCCCAGGTCGAGGTTGTACTTGGGACGCACCTGTTTGAATCCTACGCGTATATCCTGACTCATGAAGTTGTTGCGGAACGAGTTGGAGAGAGAATCCACATACTCCCTGGGGCCGAAAATCATAGATTCGAGAACGTCCGGGCCGTCAGGAAACATCGCCAGGCTCTTGTCTACAGTGCGGTCGGCATTGTTCCAGCGGTATTGGAAGCGGTAGCTGAACGTCAGGAAACGTCCGTTTTTCACATCACCGAGTGGTTCGGTCCAGCTGACACGCGTGTTTATGGTGTTGCTCCACGTGTGGGAGTTGCTGAACTGTTCGTAGGAGTCAATAGAATCAGTTCCCTGCTGGTTGAGCAGACGGTAGAAAACGTTGTGGGAGAACGCATCCTCCTTCTCGCGCACGTTGCTCATGCGGTAGTTGGCCATAAAAGAGAAGGAGCGTCCGCGCCGCGAGGCGAAGTTGTGGGTATAGATAAGCCGTCCGCCGGCCTCCCACGATGTCCCTCGTGAGGAGGATTGGTTGAAGCTGCGGTTCACCATCGGCAGTCCGGGTGAGCCTGCAAGGAGCGTGTCGGCGCCCCATGAGCGCGAATCGTTCTGGTTGTATGAGAAATTCGGGCGGAAATCGAAGGTGTTGAACGAGTCGGGCTTCCATTCCACGCGGAAGTCGGCGCGTACGTTATGTCCCCGGTCGTTGGCATCTTTGTAGGAGTTCTCATAAGATGCCGAGTCGGGGAATATATACTGGCGGCGCTGGCGTGTGCGCGTGTCGCGGTCGGTGTGGGAATACATAACGTCGCCACCGATGCGCAGGCGCTCGTCTTTCCCCACCGAGAAGTTCACGCCGAAGTTCTGCGAGTTGTTTATACCCCGGTCCCCCCCGAACCGGCGGAAGCGCGAGCCGTTGCCGTCTGTAAAGCCGAGTTCGTTGGTATTGTTGGCGTTGCCGATGAAGGTTATCTGGTTGCCGTTCCAGAATCGGTTTATGTTGAATGTGGCCTTGTAGCGGTCATCCGTGCCGTAGCCGGCCTCGGCTGTACCGAACCAGCCGTTCTGCATCCCTTTCTTCACGGTGAGGTTTATCACAGTTTCGTCCTCCCCGTCATCCACGCCTGTAAGACGCGCAAGGTCGCTCTTGCGGTCTACCACCTGGAGTTTGTCGACCATGTTCACAGGCAGGTTCTTCGAGGCAACCTTGGGGTCGTCGGAGAAGAATTCCTTGCCGTCTATGAGAATCTTGGTCACCTCCTTGCCGTTGGCGGTAATCTTACCGTCCGAGTCTACTTCTACACCGGGGAGGCGTTTCAACAGGTCTTCCACCACTGCGTTGGGCTGCGTCTTGTAGGTGTCGGCGTTGAACTCAATAGTGTCCTGCATCACCTTTATAGGGGTTTTTACGCCGATTACGGTGGTTTCTTTCAGCATCACCGACGATTCCCCTAACTTTATGGAGTCGGCCTTTACGTTGGCACCTTTTACGCGCAGGGGGGTAAAGGATTTGTTATACCCCACATATGAGGCTTCGAGGATATAGCGTCCGTTGTTCACCCCGGTGATTGAATATCTGCCGTCGGCATCGGTAATACCCCCCTTTACGAAGGAACTGTCGCGGGCCGCGAGCAGGCGCACCGTGGCGCCCGGCATAGGCTCGGCATAGTTGTCGGCCACGATGCCGGAGATGTTGTATGCCCATGCGGCAAAGGCGGCCGTCACGGCCGTCAGGGAAATAAGTGAGCGTAGTCTTATTCTTCTCATCATTCTTTTCATCACGAATAAGGTGTTGTGGCGGGACGTGGCCCCGTCAGCATGGAAAGAAAATTTTTAACAGGATACGTAAGATAAGAGGGGTAAATATCCTGAAAGTTTAATACGGCTCGCGCCGTAATGGCCGAAGCGGCATATTTTGCCGCCCGGTACCTGCCTGTTAACTATTTTTTACATGGGTATGCCTACGGCCCTCACTATCGTTATAGGCATCGCCGGGTCGTTGGCGATAATCTGTATGCGGGCGTTCAGCAGCGGTGACGGCAGGGCCGACGGGTCTACTGCCAGTGTGGCCGTGGCATGCTTCCCTTTTTTAATTTTATGCGTGGGGAGGCTTACCGACACCCCGGGATCG
This sequence comes from uncultured Muribaculaceae bacterium, assembly GCA_910584735.1. Lineage (GTDB taxonomy): Bacteria > Bacteroidota > Bacteroidia > Bacteroidales > Muribaculaceae > UBA7173. The sequence continues at coordinate 3,373 of CAJUBM010000110.1, forward strand.
GTGGTGTAGATGCGGCGTATCAGCAGGTCACTCTTCCCCCGGTTGTATATCTCGAAGGTACGCGTCAGAGGGGCGCTGTCTGCCGGGAACTCACCGAAATCAACACGGTCAGGCTCTACGGCTATCTGCGGGCTTTTGGCCATCTGTTCCGGGGTAAGGCGTGAGAAGTCCTCTTCAAGTATGGCCGTTATATCAATCTTTATGGGGGCGCCCCCGGGAACGGCGAGATTCACCGAGTCGGTAAGTATGCCGTACAGTTCGGTCTGTGACGGTGTGAGCACCATCGAGTACACAGCCTGCTCTCCGGGCGGGATGGTGTCGGAAGAGGCGGTGATACGTATATAGTCAGGCACATTCTCCCATTTCGGGGATATGGGGCTCTTCGAGGCGTTATAAACCTCCAGGAATGTGGATTTGGCCTTCCCTTTAAGTACGGTTCCGAAAGGCACTTGGCGTGTCCGCAGCTTCACAGCCCCGGCCTCTATCGGGTAGCGCGACCGCAGGGTGTTCTGCGACCCTATCACCACCCCTTTTACGGTGAGTGTCTGCGCGGCACCGTCGCTCAGGGTGATTTTCACAGTCTTGCTGAAACGCCCCGGACGTCCTGTCGGGTTGTAGGCCACGGTTATCGCCGCCGTATCACCCGGTGCTATCGCCGAATGGGGGTATCGCGGTGTGGTGCAGCCGCATGAGGCCCTGGCCGACCTTACGGCAACATCGTCGGGACCCTTGTTGACCATGCGGAAGGTGCATGTAACCGTGCCGTCCTCCTCGTCGAAAGCTCCGAAATTGTGTTCGCTTTCAAGCCATCGTGTCTCGCCACGTAGGTTTGCGGCCGATATCACTGCCGCCGCTGCCAGAATAACACGTAGAAGAATCCCTCGCATAAGTAATTGATATAAATTGTCAGGGAGTTTTATTTCGCCGGGGTTACCGTTCCCTTTATTTTGAGCGTAATCTTTTTCTTACCCGGCACGTTGGTGCGCACATAGGCGTTCTTGGCGAACTCCCCGGGGCGTTTCGCCGGGGCATAGGTGATGCTCACCTTTTCGCGTTTACCGGGGGCTATGGGTTTTGCGGGAAACTTCGGCGTGGTGCAGCCGCATGAGGCCGACACCGTGACTATCACCAACGGGGCTGTTCCTGTGTTGGTGAAGTAGAAGTCGTGGGTCACGTTTCCACCTTTTTCGGGAATTGTGCCGAAGTCATGGCTCACTTCCTCGAACTGGATGTCCGGGGTGCCTTTGGCTTTATCCTTTTTTGCGAAAGCCGCCGTGCAGCATACCGCCACTGCCAGCAGCACAGTCAGTATATATCTCATTTTTGTCAGAAACAGGCTCTTGGAGCCTCTTTGAAAATTGTCGGACACATTGTTTTAAACATGTTTTTGCTGCTTCCCTTCGCCGGCCAGCATACCGCAGGCTGCCATCACGTCTTCGCCGCGTGAGGCGCGGATGGTTGCCGTTATGCCGTCGTCGTTCAGACGGTCGCGGAATTCCTCCATTATCGGTAGGGAGGAGGGTTTGAGGTCGCTGCCGGGGATGGCATGGAAGCGTATGAGGTTCACCCGGCAGTCAAGGCCGCGCAGCATACGGGCCAGGGCGCGTCCGTGGCGGGCATCGTCGTTCACACCCTTGAACATTATATATTCGAACGAAAGACGCCTCTGGTGGGAGAAGTCATACTGCCTGAGCAGTCCGATTATGTCGGAAGCAGGGAAGGCTTTCTCGGCAGGCATCATCTGGAGGCGTTCTGACGGGAAGGGGGAGTGGATGGAGATGGCTATATGCACCTTCGTCACGTCCAGCAGGGTACGCAGGCTCTTAGGGCTGCTTCCCACGGATGATACGGTGATGCGTTTCGGGCTCCATGCCATTCCCCACGGGGCGGTGAGCACCTCTATCGCGTCAAGCACAGCAGGTAGGTTGTCGGTAGGCTCCCCCATACCCATGAAGACGATATTGGTCAGCGTGTCGCTCTGTGGGATTGACAGCACCTGGTTTATAATCTGTGCAGCCGTCAGCGAGCCGTGGAATCCCTGCTGCCCTGTCATGCAGAACGAGCAGTTCATCTTGCATCCGGCCTGGGAGGAGACACACAGGGTGGCACGCTCGCCATCGGGGATATATACCGCCTCCACATCTCTGTCAGGGGTACCCCGGAAGAGGAATTTCACTGTGCCGTCCTTGCTTGTTACGGCGGAGAGTGGTTCTTCGCGGCCCGCTACATAGCCTGCTTCCGAGAGTTTTGCACGGGCGTTTTTAGAGAGTTCGGTCATCTGCTCTATGTCGGTTACGCGCCCCACGTAGAGACGCCGTGCCATCTGCTTGGCGGCGAAAGACGGGAGGCCGACCTCTGCGGCCACACGGCGCAGACCTTCGAGGGTCAGACCGATCAGCGGTTTCTTATCTGTTGTGTCTTGTTTCATTTCAATCGTGCTTGGTAGGGGGATAATGTGTGTAGTTTTCTTGCACACCTATCAGGCGCCCTGTTAGTTAAAACGGACGGGGAGCGAGGTTTGTTTTTCGGTGAACGTGCCGTTGTCGTAGGCCAGCATGCCGTTTATCCATGTCTGCTCTACACGGAAGTTGAGACGCCGCCCCTCATAGGGGGTCCATCCGCAACGGCTTATCACCATGTCGCGGGTAATCTCGTAGTCGTCATCGGGATTCACCACGGTTATGTCGGCCCAATAGTTGGGGCGGAGGAATCCGCGCCGCGCCACGTTGAATATCCTCGCCGGGGCCGCGCACATGCGTTCCACCACCGTGTCGTAGCTAAAATGTCCATCTTTGGCAAGCTGCATCATCAGCGGCAGTGAGAACTGTACGGACGGCATGCCTGATGATGCAGTCAGGGCGTTGCCGCGTTTCTGTGCGGAAAGATGCGGGGCGTGGTCGGTTGCCACGGAGTCTATGCGTCCGTCAGCCACGGCGCGTAGCAGGGCATGTCGGTCTTCGGCGCTCTTTATCGCCGGGTTACATTTCGTAAGGCCTCCCGACCTTTCTACCGATTCGGAGGTGAAGATAAGGTAGTGCGGACAGGTCTCTGCGGTAATCTTCTTCATGGAGACGTCGCCGGGCGAGAAGAACTCCAGTTCGTCAGCCGTTGTAAGATGCATCACGTGCAGGCGCGCACCGGTCTGCCGGGCCAGTTCCACGGCTCTGCGTGTCGCCTCCACGCAGGCTTGGCGCGAACGTAGTTCGCTGTGCAGAGCCAGGGGTATATCACCGCCGTATTTTTCTTTAAGCCTCAGTGTGTTGGCGCGTATCACGCTCTCACTCTCGGCATGGACGGCAATCACTCCCTTGTAGGAGGTGAAGAGGCGGTGGAGGGCCGTGTTGCTGTCGACAAGCATCTGCCCTGTCGATGAGCCTAAGAAGAGCTTAGCTCCCGGCACCCGTGTGGGGTCCATGCGCAGCAGAAGGTCGGTGTTCTCGTTCGTCACCCCCATGAAGAAGGCATAGTTCGCGGCCGAGACTTCGGCTGCACGTGCCATCTTTTCTTCCCAGGCTTCCTCGGTGGTGGTTTGTGGGGAGGTGTTAGGCATGTCGAAGAACGAGGTAACCCCTCCGGCCACGGCTGCGCGGCTCTCTGTGAGCATGTCGCCCTTTTCGGTGAGACCGGGGTCGCGGAAATGCACATGCTCGTCGATAACCCCGGGGAGGATCATCTTCCCCTGGCAGTCGTAAACGGTGTAGTTGTCCGTATCTATGGCAGAAGGGTCGAGACGGCCGTTATGTATCTCCGCTATCCGGCCGTCTGAAATCAACAGCGAGCCGACGAAGCGGGATCCTTCGTTGAATATTAGTCCGTTGGCTAATAATACCGGGCGCATGATGGATAGTTTTTACAGATTCTTGGAGGATGCTCTTATTTCTTCTGCGGATAATGGCGGCGCCAGCTATCCACCTTAAGGCGTATAACGCCGAACAGGGCCTCGCCAAAGATGCCAGAGGACATCTTTGATGTGCCGAGAACGCGGTTTACGAACACTATGGGTACCTCCCCTACCTTGAAGCCGCATTTGCTTGCCGTGAACTTCATCTCTATCTGGAAGGCATAGCCCTTGAAGCGTATCCGGTCCAGGTCCATGGTGCGCAGCACCTCGCTGCGGTAGCAGCAGAACCCGGCGGTGGTGTCGTGTACGTCCAGCCCTGTCACGAGCCTGACATATTTTGAGGCGAAATACGACATCAATACCCGTCCCATAGGCCAGTTCACAACGTTCACCCCCGTAAGGTAGCGTGAGCCTACGGCCACATCCATCCCCTGGTTGGCGCAGGCATCGTAGAGACGTTCGAGGTCGGCAGGGTTGTGCGAGAAATCGGCATCCATCTCGAAAATATAGTCATACCCCGCATCAAGGGCATGACGGAAACCGGTTATGTAGGCCGTGCCGAGACCTAATTTGCCTGAGCGTTCGATAAGGTCCACACGTCCGGGATGCTCCTCCATTTTTCCGCGTACTATAGCGGCGGTTCCGTCAGGCGAGTTGTCATCTACAACCAGCACGTCAAATCCGTGAGGCAGTTTCAGCACCGCCTCTATTATGGCGGCAGCGTTCTCCTTCTCGTTGTACATCGGGATGATTACCACCGAATCCCGGCGTGTCTCCCCCGTGGCAGTCTGGCTCATTAAGGCTTATATGGGTAGTTGATTAACGTATTATTATTTTTTTTGGTGCCGCCCCGGGCAGGCAGAGTATGTAGAACCCCGGAGGGGCATAGCCTGAAAGGGTGGCCGGCTGCGCCGCATCGGCATCGTCCGGGAGGTCTATGCGCCTTCCTTCGAGCGAATAGAGCGCTCCATGGCCGTGATATGCATCCTCGTTGTAAGGCGTATCCTCTATCGCGGCAAGTGACTGCACGTTGAACTCCTGCCATACCGGGGCGGCATAGTAGGCGTCCTCTGTCCCGTCAGGCACACCTAACACCACTTCCCGCAGCGTTATCCCGGCGAAACTTCCGGGCCATCCGTCAGGCGGGTTGGAGGTGGATATGTCAATCTGGTTTAACGACAGGCATCCGGCGAACGCATTGTTGCCTATGGAGCGTATGCCGTTGCCGAAAAACAGCCGCTGCAACGATGAGCAGCCCGCAAATGCGCCGTCACCGATGCTGCGCAGGCTCTCCGGGAAGAATATTGTGCGCAAGGCTATGTCGTTGGCGAAAGCGTCTGCGCCTATCGACTTCACCCCCAGGCCGAAAGAGAGTTCTGCCAGCTTGGGACATTCGGCAAAGGCGCTGTCGGCCACAGCGGTAACTCCGCCCCCGATATGCGCCGAGCGCAAAGCGGAGGCGTATGCGAACATACCTTCAGGCACCTCCGTCCATGCCTCCGGGATAGAGACTTGTTCCAGGGAGGGGCAGTCTCGAAATATATCTTTGCCCAATTGTATGGGGGCGGTCTCGCCGAGAATCACGGTCTTAAGCAGCGGGCACCCGGCGAAAGCCCTTTCTCCATATTCCAGGATGCTTGTCTCCGCAAGGTCAATGGTGCGGAGGCCGCTCTCTTCGAAAGCATAGTCCCCTATGTAGAGCAGCCCGTCAGGTAGATTCACCGAGTCAAGGCTCTTACATTTTGAGAAAGCTCCCTCGCGGATAAAACCTAATTTGTCTCCTACTGTTACTTTTTCCAGGGAGATGCATCCTTCGAAAGCTCCTTGCGGAAGGATGCGCACGCCACGTGCGAGTACCACCTCCTCCACGCCCGTTCCGGCGAACACATACGGAGCCAACGATGTGACACGGCTCAACGCCGGGTCGTCCGACATATCGACCACTCTTTCCGGGCCGTTCCAGCTTATCAGTCTGCGCCCTTTCAGTATATACGATGATTCGGGATAGGTATCGGCTGAGGCAAAAAGGCTTATGGCAAGCATGGCCGCTGCCGGCAGTGCGTGTGCAAGCCGGGTAGCTGTCTTAACGATATGTCCTGCCGATGCCATCATACCTATTTCTTATTCGGATATTCTCTTTTCTTACTCGGATACTCTCTCTAATATAACGTTTCCCAAAGGAAATGCGGATGATTAATCTGCAAATTTAGCTAATAATCTTATACCCATTTCCCTTATCCCCTATTTTTCAATTTTATTCACATTTAAACCGGCATTATTGTTGGTAACTTGATAGTGAAGCCGGATGGTAGTGGCGCCGGACCTCCGGGACGGCAGGCCACCCGAAGAACGAAAGCCGTGTC
>CAJUBM010000111.1:0-2428 GCA_910584735.1 uncultured Muribaculaceae bacterium
GTTATAACTCGTATTGGGAGTAATCGACGGCGTTTTTCGCTTCGATTCCTGCGGCTCGGCACTCTTTGATGTGCGTCCACATGGCTGCGACCATATCGCCCAGTTCGTCGGCAGCGGCTGCGTCCGTATCAGCCTCCAGCAGTCCGATGAACGGGGCGCGGTCGATTTCGCCGGTCTTATCGAGCGAGTACACCGCAAACAGAAAATTACGCTGTGCCGCGTCTGTCAGCCTTACCTTCCGTCCATTCCAAAAGAACGTATTAGCGATTCGGTTCTGGGTCTGTGCGTCGAAATACTCCGCCACTGCGTCGCGTATCTCGTCAACAGTCGGACGGCCGTCGGTAATCATTTCAACGGCCAGCCATCCGCGCTCCTCGTCGCGGTGGTGATTCCAGCGCACCGCCCAGCGGTCGCGGCGTGGGTTTATGCACTCGATAGGCGCAAGCACCTCGGAACATGATATTTCTCTCGTTTTCATGTCGATATATTGTTAAGTGAAAAGATATTCGGTAAAATTACCCTGTGCGTTACGCGCCATAGTCACCTTATTCTCGCCCAGTAGTTCCTTTTCTTTCAGCGCGTCGCATATATCGCACATATCAGGATAGCCGGTAAAGAATTTAACCACGTCGCCCTTCTTCAGGGGTAAGTTACAGGCCGCAAGCTGCGCCCGGTTCGGGACGATAAGACGGGCGCAAACGAGATATTTCGTTTTCTCCTTTGCCTCCGTGTCACCGTTGGCCACCGCTTCCTTGTGTTCTCTACGCGACCACTTTGTCGAAACGCCTGTTTGAAAATCCAGAATACAAAGCGTCGAGCCTACGAGCGCGTTAAGAGTGACCTCGCGGCAAGTAAAATTTTTCTGACCGTTCCGACGCACTCCCGGCGATGTCGAGATACCGAGGTCGGCCAACGATTTAAGATTTGAGTAATCAGCCATTTTTAAGCCTGTTATTTTGTAAAAAAGATGTTTAGCGTCTGCGTGTTTGCAGAGCGAGTAAAACGACGCGAGTATTTCAGCGCGTCGGCGTTTGCTTTTGATTTTGTGGAGGCGACGGGCTGCCTTCTTCTTGTTGCGCTTACGAATACGAGTATAATCCTTGTAAATGTCATATCCGACAAAGTCGATACCCTGTGAAACCGGGTAAATACGTTCATTCGCTTTCACCTTCAGCCCTATGCCCTCGACCTGTTCGTGAACGATACCGCTCAATTTCCAAAGTGTCGGTTTGTCGGGACCTAATCCCCTCTTATCGTCGCAATAACGATAATAGAATCTGAAACGGTGTTCGTCCTTAACGTGGTGGTCGAGCCATACCGATAAAAGGAGGTTGCCGAAATGTTGTGAGCTGCGCAATCCGATAGATAGCCCATGGATAAGGAAACGCACAAACCGTTCCAGAAGGGTGAGGATTATCGGCCCTTTGAATATGCGGCGTAACGTGTCCATCATGATGTCCTGCAATATGCTTTCGTAGAATTTCGTAATATCGTCCTCGTAAACATATTGTATTTCATCGGGGTATAATTCGAGGTCGCGGCGTATCAGCTTCAGAAGGTCGTGCGTACCCCGGTTTTTCAGCGATGCCCCGGTGGTTCGTATCAACTTTTTGAACGTCAGTTCCTCGACGATATTCATTATTGCATGAATACCTATTTTTTCATAATACGAGTAAAGGAATTGAATCCGCCGTTTCTTCCCTCCTTCGGTAATTATCTCCTCTCCGTAGGAGGTAAGTCGAAACACGCCCGCCGATATTTCAGCGGCCAGCCATGCCTCTATCCCGTCGATATGCGCAAGAATCTCGCGCCCCTGTTTAGACTGCTTTCGGGCAGTTCCACGGAGTACGGCTGCAATAGATTCCCGGATATTGGACGGGGCGACAATCAGCGGAATTATTTCGGAATCCTTTATACGTTTCATGTTGTTTGTTTTGCCTTCATTTTTCTGGGGTCTAAGTTATTCGGCTGCCATTACTGGCCCTACTAAACTCCACCCCTGCGCGTGATGTTTCGGCGTTCCGTCCTGTGGGCGGCTGTGCCGTGGCTCTCTCCCCTGCCTCGACGGTGGCGACACGTCGCCGATGTCGGAGGGCTATATATTTTCGATTTTGGCAAATTAACGCTTTGAGTGCAAGGCGCGACCCGTTCCACGCGTTCGTGTTCGATGAATCGTTGTTCGCGTTCGTGTACGAAACACCGGCGTTCGAGTTGGCGTTGTTGTTGGAGCGGTACACCACACGGGCCGACGACGATTGGGGAAATCTACCATTTCGGGGGCTGCTCTGCGGTGGGAGGGCTGCGCCCTCGTGTATCGTTTAACATCATACGTTCAAGTTTATTCGGTTAGGCTATGGCCTCGGCCTCCAAGAAGGCCGCGACGTTTAACGTATATTCGATTTCTCCGATGAAGGCAAGGCGCGACCCG
>CAJUBM010000111.1:2528-9538 GCA_910584735.1 uncultured Muribaculaceae bacterium
CCACTCTTGACGGTTCTTTCTTCACCGGTTCCGTACTCGGTAAATTTCCAAACGTAGTAATCGGAGGTAACTCCGCCCATCCATTCTGCGACATTGCCCCAAAGATTTTCGTAACCTATGGCGTTGATAGATGTCGCATTTCGTAACGTCTGCGTATCGTCGTAATACCAGCCTCCGGCCGCACCGATAGCATTAGCCGGGTTCGCTATGGTGTCCTTCATGCCGAGGAAGGCGGTCAAGCCTTGAACGGTAGTATTTGAGCCGGAGCCATATCCGCACACGCTTGAACTGTCACGGTCGCCATAGTTGGCCCAGAACAAACAAGCAATATCGCGGTGCATTGGGTACGTTATCGGGGTGAATCCCTCACCACGTCTGCGGCAGTAATCAACGAACTGCGATTGTGATACGCTGACGGTCGCCGAAACGCCCGTAATACTGCGAATCTGCAAATTACCGTAATAGGCTTTCACAACACCGGCAAGCCATTGGCCGGTTCGCCATGCGTCCGGCTCGATAGCGTGAATCTCCGGCGAGGTGGTAAGCCATACGAAGGAGAAAGGAGCGTCGGCGCGGCAGGTGAACGCGATTTTTTCAGCGTTGGCCGGAACGGAGGTAAACAGGTAAGAGCCTTCGGTCATTCGTCCGCTATTGGCTGCGGCACGACCCACCACGTTGTTGTCTGCGTCGAGGAACACCGCGCCGTAAACCGATGAGTTCACGGCCGGCCATCGTGCTTGCTTGTAACCCTTCACCGGGGCAACATATACGCGGTAATCATCGTAAACCGCGAGGCAGTCGTCAAAGGTGGTGTAAGTGGTAGCCACTCGGCAAGCTGCGCGGTCGTGCAGCTCCATATCTTCCGGGTAAAGTTTACGGCCCTCCGGCTGTGTTACGGCCTTCAGAGAGCTAAAACAGTGGTAATGGCAACGGTTAATAAAATCGTCGATACCCTTGCACCAACGGTCAGGCTCAAACATCATAAAATCGCCCTCGTCGGCCTTCGTCGGGTGGTTGAACCCTTGCGTATTGGCCTCCGTGCCGTCGTGATAACGGCGGCTATCGGTATCGTCGAGAGGACAAACAAGCATTTTGCCGGACGCTACATATTTAGCCATTACGCGGTGACGCTTCGCCATGATAGCGGCGACGTGCGCCGACGGTTTGAAAGTGTTGTCGTAGTCGTAGCCCGTTTCGTTATCGAGGTTTGAGATATTTTTTGAATCTGACACCGTTTCATCGTACTTTATAACTGTCCATTCCGGCTGCTTTATGTTCAGTTCGGGGAAATGGGCCTGTAACTCGTTGAACTCCGATTCTTCGAGGTATTTCGTGAGTTGGTAAGTACCTACGAGGCGGCAAGTCGTCACGTTGTTACCGTTTTCATCGACACCCTTCATCGTCAGGAACTTGCGGAGGAGTTCACCGCGACCGCTCTCGTCTATGCCCGTAACACGGAGGTAGGTCGTAGAGGGGCAACGGTTGAGAAGGGTCTGCCAGTCAATCAGCGGACAGTTATCAACGACAAGGCGAGTAACCGCCGGAGTTCCGGAGAAGGTCAGCGCGTCGGGCGCGAGGTTCTGAAGGTATCGTAATTCGAGCGTCTGGAGCGAGGCCGGTAACTTTGCCGTTGACATCGTTCCGCCTTGTGCGAATATCACGTTTGTAAGCTGCGTATCTGCCGCGTCGAGAGTTTCGAGTTTACGATTTTCGGCCAGATTCAGAGAGGTAAGGCCGTTCAGTCCGTTAACATCAAGAGAACGGAGGTTCCGGCAATTTTCGAGAATCAGGCCTGTGAGAGCCTTCTGCCCGGTCGAGCAAGAAGCGTCAAGATTGCGGAGGCGAATACACTTGTTAAGGTTAAGCGTTCCGACAATAGCGTGACTTATGTCCGTAAGGTTGAGCGACTGAATACGAGAGGCCCCGTAAATGTTCTGCGGGTCGTTGATGATAAGATTTTGTTTGAAGGTAAGAGTTATTTCGTCACCTTGGCCATTTGCACGGAGGCCAGAAACCGTGGGGTCGCCGTTGGTGTAGCCATAGCCGAAACAAAATCTTTCCGCCGCCGTTATCTTCACGTTGCGAGGATTCGCCGCAAAGTTATACGAGAAATACACCGGGAACGCGTCGTCGCGGTATGTGCCGGCGCAATACTCCGAATCCAGAAGGTTGAAGCGGTTAACGATTGTATAGGTACGATGAGCGTAGCGCGAACCCTGAAGGGCGTAGAGATAGTCGCGTCCTTCTTCGATGAGCGGAAGAATATATTTATATTCTCCGTCCTTATTGTAGATACGTTCGCACCATTCGCCCATAAATTGGTTGTTGAACACGTCCAGAACGTACTCCGTTGACATCACCGAACGGATAGAACGGGCAACCTCGGCGAGTTTTTCGGGGCAACCGCGAACGAGTTCCCAGAGTACCGAATCATGTCCGGCGAAACAGTACGCGCCTTGGCTCTCGTCCACGGTATCGAAATCAATCATGTAATCGAATTTCAGGTACGAATCGTTTCGTTCGCCGAAAAGCGTATCCATATCGTAGGGCAAAATGTACCATATAAGGCCATCCCACGTTGCGAACATCATGTTTTTCGCGCGGTTATCCACCGCCATGAAATAGTTCGTCAGCGCGTACCATGCGAACGGGGCTTCATTGGCGAAATACTGCGTATATTCGCGGAGGAATTTCGACGGATTGCCCTTACAACTCTGAATCCACGACCATAAGCGTATAACTGCCGCTTTGTCGTCCTCGTGAGCGTCTGCCCATTTGGTGTCGGCCTTAAATCGGAACTCCAATTCATCATCGAAATTCGTCATGTCAGCCGTGCCGAACAGACAGAGAGCCGCCGAGTTGTTCAGGAACTCGACACAGATACAGCGATTACGTTCACCGCCGAGGGCTGCTTCATCGTTGAAACCTTCGATACCCTCGAACCCGTAAACTTGGTGCGATTCCGATTTCTCGTTGTTGAAATTGTATTTACCGAGGAATTTCGCCACTCCCTCGCCGTTGTTGTCGTAGAAAAGGTTTATCGGGAAACCGTCAACGCCCACGCGCACATCGTAGTCACCTTTATAGGCAGCTTGCGGGGGTGTAAGCCAGCCACACCGGCGGAAAATATCGTTAACAATACGAACGCCGCCGGTGTTGTGCGTACTCGACGAATCCGAAAAATCCGCCTTCAGACAGAAGATTGATACAGGACGCGCCCCCGGCTTGAAACTGTAAGTCATATCCGGAACCGGAACTCCGTTAACCTCCAGAGTGCAACCGTATTGCTCTCGGAGTAAATAGATACGGTAGTTTTTACGCGGGTATGTCGTCGAACTGGTACCCTGTATTCGCAAACCTACATTACGGGCAACGAAATCGTATTCCTTGCCGTAGGGCGAATAAAAGTATATATCAACCGTAACCTCGAATTTCTTGTTATTCGTCTGGTTAACAAGGTCAACATCGCCGACAATACGCATACAGCCTTTACCCTGTGCGCGGAGTTTGTCGATGTCCACCGCGTCCTCGTCGTTGAGAATGTCGTTTTTCTGGAACAGTATAACCATTTCGTCAGCCGTCGAGCGGTCAACCATAAAGTTAGACAACATTTCATCATCAGAGAGGGCGCGGTCGTATATGCGCACGTTACGGAGTTCCACGTCTGCCGCGTCAGAACTTACGGTAATTTTAGCCGGGTTTATCTGCATGAGCGAGGCGGCGGCCTGGTACTGGAGTGAGCGGTCGCGAATACCGTTAACATACAGATGTAAAAGGCGGTTTTCGTTTTTGCTCTCAACCACGAACGCTATTTTAATCGGAATATCCGGGGCGAATTTCGTTTCAAGTTCCTGACCGCCTGAAACAACCATACGAGCCTGTTCGGTAGTCATTTCAAGACCCACGCCGTCGGCGAAACACGACATAACAACGCCGTTACGGTCTGACACGTTGGAACACATCAGTTCCGCCTCCACGGTGAAGCCTGTCGCTGTCGCGTCTTTTGCAAACGGGGTATCGTTAATTGTGATACTTGCACCGTTTGTAAGTAAAAGCGCGTCGCCTGTCCATCCGTTGTTGCTCCAGTCGAAACCGTGGAAATCGGTCGTTATACCTTCAAATTCCCAAACGCCCGGATTCCCCTCGGCGTTACTGCGTCCGGCTGCGGACAACCTTACACGAAGGGAATCCGTAACCTCAATTAAATCAATGTCGGATTCTACTACCTCGATGTTAAAGAGGTAATCGGTTTCGCCTGTTTTGAATTTCATCGCCTCCGTTCCGGGAGCGGTGAAACGGTTAGTGTACCGCTGAACGGTGCGCGGGGCTGTGATAGACTGCATAACCACTCCGTCGTGATATACGTCCATGCTTGCCGGAGTGGTATCAGGGTCGAACACCACAAAATCAAAATCGAGGCGTTCAAACTGACCGATTTCCAGCGTTGGAGTGAGGTAATCGTTATTCTCGAAAATCCGCCCGTCGGAGAAGATAATCATCGCACCGATAAACGGAGCCGGAGCGTAGCCGGTAGCCGGTTTCTTCAGCAGGTCGATAAAAATAGATTCCGAACGGAGTGTAAGAGTGTCAGAGGCTTCGAGTTCGGCGACCATCTGAACGTTGTGCCGTCCGACAGTAAGCCCCGACAACGGAACGGTAAAGCTGCCGTTCGTTTTGCCGGATTTCGTTACCTCCTTCGTGTCGTATGCCTTTCCGTCGAGATATAGGGTTATGGTCTTGCGGCCGGAACCCGACACAGTGAAAGGAATCGCAACGGTATCGTATGGGCCGTAACCGCCTCCGGCGATAGAGTTCGCCAATGAGTAGGCACTTGAAAGGGTCAGCGTCATAGCCTTGACGCGGGCGGTAGCCTGACGGGTGCGCGTGGCTCCTGTTTCCGGGTCGATTACCGAGGCTTTAACCGTGATGTCGGTTGTTCCGCTTCGGACGTAACTTGTTATGTCGAGTTCGTAATCACCTGCGGCCACGTCGTTGAGAGTGGTCGTAAAAGTAGTAACCGCGCCATTCTTGACAGTAATTTCGATGTCGGCGCGTTGGCCGGTCGATTCTCCGCCTTGGTCGCCTCCGAGATACTGGTGGTCGTATCGGTAAAGGAGTTTCACGGGGCTACCCTCGCGGATTGTATCGTTATCAACCGAGGCGGAAAGTATGATTTTAGCGGTAGCCCCGGTTTCACCGCTGCCGCCTGTACTTACGGGAATATCACACCCAGCAATCTCTTGACGCTTGTCGTTGATGATAGCGAGGTGAATCTCCGTTCCCTCGTCGTTCATCGTAGCGTCAAGGTCGGCGACAGTTTTACCCTGAAGGTCGGTAATTGCTTGCGTAACTACGTTGTTTTGTACTGGGTTGGTTGACTTGTCGTTTAGAGTTTCGTCCACCTCCAGCTCGTCAACGGTGATATTTACGATACCTTCAGCGTCGGGGTTTACGGGGGTGTTATTGAGTTTAATCCCGGTAATTGTACCCTTCCCGCCGGTGTCCTCCCAGCTCTCTGCCTTTTCCCACTGGGTGAGCGTCGAGCCTTTGAACTGCTTCGTTTCCCAGTCGCCTGTGCCGAGGCGGTAGGTTATCCAGCGACCGAGAGCGCGGTGAGTGGCCGGAACTGCCTCGATAGCGGCCTGAAGGTCATAGAATCCGTTTTCGGGCGGAACGAGTTCCGTCACGTTAATAAGATTACCCGCGCCCTTTTGGCCTACGCCCTGCCAATCCTCCCAATCTGCCGCCGCTGTCAAGTCTGCGGCTTTACCGTTGCGGAATTTCAAGCCTCCGGCGGTAAACAGATATTGAACAAAGTGGTACGTTGTCGGTTTTCCTACGGCGTTCGGACCGGCATAACGGTAAACAATAAGAATTTCATCGGTCGGGCCTTCCAGAAAATAGAATCCCGCTTCGGTGAGCGCGTTCAGATTGTAGCCGTTATCTTCAACCTTGAAACCGGCTTCGAGGAGTTCGGTTTTATATTGAAGGTCACTAATCGAATAGCCTTGTTCGCGTATTTTCTTGGCGTTTTCGTTGATACGCTCGTCGATAGCCGAGAGCAACGCCACAAGGCTGTCCGAATCCTTCACACCATTCAGGAAGGTGATAATTTCGTTAAAATTCTCGATTGCCGTCGATGCGTTCTTGCCGAGAAGGTTGTTAATTGCCGTTCGGTTAGTGGCTGCGGCCGTCTGCGCGTCTGAAGCTGTTCGCGTCACCGTCTGGAGAGCGAGCTGAAGCGTGTCGATAGTGCGTTGCAGAGCCGCGTCGGCTGCCTGTCGTTCGGCTTTCTCGGTTGCTACCGCCGAGTTATTCGTCAAAAGGTCTTTATAACCCTTATTGAGAAAATCGAACACACGGGCGACCATCTCGTTTGTAACGCTTTCGGGGTCCTCGGCGTTCCAGATAACCGTTATAAGGTTATCAATAAACTGTTGTGTCGTGTCTGCCATTGTGATAATGAGTTAATTAAATTGTTTGCTGAACTGCTTCGAGAATACTCGCGGTTTGCGGCCTTCCGTTCCGTCGATGATGTCTTGCATGATGTTGGTTTCATCTTCCGCCATTTGCAACTTGACGGTGAATTTTTGGGGCGTTTCCGGACGCGGCTTGTATTTGAGTTCCTCGATAGAGGGTATAACTTTAACCGGGAGTTCCGAGAGGTCGAGCAAATAAACCTCCTCGCTGCCTATCATATCCATGAGGAAACGGACGGTATCAGCCCGCATAACTCCGGTTTCGATTGTTAGCGATTGGGGGCGTGTGATACGTTCGCGGTCGGCGGTGAAATCGTCGGTTTCAGCGTCGTATCTGCTGAATCTTGCTTCATCGGCTGCGGCATAATCGGGTGTAATGGTAAGTTCTCCGGCGAGTTCGATAATCTCGAATACACCGAGAGAATTGCGGAATTTCAGGCGGTAGCGTTCCCGTGCCGGGTCGCTCCGCTCAATTACTATGCTGCAAGAGTATTGCGAGGGGTCGCCCTTGTATATGTCGAAACTATTCGA
>CAJUBM010000112.1 GCA_910584735.1 uncultured Muribaculaceae bacterium
TAAATATTAATATTTTAATAACAGTGGTAAGATTTTTATCGCACCACTACTATAGTGACATCATACCATCAATAACACTTGCTTTGCTATTAGTAAAGCCATATGCCAAACAAAGTGTCTGATTTATAACACAAGAGATAACTTAATCAAACATTTAAGTGATGAATCATTTTGTCATCTAATCATTTAGATGATTAATTAGTCAATCAATCATGTGAAATGTGTCGCCACAAGCTGCTGTATCTCTTCCGGCAGAAGAATCTCTTTTTGCAGGGTCATGTTGTTGTTTTTCAGCACGAACCCACGGCAAGGATTTTTCTTGATGAGGTCTTTGTCAACGGCAGCCGTGACCATTCGCTTGAACATTCTTAAATAAATTTTCGGACCGTCACCCGTTCCGTTCTCTTTCAGATACTCCACATAAGCCGCCACCATGTCAACAGTGATCTGCGTCATCTTCAGATTTTTCTTGTAGAGGGAGTATCTCAGTGTGACTGCGAGAAAGTCCTTGAACTTTTGCAGACCGTGTTTGAGCGTTATGCGGGTGTATTTTCGTGAGCGATGGAGACTTGATGAACTCCTTGCAGAATTCAAGAAAGTCCTCGTCCATATCCTTGCGGAGCCGATAACCCTCCCTGTCCTCCAAGAACGACTGCTCACGCTCAAAGCGGATTTTCTCAGCCAATGCGAGTGTGTTCTTGTTCTGTATACGCTCCTGTTGGTTACGGGGATAAAGCCAGATGTAGAGGTTGAGATTGTCTTTCTTGCGGGAGTACTTGATTTTGTATTTGGGTTTCCCCGCCATCGCTCCATCAGTGTAGAACACCTGATTTCCCTCATCGTCAAGCACGGGCGATTCTGTCCTTCCGAGATAATATTCAAGGTATAGGCTGGCGCGACCATCGCTCAATTCCGACTGCTGGAGCTTGGGATTCTGCTTCTTGCGATTTTCTAAATTTGCTATACAGTTCTAATTTTGCGCAAATATAATTTGGGGTGTAATAATTTGAAAATCGCCATACACATCCCTTAACATTTACCCCATGCCTACGGTTCATAATCATGGGTACAAAAGGTGTACTTTTTGAGAAAATCGGGTCAAAAACCGAAAAATCACCGCAACTTCGGTAATGGATATTGTGTTGCTAATAAGCATAGTTAGCTCATTCGTCTTATCATCGTTTTTCTATCAAAGAAATCTGGTAAATTTCTGATATGTTTGGTTTTGGTTTTGGTTGTACAAGGATGGCCGGGTCAGTAAAGCAGCACGGTGAGGGAGAGCTCGGCCTGCGCGCCGGTGATATGGACGGCTTCGATATCGGCTGTCGCCGACGGGCCGGAATAGAATGAACCATATCGGTTGGCGCGTAAATCAAGTATGTTGTAGGCTTCCTGTATTGAGGGGACTATGGCGTTATGGTCGAGCAGCAGATAGAGGTCGGTGCAGAACAGGGCTGCCGCAGGGAGGCCGAGTGATTTATCGGTGACGAATACCGACCCTGTCTCTCCGACCCCCACAATCCCCTCACCAATTGTTATATCTATAACATTGGCCTCGTGAGGGTCGGGATAATCTGCCGAGGTTGTTGTGAAGTCTTTTAATTCATTTACCGAAGAGAAAACGGTATGTCCTTCCGAAATCAGATTGTGGCGTACCCAATCTATAGCATCAGATCTGGAATCGAATCTCATGAGTTCGCCGCTGAAATTTTTCAGATTGGTTTCGAAATTCGTTACGGTGTCACCCGGGAATGGGAAAATGGGCACATCGGGATGGGGGAGGGGCGTGGGCTTACCTTGGCGGATGCGCGATAGAATATCTGCGCGGGCTTCATTCTCATGAACGAGTGGTTGGTTATTCATGTCGGGAGTTTCTTTGGGTGGATGAGTTTTGGCGTTTGTACCACTGGCGGAATGTTTCTGCCGGAGGTTCCGGATTGGCATGGGAGGAATACCAAGGGTTCAGACCTGATTGGAGAATCCCTTTCGGGAGGTTACGGAGAGCCCATAACCCTAACCGTTCGGCATTTGACAGGGTTGAGGCGTTTTTTAGTACCATCGCCATGCCGTCTTCCTCCAGTCGGTGGAAAAGTTGGTCGTAGCGTTTTTCAACCATCTCTTTACGCCAATAGAACACCAGTTCGGGTATAGGAACCTTTACCGGGCATACGTTGCCGCACGAGCCGCAATGGGTGCAGGAGTAGGGTAGACGTGCATAGCGGTACATGTCGTAGCTCGGCTCGAGCACGATTCCGATAGGACCCATATATACAGCCTCGTAACTCAGACCGCATGTTCGGCGGAACACCGGGCATGTGTTCATGCAGGCGCCGCAACGTATGCATTTCAGCACTTCCCAATAGTCGGGCGATGACAATCGTTGCGAACGCCCGTTGTCAAGGATTACGATGTGCATTTCCTGTCCCTGCGCGGGCGCGTGATAATGGGAGGTATATTGCGTTATGTCGAATCCTAATGCCGACCGGGAGAGTAGCCTGATGAAGATACCGAGGTCGTTCACGGTAGGGATTACTTTTTCAAGTCCCATGGAGAAGATAAGTAGGGGAGGCACGTTGGCGCTTATATCGGCATTACCCTCGTTGGTACATACCACCACACCTCCCGTCTCGGCGATGGCGAAGTTCACGCCGTTCATGCCTGCGTCTACGCGTATATAGTTGCGGCGCATGTCGTTGCGCATAACCGAGTTTAGATAACGAGGGTCGTCAATCGCGGGGTCGCTGCCGAGATGTTCGGCGAAAATACGGGCCACATCGCCGCGTAGTTTGTGGATTGCCGGCATCACTATGTGGGCCGGAGGCTGGTTGTCAAGCTGCTGTATGCGTTCCCCGAGATCGGCTTCATATACCTTTATGCCATGCCGTTCAAGGTATGGCCGCATCTCACATTCATCCATAGTCATGGATTTCCCCTTGGTAACCACCTTTACGTTATGTTCTTGCATCAACCGGCAGATTATGCGGTTGTGTTCGTCGGCGTTCTCGGCCCAGTGGATATGTATTCTGTTGGAGGTGGCGTTACGTTCGAACTCTTCAAGATAGCGGTCGAGGTTTGACAGGGTATGGCGTTTTATCTCAGAGGCTAAAGTGCGCATCTGCTCCCATTCGGGCAGACGTGAGGCCGCCTTGTCGCGTCTCATACGGGCGTTCCATAGACATCTATCGTGGCTCTCGCGGTGGAGGGTGTCCTTTATGAACTTCGCACCGTTCTTTACTTGGTTTACCTGTTTCATGCTTATCAGGATTTTCAAGGTTTGGCATCGCCGTTGAGAATTTCAGCGATATAGAATGTCTTCAGGTCGATGCCGAATTTGCGGGCGATACATTCTTGGTGAAGCAGGCAGGAAAAGTCGGCCGAGGTGACGTAGCGGATTCCGTTGCGGGCGTAGTCGGTCACTTTGTCAAGCCCCATCTGACGCGAACATTCTTCGTCCCACACGGTGAAGGCTCCTCCGAATCCACAACACTCATCGCGCCGGTCAGCATAGGCTATCTCCAGACCTTTCACGAGGCTTAGAAGATATTCGGTTTTGCTGTAATCGGGGATTATTAATTCGGTGGGTCGGGCCTGATGCAGGAACCTGAGAGCATGGCATCCGTTGTGCAGCCCTACACGGTGGGGGAATTCTGCCCAGGGGAGGGAGTCCACCTGTATTATGTCATGAAGGAACTCCACTATGTCGTGAGTGTTTTCCCTCAGGTGGCGTACGGCATCAGTCTGTTCTACAGAGTCAAGATGATGCCTTATTTGGTCGGTGCATATTCCTGAGGATGTTACTATTACGTCATAGTCTCCGAAATATTTCACGAAATCGCGCTCTATCTTGCAGGCATGTTTGTCATACCCCATATCGGTGAACGGGAGGCCGCAGCAACTCGCACGGTCTATGAACGTGACATCCCTTTCAAACCGCCGGATAAGGCGGAATGTAGCCTTGGCCGCTTCCGGAGCCAAGGCATCTACATAACATGGAACAAAAAAGCCAACTCTCATCGGCAATAGTTTAAAACGTGTACGGCATTATAAACGCTTCCGCCGGGCATTTGGTTCAATCATGCATATATGAAATCCAGCGCATGGAGTGTGCGTGGTTCGTAGGACGCGTAATGGTCGCCCGGTTCCCATATGAACTCTGTGTATACGCCGTGTGCCCGTAGGACTGCCAATATTTGCGCGGTGCATACCCCTACGGTTCGGAATATAGGATTTCGCGACATCGGTTCCTGTCTGCCGAGCGAAAGGAATATCTTTCCCCTGGAATCTATTTTTGAACCGATGTTGGCAGAGAACCACTCGGTGAATCCTCTGTACCAGAATGAGCCGGACAGAGATACGATATTGGTAAATGTATCGCATCCTATCCATTGCCATAGAGCGAAAAGCCCGGAAAGAGAGATGCCCAAGAGGGTTCTTTGTGGAGATACGGTTCCGACTTCTTTCTCTATAGCGGGCAATACGGCCGTGCGTAGAGTCGACAGAAATATTTTGCCGTTCCCTTTGAACGTAGGGGAGCCGGCCGGGACTCCCGGCGCCGTCCATGGAGTGAGGTCGTTGTCCCAATCCATACCTGTTATGGTCGCCACACATATGTTGTATCGTCGAGCCACCTCGTCAAGCCAGTGCTGGCTTTCAGGCTCAAAACCGAGTATGTAGCATATACGGCCATTGTAGTCGGCCCCGGCAATCATTACATTAAGGTTATCTATCTTTGTTTTCATCTGTTCCTTGATTTGTTGAATTTCATCATCCCTTCCATCGGGGTGAATCCATGGCGGCCGTAAAGATGTTTTGCCATATCTGTGGTTTCGAGATATATCTTATCCACCCTCCGGCTACGGGCGTCAGCCAAAAGATGTTCCACAATGGCTGATGCCACCCCTTTACGGCGGAAACAGGGGCGGACGTATATATTCATGATATATCCGCATCGCCCGGACGTATTGTCGGGCGATGGCATCTCATCATGGTAGCATATGGCTCCACATCCGGCTATATTTCCGTCTACCTCGGCCACGCATGCCACATGTGATCCGTCGTGAAGATGTGTTCGGTAATATCTGAGGTTCTCCTCCCTTAGGCTGGCTGTGTCTTGTTTCGCCGGGATGTCGAATACATCATGCAGCACTTCCATGCGCAGGGATATGAGCTTTTCCGCATCGGTTATATTGATAAGCCGTATCATGACCTTAACTTTCCCTCCTTTAGGATTATCGGCAGGGCATGACGGTTTATCTTGCCGTTGTCATTAATAGGGAGCGATGGCATCTCTACATAGTATTCAGGCATCATGAACGATGCCAGCCTGTCGGCCATCTCGCGTTTCATCTCATGGATTGAGAAATCCTGCGATGCCGGAACGAAGTAGGCGGTTAGGTAGGCCAGTCCCTGTGTATCGTAGTTGGCAGTGACGATGCCGCGTTCCACCTGCGGGCATGCGCACAGCACATTGTCAACTTCTTCACATTCAACCCTGCGTCCCAAAATCATGACCTGGTTATCCTTGCGGCGTACAAAGGCAAGGTCGCCTGACGGCAATATATATCCCAGGTCGCCGCTAAGATATGCCCTGCGCCCGTCGGCAAGAGTTGTGAAGGCTTTTTGCTCGGGACATTCCGCAAGGTAACCCATTGATACGCCGTTGCCTAATATGGCTATTTCTCCTATCTCCCCTTTGGCTGCCGGACGCCCTATGCTGTCAATCACTATTACTTCTGCGCCCTTTACATTATGTCCTATAGGATATGTACCGTCTTCCAGAGGCGATGTTCCGTCACAACGGTGATATGTGGCGCATACGGTTGTTTCTGACGGCCCATATGTATTATATATGGCGATTCCAGTGGATAATAGACGTTTTATGTAAGAACTACGCAGCACGTCGCCTCCGCTGATCAGCAGACGTAGGGATGGCGGAAGGGTGGGTAGTTTGTCAAGTTCGAGAAGCAGGTAAGGGAAGCCGCTGACGATGGTTATTCCTTCCTCCCGGATAAATCGCGCAAGTCGTGGTACTGACTCGCGTATTTCAGGCGCGGGAATCACGATTGCACCTCCGTTCAGCAATGAACCGAATACCTCTTCTACGAATATGTCGAACGAACATACTGAATATTGGAGCATACGGTCTTTTCCGGGTTGTATCTCGAACTCGGCATTGAAAGCTCGCGCATAATGGCAGACATTGGCGTTGCTCACAACCACCCCTTTGGGATTACCCGTAGTGCCGGAGGTATATAGCACATATGCCGGAGATGATGCAGCATCACATACACACATCGAATCAGAGACGGTATTTTCAGACAACATTTCGGTATTTATAACAGTCGCGGCATCCGGGAAGAGCAGCCTTGTGCCATCTTTAAACAATTCGGTATATTCCGGTGCTGTTACAACAAGGTCAACTCGCGCCTGTTCCATCATGAATCTGATTCTGCCTTTGGGAAATGTCGGTTCGGCAGGTACATATGCATTTCCGGTTTTCAGTACGGCGAGAATGCAGGCAATCATTTCCACTCCATGATTCATTACAATACCGATATAGCCGCTATTCTTACCCGGTCGCGGTTCCCTTTCTGAGGCTTCCATTATGGCTTGGGAATAGAGGGTAGCCAGAGCGTCAAGTTGCCGGAATGTATAGGTTCGGCTTCCCGATATTACGGCGGGAAGGTTGGGATAGGTCTTAGCCACGGAGTGGAAGAGCCCATAAACAGAATCGTTAGTCGGATGGATACGTCGGATATTCATCGGTGCTGATTGTTTGGCGTGGTTTGTCAGTAATAGGTTCTTTAGGAAAGACTTGTATAAGCATAATCCATTAAAGGATTCTTTTTTACAAAAACACAATAACATGTGTTATGGTTGAAAGGTATTTGTCAGAATGGAACAGATTCACTAATTTTGTCACATGGAATTTATGCCGGATGGCTTTGAATTAATCATTATCCATGAATAACTTAACATTGCCCGACTGGGCCAAAGAAACGAATTGCGCAATTACTGTGTGTGATGCGGATTGTAAGATTATATATATGAACGATAAATCGCGGGAGGTTAATGCCAAATTCGGTAATCCTGTAGGCCATAACCTCATGGACTATCATGGGGAACGTGCACGGGGGATCATCCGGGAACTTCTCGCATCAGGTGGTGCTAATTGCTATACCATCTCGAAGAACGGAGGTAAGAAAATGATTTATCAGTCGGCATGGCGCGAGAACGGCCGGGTGGCCGGCCTTGTGGAAATTTCCATGGAGATTCCGGACGATATGCCCCACTATGTAAGGGGATGATTACTGTGTCAAGCGCTAATATCGCTGTAGATAAACTAATTCGCTGTACATAAAAAGGTTCCGCGCTGTTGTCCTCATACAGCGCGGAACCTTTTCATTTCTATTGAGGAAGGGGGTTAATGCACAAGTTTTGTTGTCTTCCCTTCGCTTGATAGCAGGTATATGCCTTGTTCCTTAAGGGTTATCTCGCCTGTCTTACCGCTGTAAAGGATCCTTCCCCGCATATCATAAAGATTTACCTCTTTATCCGAGATTATATGTAGGGTGTTACCTGTAAAGTAAGTCCGTATTTCATCGGTGATACTTTCGCTAACGCCGAGAGGATTGGTGATACTTTTGAATTCCTTCCATCCCGGAGCATTACGGTAGGCCTCAATTGAGCCGTCAGGTACTGTCAGAACCGCGTTGTCATAGACCGCCTGGGGGAATGTCGCTCCTGTAGCCGGTACGGGATTCTGGCAGATTATTTCCTTTAAGGCTTCGTCCTTCTCGAATGCCTTTGTGCCGATAGTGGCTACTTTCTCCCCGAAGGTTATCTTTTCGAGCGCGAAACACCAGAAGAAGGCCTCTTTTTCAATATCGGTTATGTTGGGGCCTATGGTGAATTCCTTCAGGCTGGCACAGCACTGGAATGTGCCGTCAGGTATGGTGGTGAGATTTTGAGGTAGGCTGGCCTCTGTCAGGCCTGCCTGATAGAACACTCCATGTCCCATGGTAGTGACAGATTCAGGCACAGGTAGTTGTTCGAGCGCGGTACAATAAGCATAGGCAAATTTATCTATATCTGTAACACCATCGGGAATATTGGTCTGTGTGAGAAGGGCACATTCCGACATGGCGAATTCTCCTATTCTTGTTACGGAGGAAGGTACGTCAAGGCGTTCGAGCAAGACACAACCTTGCACGAAACCATTAGGAATAGCTGTGAGATTGTCGGGAAGGATTACCTCTTTTAATGATGAGCAGTCACACAACAGGTCATCGCCGATAGTTGTGACGGTGGATGGGAGGGTGAACGAAGTTAGGGATTTGCAGCTTTCGAAAGCGCTCTCACCAAGCTCTGTTACAGTAGCGGCGATATTTATCGATGGAATTGAGCTTTCCCAAAAAGCTCCGGTGCCTATGCGTGTTATCCCTTCAGGTACGGTAAACTCCTCCATGCCAGCTACTTCGGAGAATGACAAATCGCCGATTTCGGTTACTGCGAAAACTTCGTCGTCGTAGGTCACCGATGTCGGGACTGTGGTGAGTGTGGAATAGTCAGCCTCGTTGTCGGGGAATGTCACTGCCACGCTCATCGGGTCGCGTGACAGGACCTTATAACGGATTTTATCTACAACGAAACGATCGCCGACAGCCGGAGGTGCCTTCAGTGTATAGTTGAGTTTGAATTCCTCGTTTTGGAATGTTGCTCCTTCTGCCGATGTCAGGTCAAAACTTCCGGCAGCTACAGTGATAGTGTATTCTCCCGAAAGGATAATTGCCGGAGTAAGGTTCATCACTATCTGGTTTGGCTCCGTCCCGGCTACGGTTGAGATTGTGGTCTCTACAGGGGTTCCAAGCGAACCTACGGTTGCCTGAAAATCTGTTGTAGCGATAGCTGTGCTTGCTCCTTCAAATGCGATGGTTATGTTGTCGAGGGATTTGACAGTTGTACCTGAAGCCGGTTCTGCTAAGATTGTTACGTCCGGGATGTCCGGTTCGATGGGGAAGTCGGGATTGTCAACGGTCACTGTCCATGAAATTTCCGGGTTATCTTCTTCGTCTGTGAACATGCTGTAACCGTAGGTGAAAGTCCTTTCAGGGACCACTATTTCATATACACCCGATTTTTCTACGGGAGTGGCGAGTGTCATAACCATCGTCCCTCCGTTGTTGGTGACTTTTTGGGTTATGGCGATTGATTCGCCGTTAACCTTTACCGAACGGTTGACATATGGATCCATGTAGTGCTCGTTTTGTTTGCTCACGGTGATTTCCGTGATTTTTGTGACGGTACTGCCATTTTTGGGGGTTGCCGACCATCCCCCGTCAGGGATTGCAGCGTGTGTGGAGAACAGACCTCCTACGGCAAGGAGAATAATGGTGTAGAATTTTTTCATAGATATGATGATTTTGTATTCATGGCAAAATTATAAAATACTACTGGTGCGATAAAATCGCGTTAGTTTAGAAATCATCAAATAAAGAG
>CAJUBM010000113.1 GCA_910584735.1 uncultured Muribaculaceae bacterium
CTGGTGGCCTGCCGTCCCGGAGGTCCGGCGCCACTATAAAGTTACCATTGCCAAAGTGTTATAGAACAGAAGCGGTGTGTCAAAAAAAGAATTTTGCCCCCGAACGAGAGTATATTAAGGCGTTAGCCAAATATACGAAAAAAAAGAATGAGTAAGGCAATCCGAAGACTAACACTTACTCATTCTCCTCTCTCTCCAGCGGTGCGGACGAGACTCGAACTCGCGACCCCCTGCGTGACAGGCAGGTATTCTAACCAGCTGAACTACCGCACCAACTTTCATAAAATCGAAACGTTTCACAAGGTCTCATCGAAGCTTTCTCCGAATCAGCAACCGTTGTTTCCCGTTTGCGAGTGCAAAGTTATACCCATTTTTCAAACCGTGCAAGTTTTTCGGCAACTTTTTTTCATCTTTTTTAATCCGCACTTCCGCAAACGCATCCACCCGCGTCTCTTTCCCCCTAATATCCAGCCTGTTGTATTCCCGGGGTGATTCTTGCATTTTTTATAATCCTCCCTCAGGAAAATTGGTTAACTTTGCGGCATGAAACAAAACGGCAGTAAATTTTCAGACCCCACGCTCGACAAAGTGCTGTTCATCGGCCCCAGCCTTAAGGCTCGGGGAGGGATGGCCTCGGTATTATCCACGTACCGCGAGAATTTCGAGCCGTTCCATTTCATAGCCACGAACTCTCCCCGAGGAACAATCCCAGGCCTGGGACGGCTTGCACTGCTAATGGTACGCCTGCCGTTAGAACGCCTGCGAGGACGCAGGCTGCTGCATATCCACTACGCCGGGGGGAAATCCTTCCGCCGTAAACGGATGATAGCGCGATGGGGACGGCTGCTGGGTTTCCGCACGATTATGCACTGCCACTGCAACCTAATAGCAGCTTCGGAAAAAGCCGGCATAGCGGCCACAGCCTCGGCATTATCACATGCTGACTACAATATAGTACTCGCCTCTCCCTACCTGGAGTTCGCCCTGCGCACACTGCATCTCCCGCAAGCCCATACATCTATATTAAATAACATCGCACCCTCGGCGGAGACACCCCCGGCGACAGAATCAAAGCCCGGCACATGCCCCCATCCCGTCACATTCCTTTTCCTGGGCCTCATAAACCAACCCAAAGGGATTTATGACCTACTTAAAGCCGCATCGCTTTTGAAAGAGCGCGGTCGCCATTTCCGCCTTATAGTAGGAGGCGCGGGGGAACGCCAACAGTTCGACTCAGAGGTGGAGAAGCTACAATTGGAAGATACGGTGGAATGTCGCGGCTGGGTAGAAGGCAAAGCCAAAGACAGAGCCATGGCCGAAAGCCACATACTCGTGCTCCCCTCCTACACCGAGGGGATGCCGATATCCGTGCTGGAAGCCATGGGTCTCGGCATGCCGTCAATAGCCACATCGGTAGGGGCACTCCCCGACATGGTAGCCGATGGCCTCAGCGGCGCGATAATCCCTCCGGGCGACATAGAGGCTTTAGCCCGGGCAATGCAGTCGTACATCGACAACCCGTCAATGATAAATCTCCACGGAAAGGAAGCATTGGCGCGTTCCGAGAAATATTCTGCATCCTCCGTCTTCGATGCCATTACAAAGATATACCACGATATTCTGTAAATCTCCGCGATATTCTTCGACTTTAATTTTCACCTTCCGCAACTTTTGCCGTCAGA
Source organism: uncultured Muribaculaceae bacterium (assembly GCA_910584735.1). Lineage (GTDB taxonomy): Bacteria > Bacteroidota > Bacteroidia > Bacteroidales > Muribaculaceae > UBA7173. The sequence continues at coordinate 1,683 of CAJUBM010000113.1, forward strand.
CTGCGTCTAACGTTTTTGAAACAGAAACCATCACACAGAAGATGCAGACACCCGATGCCAAAACGCAGACCTTCCTCAAAGCCATTGAGGACAACAGCCGGATTATAACGAAGGTCTGCTACTACTATGCCCGCGACCCGGACGAATTCAACGACCTGCGACAGGATGCCATGATATGCCTGTGGCAGGGTTGGGATAAGTTCAAGGGGGAAAGCCGGCTTTCGACATGGATCTACAGGGTGTGCCTCAACTCGTGTGTGTCGAACTTCCGCTCGAACCGGCGTCACAGCGAAAGCATACCTCTCGAGGCCATGGCCGAGATTGCCGCCGACACCTCCGACCGCACGGCGATGCTAAGCCACATGCACAGCCTCATAAGCCGTCTCAATCCCCGCGAGAAAGCCGTAATCCTACTGTGGCTCGACAACTATCCCTACGACACAATATCTGAAATAATGGGCGTACCGCGCAATACCATAGCCTCATGGATAAAGCGGATCAAAGAAAAACTCGTGCGCCTTTCCGACCAATAAATCCTACCATCTATGAAACCTGACAATCTCGATAATATACGCTCGCAGTGGGACGAGGCCAACGCCTCCCTCCACACACTTGACGAAGAGAACCTGAAGCTGAGCCAGAAAGTATTGCTCGGGCGCATGATTACCGCCCGCGAACGTCTGATAGGCAAATACCGGCGCTTCTCCATTCTTTCCGCCATAATGACTCTTTTGTGGCCACTATACTGCCGTATGGATATTTTCAGCAGCACCTATCCCTGGGTGCTGGCAGTGGCCGGATGTATATTTTTCGCCATAGCCTCAGTAACGGACTTCACACTTTACCAAGGCCTCCTCGGCATAGACGTAGCCACGATGCCGGTAAATAAGGTGGCAACTATAGCGCGTAAAATGCGCCGGCGCCATCGGAGATACATGCTTTTCGGCATACCGATGGCAGCCTTGATGGTGGTGTTGATGATTATAAGCCTTAATAACGACTCCGGAATTGGCAACGGGGCCCTATACGGCATATTCGTAGGCCTCGTGTTCGGAGCAATAATTGCCATATTGCTTTACAAGAACATGATGAACCAGTATCGCCGCATGATTAACGACGACTGAACGCAGCCATCAATCCCCTTGCTTATGCTTGGCGTAGGCCCGCGCCATACGCGTGTGGTAGCCCCGCGCCCTTGCCCTGGGGCCGTTATACTTCAGCGCGAAGCCAAGCCAGTTCTTGCTGCGCAGGGCGTCGAGCATATTAAACTCCGTTATGAACCGGGCGAAAATCTCAAGTTGCTCGCGCTCGGACTTAGACATAGCTTCGGCCATCTCCATCGGCGATGAGAAACCGAGCTTCTTCCAATTGAATCCCCCGATCTGGAACATCCCCCAGAACGTTCCCTCTATGGCCGAAGCATCGTCAATGGCACGGGCGGCATCAAGGCGCGCCTGCTGTCCGGCCTGCTGCGAGCCGTAACGCCTTACGTCAGGACGGCGGAATATAACCGGGCTTTTCTTCTTCGCAGCCGACAGCGACACCCCCCGTTTGGCGGCATACCGCCGATACATCGACAGGTCGAAATTTATAATCGGCTTCCCCGGGGCCCAGAACCCTCTATGCGCCGCGCCTGCCTCTATATCGACCACGGCTTTTATCGCCGCCACCTCCACACCGAGTTCCTCGGCCACCTCGCGATAATCCTGCTCGGTCAGTCGCATGAATCCGTCGGTATCTTTCTCGGGTCCCGGAATCTGCCGGTGTCCCAGCAGCGCGGTATCGACCCATTCCTCAGGATTCACCACCTGACGGTCAGGAACAAGCTCGTTAAAGTCGGGCTGGGACACAGGAGTGTCGGCGAGTGACGCCGTGACAACGGCAAGGAAAGCGATGGATGTAAGCAAGTTTTTCATGATGTAGGAAGAATAAAAGGCCGCAGATACCGGTGTGGCGGATAGAGCATACGGCACATAAACAAAAACAAGCCGGCCATGCCCCTGGTTTACGGGCATGGCCGGCAATCTGTCATAAGGTCAGAATCGCGGCCCGGCAGATTATTTCTCCGTGGCCACCTTCTCTATAGTGCGGCGCAGCTGACCCCAGAAACGCTCTACGGCGGGGATATGCATACGCTCCGAGGGTGAGTGCACATCGCGCAGGGTCGGCCCGAACGACACCATGTCGAGTTCGGGGTAGTTCTGTTTGAACAGCGCACACTCCAGACCTGCATGGATGGCCTTTATGGCGGGTTTTACGCCGTAAAGTTCCTCGTAAGCCTCCGAAGCGAGCTTCATGATTCTGGAATCAAGGTTGGGAGACCATGCCGGGTAGCCGTCGCCATGTACAACCTCGGCACCAGCAAGAAGGAATACACATTCCACCATTCGGGCAACATCGTATTTGCGCGAGTCAACGCATGAACGCTGCGATGTGGTAACCACGATCTTACCCTCCGACGGCATCTTTACAGAGGCCAGGTTCGTTGACGACTCCACCAAACCTTCCATATCGCGGCTCATCGACATAACGCCGTGAGGACAGGCATACAGGGCCAGGACAAGATTGCGCGAAGTGCGGGCATCAATCGTATATTCAGGTTTGTCAACGGAGTCAAGCGAAAGTTTCAACTCCGTCTCCAGCCCCTTGAACTCATTTTCCACATCCGCAACCAGACGGTTGAACGCTATGCGTACATCCTCCTTGTGGCGGGTGTCAACACCGAACACCACATGTGCGGCACGAGGGATGGCATTGCGAAGATTACCGCCGTCCATCTCGCTTACAGCCACCTCGTGGCGCTGCATGAGGTCGAACAGGAAGCGGGCCACCAGCTTGTTGGCATTGGCACGGCCCTGATGGATATCGCCGCCGGAATGGCCGCCGAGACCGTTGCGCACATCGAATTTGAAATAATGGAAGTCGCCGGGAGCCAGCGAGCGGTCATAGGAGAAAGTTGCCACCGTGTCGATACCGCCGGCGCAGCCCACGAAAATCTCGGCATCGTCCTCAGAGTCGAGATTGATGAGGATGGAGCCTTTGAGTTCACCTTTCTGCAGGCCGTTGGCACCGGTCATGCCTGTTTCCTCGTCAACCGTGATAAGAGCCTCGAGCGGGCCATGAACCAGCGTGGCATCGTTCATCACTGCTAACGCTGCAGCCACGCCGATACCGTTGTCGGCTCCCAGGGTAGTTCCGTTGGCGCGCACCCATTCACCGTCCACGATAGTCTCGATGGGGTTGTTCTCGAAATCGAAACCCTTATGGTCGCTCTCGCACACCATATCCATGTGTCCCTGAAGAATCACCGTAGGAGCATCCTCGTGGCCCGGGGTAGCGGGCTTACGCATTATAACGTTGCCTGTCTGGTCAGCTACAGCTTCGATACCGTGCTTGCGGGCAAATTCCAACAGATATTCGCGGATTTTCTCCTCCTTCTTCGAAGGACGGGGAATCTTTGTAATCTCATCGAAAATCTCGAACACCTCTTTGGGCTGAAGGTCTTTTACTTCCATATAAATTAATGTATAAAAAAAGATTCGTGATTATGTTCATCTGGCGCCGTAACGCCTACGGCCTGCCATAGGTCTGCAAAAACTCGTTTGTGAAACTAAAATTCTGTTAAAAACGACGTTTTAACGAGCCTAAGTTACAAAATAAAATTGAAAGAGGGCAAAAAATCGGGTCAACTTTCTTAAATTTGCGCTCAAAATGACCCGAAACCGATGAAAACGTTGCTGCTTTCACTGGCATTGCTGGCCGTGGCGATAGTAATAATGGGTGTAAACGCCCTATTCCGCCGAGGCAGAAACTTCCCTTCGGGACACTCCCACGACCTGGCCCGGATTCCCGAGCGCCAGCGCCTTCTCCGAAAGGAGATAGCCGACAAAAAGAACAAATAAAAACTTCATAACATACCTGTACAGATTAGCCTGAACATGAAAAAATCTGCTTTAGCTGTCGCAGTGACGGCACTTGCTCTCTCCGCAGTAGGCTGCTCGAATAACGACAAAGCCCAGGACGCCGCCGACAAAGGCGTTGCGAAGAAAGAATCTGCCAAAGCCGACGGCGACAAGTTCGCGCCTACAACCAACATCCGCTACTACAACATGGACTCGGTGATGAGCAACTACGAGATGGTTAAGACCTTCAACGAAGTGAACCTCCGCACCATGACCGAGCTGCAGAACGCCGAACAGAGCCGCTCGGGAGAGCTTCAGCGAATGGCCAACAACATACAGCAGAAAATGCAGTCGAACGGCTACCTGTCAGAAGCGTCCTACAACGCCGACATGGCCGTCTTCAACCAAAAGCAGCAGCAGGCCCAAAACTACCTCGGCTCCCTCCAGGCAAAGGCACAGCAGGAGGCCGTGCGCCAGCAGCAGGTATTCCTTGACTCTCTCAACAACTTCCTGATAACCTACAACAAGGCCCATCATTACGATGCCATCATGATTTATTCCCCGGGCGAATACTACAATCCGGCCCTTGATATAACAAAGGAGATTATCGACGGCCTAAACGCCGCATACAAGAAGGGGAACACCGGCAACGCCAAGGAAGCCAAAGACACCACCAAGGCCAAGACCGAGGCCAAGAAATAACCCTCCGTCAAGATACGGGCCATACACATTTTATACACAGAACAAACCTCCGGGATGCAGACCGCCAGACAACGGTATGCTCCCGGAGATGTTTTTTACATCGCGCCACGCGACAGTGTGAAAACAACAACAGCCACCTCAACGTTTTAACCATATAAGAGGTATAAGACTTCATTGCTCCCTAAAATCGGAGAATCTCTGAAGAAAAATACGTAACTTTGCACCGTACACTATGATTGAACGTATCGTAATTATAGACCAAGCCGACCCGGTAAGTTTCTACGGGGTGAACAACGCCAACATGCAGCTCATACGCAACCTCTTCCCGAAGCTGCGGGTAGCCGCCCGGGGTTCCGTGATAAAGGTAATAGGCGATGACCACGACACATCCGAATTTGAGAAGAAAGTCAAAGAACTGGAAGCTTATTGCGCCCGCTACAACAAACTTACCGAAGAGGTAATCCTTGATGTTGTGAAGGGAGAGAAGCCGCCGGAGGTTAAATCCGACGAGGTCATAATCTACGGCGTCAACGGCAAGCCCATATCGGCCCGCACCCCCACACAGCGACGCCTCGTAGATACGTTCCTCCACAACGACCTCACGTTCGCCCTCGGCCCGGCAGGCACGGGCAAAACCTACGTGGCTATCGCCCTGGCCGTACGCGCATTGAAAAACCGGGAGGTGAAGAAAATCATACTGTCGCGACCTGCGGTGGAAGCCGGAGAAAAACTCGGATTCCTACCGGGCGACATGAAGGATAAAATCGACCCCTACCTCCAGCCCCTCTACGATGCCCTGGAAGATATGATTCCGGCAATGAAGCTAAAGGAGTATATGGAGACGAAGGTGATACAGATAGCCCCGCTGGCGTTCATGCGCGGCCGCACACTCAACGACGCTGTCATAGTGCTTGACGAGGCCCAGAACACCACCACCCACCAAATCAAGATGTTCCTCACCCGAATGGGCATGAACGCCAAGATGATAGTCACCGGCGACGTGACACAGATAGACCTGCCGCGCACCGTCAACTCCGGCCTTGTACAGGCACTGCGAATACTTCACGACATCCCCGGCATAGGGCGCGTGGAGTTCGGGAAAAAAGACATCGTGCGCCACCAGCTCGTGCAACGCATCGTGGAAGCCTACCAGGCCTTCGACGAACAGAACAAAGCCGAAGCCCGCAGCGAAGAGGAGGAAAGCTGACATAATCATCTTTAAATTCAAACAGCCAATTATCACTTCACTTGCCATACAAATGCAGACTCTTGTAAAAACCGACTTCCGTTTCCCCGGACAGACAGCCGAATACCACGGCAAAGTCCGCGACGTCTACACCATCAACAACTCCGTGCTGGCCATGGTGGCGACCGACCGCATATCGGCCTTCGATGTAATCCTCCCCAAGGGAATCCCCTTCAAGGGACAGGTGCTCAACCAGATTGCCGCCTATTTCCTTGAATCGACCGCCGACATCGTGCCCAACTGGCTGCTGGCCACACCCGATCCCATGGTATCGGTAGGCTACCGCTGCGAGGGCTTCCCCGTGGAGATGATCATACGCGGCTACCTCACCGGCAGCGCCTGGCGCGAATACGCCGCCGGAGCCCGCGAGCTATGCGGGGTAAAGCTCCCCGACGGCATGCGTGAGAACCAGCGCTTCCCCGAGCCTATCATCACCCCCACCACAAAGGCCGCCGAAGGACATGACGAAAACATATCGCGCGAAGAAATAATAGCCCAGGGCCTCGTAAGCCGCGAAGACTACGAGCAGGTGGAGGCGTACACACGCGCCCTTTTCGCCCGTGGCACTGAGATGGCTGCCGAAAAAGGGCTTATACTCGTGGATACAAAATACGAGTTCGGACGCCGTGACGGCAAAGTTATACTCATTGACGAAATCCACACCCCCGACTCCTCACGATATTTCTATGCCGAAGGCTATGAAGAGCGTTTCGAAAAGGGAGAGGCACAACGCCAGCTTTCAAAGGAATTCGTACGCCAGTGGCTCATAGACCATGGATTCATGGGACGCCAGGGGCAGCAGATGCCCGAAATGACCGATGAGTTCTGCCGCCAGGTGTCAGACCGCTACATCGAGCTATACGAACATGTGACAGGAAAAAAATTCGTAGCCGCCGACTCCTCCGACCTCACAGCCCGAATCGAGAAGAACGTGCTTGACTGCCTCTCCAATCTGGAGATTTGATAGAATCAATCACCAAACAACCCACACTCCTTTGAAAATAGAGGCCGAAAACATCAAGCCATACGATGATGCCGCCGGCAAGACCGGGCAGGTGGAGGCCATGTTCGACTCCATAGCCCCGGCCTACGACACCATGAACCGGCTTATGACAATGGGCATAGACCGGGCATGGCGCCGTAAGGCCGTGCGCATCACCGCCGCATCCCGCCCCGCAGACATCCTTGACGTAGCCACCGGGACAGGCGATTTCGCCATAAACCTGGCACGAGCGATACCCGCCGCTAATGTAACTGGTATAGATCTGTCCGAGCAGATGCTCGCCATCGGTCGCCGAAAGGTAGAAAAGGCCGGGCTGTCGGGACGGATAACCATGTCGCAGGGCGACTGTCTTGCACTCCCCTTCCCCGACAGGTCGTTCGATGCGGTAACGGTGGCTTTCGGCGTACGGAACTTCGAAAGTCTGCAACGGGGATATGCCGAGATGGCACGTGTACTACGCCCCGGCGGACTGCTGTGCATAATAGAACTGGCGGTGCCACAGAACCGCCTGGTACGCCCGTTCTACAACATCTACACACGCCGCGTAATCCCCATGGTAGGGCGACTTATCTCCTCCGACCCGAGGGCATACACCTACCTCCCCACATCCATCGCGGCAATGCCGGGAGGCGACAAGATGTTAAGCCTGCTCACTGATGCCGGGTTGCGCGACCCGCGCCTAATCCCCCTCACCTTAGGGGTATGCGCCATCTATACCGCCACAAAGCCCTGACACTGCCCCGAAATCTTCCAAAGATTCGATTTTATAGTGACGCCGGATGGTAGTGGCGCCGGACCTCCGGGACGGCAGGCCACCAGAAGAGCAAAGGCCGAAATGAGTGTGGTAATCTCCCGCTCCGCCTCTTCTGGTGGCCTGCCGTCCCGGAGGTCCGGCGCCACTACCA
>CAJUBM010000114.1 GCA_910584735.1 uncultured Muribaculaceae bacterium
GGGTGGTCCCCTTTTCAAATGCCACCCGGGTCCCTTTTCAAGTGTTAGCTACAATTCAAACCTAAGTATCGTGCTGATAGACAAAAATGCCATATCATCTATATTGAAAAATCCGGTAAATATAGTGGATGTGCTTAACTCGGAGGCCCGAAAGGCGATGGAACTTAAAAAGTTAGCCCTGTAACAATGATTGAACTGGATATAACGCCATATTTTACCACCGAGTTGGGAGCCGCTTATTTAGCGGACGCCTTAGACGTGCTTAAAGAGTTACCGGATAATAGCGTGGATTTGGTTATGACCAGCCCCCCGTTCGGACTGATAAAGAAGAAAAAATATGGAAACGAGGATTCAAACCATTATCTGGAGTGGTTTAAGCCTTTCGCCACAGAGCTTTATCGTGTAATAAAGCCATCAGGCAGCTTAGTGATAGACATAGGAGGAAGCTGGAACAAAAGCACTCCGACCCGGAGCCTATATCATTTCAAGCTGATGATTATGCTGTGCGAGGAATTCGGTTTTTTCCTCGCGCAAGAATTTTATTGGTGGAACCCGTCCAAGCTCCCCACCCCTGCGGAATGGGTGACTATACGGCGTGTCAGAGTGAAAGATGCCGTAAACACCGTGTGGTGGCTATCCAAGAGCGAATTTCCCAAAGCCAGCAACCGCAGGGTGCTGCTCCCCTATAGCGACAGTATGCATCTGTTGCTAAAAAACGGTTATAAGCCCCAACTACGCCCCAGCGGGCACAACATCAGCGATAAATTCGGTGTAAACAACGGCGGTGCAATCCCCCCGAATCTGATAGCGATAGCCAACACGGAGAGCAACGACAGCTATACCCGCTATTGCAAGGAAAACGACCTCCCTGTACACCCCGCCAGATTCCCCGGCGAACTCCCTGAGTTCTTTATCCGAATGTTGACTGATGAAGGAGACGTAGTGGTTGACCCGTTCGGCGGCAGTTGTGTTACCGGCGCCGTGAGCGAGAAGCTAAAACGCGAATGGATTTGCTGCGATTTAATCGAAGACTACCTGATGGGAGCCAAATCCCGTTTCACGCAACCCCTCCAAACCCCGTCCAAGTCCGCGAACGTCACCTACTCCCTCTCCAACCCCTCTGCCATGTGGGACAGTATCCCCCAGGACAAGGTAGTGGCCGATGGCGGCAGGGAGCGTCCCCCGAAAAAGCAATAATCCCCAATATTCTCTCATCACTATTTTAAGTAATTGAGATAACATTATCGGCCACCCGTATTCAAAGTCAGGCACCTCTAATGCTATCTCAATTACAAGCTGGTATAAAGATATTTACACCTATCTATATCTCGTTAGTTCTGTCGTGTCAGCGACCAGCTATCATATGAATTATAGATTTTCAGCCGATTGCCGTTAACCGCAAATGTAGCCTCCGGCCCAAAAGTGTTTCGTATAACTCCGGATTCCGCCATAAGTTTATTCCCGTCCTCGGAATATCGGATAATCTTACTCTCATTACCAAAAGTCTCTTTCAACGTCCCGTTTTTATAAAACTCCAGTTCAATATAAACTCCCGGCGATTCTATATATCCTTTCCAAGAGGTATTGGCAAGCAGACCTTTTACTTGCGGCTCATCATCTACTTGGTTTCCTGCGCCGGAACCCGTCCAACGCGAATATGTGGAGAACACACCATTTGCGTTCTTAAGCACCATCTCTGAGAACGACAAGGAGACTATATCATAGACCCCCTTTTCCGAGTCTTCGAAATTCAAAGTGAGTTTTCTTCCCGAGATATGCCATCTGAAATATTCATCGATATCGCCGGTCGGAGCAAAGTCATAGCCTCCGCCATCGGCTCCAAAGGCCAGCCCATATGTGCCGGAAAACCATTTCCCGACAATCATATCCTTATAGAAATAACCATCTTCCACATAAGGGTCATCAGGTTCATCTTTCTCTTCATCACCTCCACATGAAGTGATGCCCACCGAACAAGTCACGATGAGAAGAAGCGCCATCAAGCGCCATAATCTTGTCCTCATAAAAACAATTATTAAATTCAAACGTATTATGCTATCAAGGTTAAGAGCCATAAAGATACCTGTAATATGGAGAACCTTCGTCACCAAAAAGCCAGTTGGTATAGGATGGAGTAGTAACCGTTTGCCACGTGAAAGTCCATTTATAGATGGAAGTCCCGGTATTCGTATATTTCCTACATTCCATAGTGGTAACATAACCATCCTTATCAAGCTCATAATCATACGTAAGCTCTATTTCTGCCCCCCTATGATCAGTAAAGATAACGCTATCTACAAGATACAACGGAATTGAGTTACCATAAAAACCGGCTTCCATCAGTGGCCAGTCAACCTCTGCCAGCAAAAAAATATCTAAACCGGAAACATCCAGCAATTGCAAGGGAATAGTCTTGGCGGGAATAGTGGTGTAAGTAATTTCCGACTTATAGAAAACCTCTCCGTTGATAATACGTCTACACCCAATCATATTAAACGTATTGTCAAACGTGTATTCATATGTGGACTTACTATTCTTTTCTTCCACATAGGAGTATCTGACCCTGCGTTTGGTATCGTACTCAAATGTACGTTTCGGACTTCCTACGGATTGGTATTCCTTTATAAGGAGGTAGTCAAGATAGTCCCCCAGTGTATAGTCCCGATGCAGAACTTCATCGCCTAACGGGGTTAAACGAACCTTAGTAGGCAAATTATAAGAAAACTCCAAATATGGGGAGGTATCATCATTGGAATACGATTCTAAAACAGTGTATTTATTATATCTGTTGACCGAATATTCCGGCGAATGGAACTCCCTTTCTTCCGTCGTCCATCCCGAGGATGACCGTTCCCGTACTGTAGCGGATAAAAGAACCTTATTCTGCCGGCCAGTAGGTTCCGGCTGGTCCGGGGTCTCCGGCGTATCAGGCGTATCAGGCCGATTCGGAGTGTCCGGGGTCTGGGATGTACCCGGCATTTCCGGCTCATCCGGCTCGTCATCACCGCAAGACGTAAGGAAAAACGACATGGCGATGACTGAAGCCCAAAATAATCTGTAAAATAGTTTCTCCATTTTTGTGTTTTTAGTCTTAATAAATATTTCCATCACATCCTAAAAGCAAAAAGTGCCAAGAACCGCACTTCCCACACCTGACACCGTGACACATGCCTGTACGCATCCCTCACTCAAAGCCTCACGTTCATAACGGCGTAACTCCTCAGTTACCACTTCAAGCAACTCACGCTCTTCTTTGCTCAGCGGGCCATTGTTTACAAGTGACCGATAACTGTTTAGATACATCTGGCAATTCGCGATAATCTCAGAATATTTCCATGACATGGAAGGATTTTCAGCCTCACGAGCCACAAAATAATAATAAAACGGCTCCTTTATTCTAACTGTGGTAGTCGAACCAGAGGTTGATATCGACATTGATGCCCCGCTATCAGCGGATGAGGACGCGTTTATCGCGTATAGGTAATCTGCACCATATCGGCCATGTGGCATGCTATATTCTATCTTTCTCCCGGGGAAATCACTTTCAAGAGTGGAGGTTATAGTCATGTTATAGTAAAAATCACTATAACTACATTTGGCGGTAGCCTTTGATTTTATATCCGTTGACCCTCCCGTATTTCCACCTGATGAGGGTTTATCATCCCCGGCAGGTTCATCGTCAGGATTAGGAACATTACTACCGTCCCTTGTCAGCACGAACCCCGGGAAAGAGCCTTCTACCACTCTGAGAACCCTCCCCTCAAGGACAAGAGTCAGATTAAATTCGGTATCAACAACAATATCTCCATCTGTAGATGCCGAACCTAAAATCCCTTTACAGACAACTTTCCCTTTTGAGTCCTTCCATGTGAAACGGCCATATTTCACATATGCCGGAGATTCATAATCAGCCTGTCCGCTACCATCGGCATTAAACGTCAAAGTGAGGTAGGTCCATTTCGTCCCGCCAACGGGGTTCTCATAGGAACGTTCCCCAAACCATGTTCCTATGATATCGGAACTGTTTTTACCGGAATCCTCATCGCTACAGGCAGTCATGCCCATAGCAAGTCCCGCCACAATCAATAAGCAACGGAAATAATAGGAAAACCCAAATTTCATCTGTGATGTGTGTCCGCCCCCGTCCCCATAGCGGCAGCGCTTTCGTAATAAGATTAATAAACAGAAACGCGTGGGAACTTACTTGTTGCCCGTTCCACAATCTGAGGCCTTCGCGTTGCCTATTCCGTCGAAACGAGCAACGCAGAAGCCCACGCGAACATATGAATTTTGTACACAATACCCGCAAAACATATCTGTCAAACACAGATACGACCAAACGGGATATGCGATATAAATCCATATCCATAGGGCATCTACAATTGCTTCATTCCTGCGACGGATAGAAAGTTGCGAAGTTTCAGATTGTCAGGAATCAAGCGCCATGTAAACGCTTTCTAAAATGTCTGCCTACCCCACCGCTCATCCCCAAACCGGGGCTTCTGCAGGGCGGTCTGCCGATGCAAAGGTCGTAAAAGTTTCTTAAAACACAAAGAACAATCTTAAAAAAACATGAGATTATAACTAAATCGCGATTTGAAACATATCGCCTTAATATTAGCTTACAATCGCCATGAACGTTAATTTTCAATTTTGATATACAATACCCCATGACATACAATAAGTTACGCAATTATACGTTATTATTCCACACAATCATGCAACTATCCTTTATTTTCACGAATGAAATACATAATAATTCTCATACTCTCTGCTTTTTATTTTTATGCTTCCGCGCAGCCCTATACTCCTGCTGAAACTGCCGATACGTTATCAGCTAATGCTCGGGAAGATTTCGGGACGATTCGTGATGAGGTTACAAATGTTGCCGATGTTTTAAGCCACGCCGTCAGTTCGTTCGAGATAAGCCGGAATTTCAACTATAAGCAAACGGCGGAATGGCAACGGTTCAAGATTATGCGGGCAGTGGGATGGAGCGCTTTCGGTGCCGGACTGGCTACAGCAGCATTTGGCGGACTGCTTCAAGCGGCTACACTTTTGTATAGCGGCCCGGGCGACTTTGCCGGACCCGGCCTGATATGTGTAGTCGCAGGTGGTTCTTTGGCCGTAGCCAGTGTCCCTGTACTCATAATAGGCTATCACAACAAACACAAGGCTGAGAAAATGGCACTGAATTTCGGAATAAGCCATATATCCACACCTTCCGGTTTAATATCTACACCTCACGCCATAAGCAGTAACAAATCTGCTCCGGCATTGGGCCTTTCCCTTACATTCTGAGGGAAATAATGTGACAATATACTTTCTATCGGGAATAAGACCATCTTTTCGTCTCAATTTTATTACCTTTGCAAAAGAAGTATAAACGAACCTTCCTTAAGGACTTAAAATCACATTCTTTGTATGGAGTGGGTTAACGAAATATGCGCCTCGCTTCTGTCAACCGAGGTGAATTTGGGCAACACGGTGTTCCGGCTGCTGCTATCAATGATGCTGGGAGTCATGGTGGGCGCCGAACGCAAACGAAAAGGACAGATTGCCGGGGTACGCACCTTCGCGCTCATATCAATGGGCGCATGCCTTGCCATGCTGCTTTCCATATACGTGCCGCAGGTATATCTCGGACTGAAGAACGGCGACCCCGGACGTATCGCGGCCCAGGTAATCACAGGCGTGGGCTTCCTCGGAGGCGGCGCCATGATACATATGAAAGGCTCCGTGCGCGGGCTTACCACCGCCGCCGGTATCTGGATGACGGCCATCATCGGTATGGCCGTAGGAGTAGGCATGTACTGGAGCGCGATAATCTCCACTATCCTGATACTGGTCATATTGGTGGCTTTCGAAGCCTACGAGCAGCACGTGAACATCGGGCAGGAAAACCGAGCCATAAAAATCACGGTGCGTTCCATCGTAACGGATATAAAGCCCTACTCACAGGTTTTCCGAGACCACCACGTAAGAATATCAACCTACTTCATACAATACGACTACGACAAATCAACAACCGATCTGACTTTCGTAGTACTCGGCCCGTCACACCGCAATTATCTTCCTATGTTCCAAGACCTCCGCAACATCAGCGACACCGTATCGCTGACACTGTCCTCACAAAGTTAACGGAATAAACACTCCACAACTACCTATCTGCATGGAAAACAACCACGATAAAGAACGCACCGTAGTAGTTGAAATAGACAGCCACGCCCAGTTCATAAGAATCCTATCCGACCCTAAGATGACGTGGAGGGCCATATTCTTCCTTTCCTTCATGTTAGCGGCCATATTCCTGTTAATCTCCATTGTGATACTTTCGCTTAAGGAGCCATTCAACATACAGAATTTCACCATGAACGACTACGGGGCAGTCACCACCTCCACCCAGGACGACACCGAGACTACCTACTGGCTGTTCAACAGCGCCGAACTGTGGGCCAACTCCGGCATCAGCGTAGAGAAAGGGGACCGTCTGACAATACGTACATCGGGCCGCAACCACGGCGCTATACACCACCTGTCGGAGGCTTCGCTGGAAAACCGGCGTTACGGCTACCAGTGGAGCGACGGCAACGGGCGCGAACAAGGCCCGGAATGGAACGACGAACGCATGTACTTCCCCATCAGCCGCACAAACGCCGAAGGAATGATATTGATGCAGGTATTCCCGCCTGATGAAATCTACGACCCGACCCAGTCGCCTGAGCGACAGAAGCAACTGCGCGAAAAATACTTTGATGGTTCAAACCCCGCCTCCGACGAACGCATCTACGCCATCGGGAAGGAACGTACCGAGATTCTGATACACCAACCCGGCATACTGCATTTCTCAATAAACGATGTGGTGCTTACGGACGCCAACATCGAACGGCTCTATAAACGCCACATAAAGACAATGATAGGTGAAGGTCTCAACGCGTCAGACACCACGGCGGCATGGAAGATTCTCAATATTCCCAAACCAGCTACAATAGTATCATCAACCGGCTCCGACACCATAAATAACGCCTGCAAGGTTGATGACGACGCGTTCCGCCTGCTAAAAACCACCGCCCATATTGAAGGCCTGCGCAAATTCATGACCTCCGGGGGCCTCAAGATTGACGCCTACCCGGATCCGGAATACGTCACATTCATCAACCGTGACCACCCGACCGACACAATACATGTGAAAGCCCACCCGCTATTCAACGAACTGTTGTATTATCGCCACCACCAATACTACGATGCCTGGTTCGTAGACAACATCGGTTCCATGCTGTTGGTGATAGAACGGAAGAAGAACGACAATAAATAACCTGCCCTCTCCGGCTACGGACACATCATCTCCACAATGAACCTTCAATCGATTATAAACACAATAATGGCCCGTCTGGCGTCAGACGGCTACACGAAGGTGCTGCTCCGCGACCGCAAATTCATCCCCGCACTTATAAAAGCAGGGAAAACACAGTCAAAGCCGGATGCCGCATCTGTCACGAGCTTCCATAATGCCACGGACGTACGGGGCCCTCTCCTGAAATCGATATGCCGCGTGGTACGATACATCGTGCGCGGCATCGCAAAAATATTCCACCTGCATCCCGCGTCAGACAAACACGGATTCCTGGGGAAGCCCTATCTCTTCCTCTACCGGCTTTTCCATTATCCGGCAACGAACTTCACGATTCTGATGCTCGCGCTTGCCGGATTCCTCGGCCTGATAATATCCATCGGCCTATTTTTCATAAACGATGTGATTCTTTTCCATCCGCCGGTATATTCCAACAAACAGGGCACATTCGTTATCGAACAACCGTTCAACCGCACTTACTACATGTACCTGTTCAATCCCGCTGAACGCTGGAGCAATACAGGGATACAGATTAACAAAGGTGACAATGTGAAAATCACGGCCTCGGGAGGATACTTTGCCAATATCCACGAACAGACCCAATGTGCGCGAAACAACACACTGCCCCGCACAGGGTTAATCTCTTTCCGCAAAGGAGACCGTGGCACCGTAATGGAAACCGAGCCTTTCCTTGAAAACCCGGATGCACCGTTCGGCGCCATATTATACGAAATCGGGCCGGAAGTCGTGCAACGTGAAGACTCCGTTCCGGCACGGGCAGATGCAAAAGCAATAGGACAGGTGTCTACGGACGAATTCACCGCCACCCGGGGTGGCATATTACGATTGAGCGTTAACGACATAACGCTAACCTACAACACCATACGCGATATGTTGGAATCTCCCGGAGCCACACGCCTACGCGACATGTTGTTAGCCAAAAGCATATATGCCGACTCATCTGATGTCGTAAAATCCTCTGTACCGCCGGAATATATACATGCCCTATACTCCGACTATCCCACAGCCTGGTATGACGACAATAACGGCGAATTACTTTTCTCCATAAGGGTGGATCGCGCCCATAAAGGCATCTACCAGTCCATCTTCGGCCAGATAGACCTCCTCTTCTCTGACGGCATAATGGCAGTATCAACTTTTACCAAAGTCTTACTATCGCTGATGATAATCATGGCGCTCGATTTCTTTGTCGGATGGATAATCAGGCTTAGAAAGATAGACGACACCGAAATGGATGCAGATCCGGCTGCATAAGATTCGTTTTTTGGGCGTGTGAGGTATTTTTCGTACCTTTGCAAAATGCCGGCAACCATTTCCGGCAATGATATTTAACAATAAATTCCAACCCTATATTTTTATTACAGTACAGCAATCTGAAATATTACGATTAATATGAAAAAGCATATCTTTCTCTTCCTCATCGGGATAATTACTGCCATGTTCACAGTATCCGCCCAGGCTCCCGCCGACCCCGTGACCTGGCGCGCGCAGGTAAAGATGACTTCAGCAACGGAGGGTACCGTAATATTCCGTGCCACGGTCAACAAAGGATGGCACCTCTATGGGACCGACATGCCGCAAGGCGGCCCGAAACCGACCTCGTTCAACTTCGCAGGTTCTACGGGAGTAAAATTCATCGGCACCCCGACTCCATCTGTGAAACCAGTGAAAAAACATGATGAGATGTTCTCTGCCGATGTCACTTATTGGGAGGGACGCGTCACCTTCACACAGCGATTCACCGTCACCGACCCTGCCAAGGCCAAGATAGCCGCCTCAGTTACGTATATGGGATGCAACGATGAAACCTGCTCCCCTCCTAAGACGAAGAAATTCACCTTAAACGTTCCGCGCCCGGACGGCAACACCTCGGCAACAACCCGTGCCAACTGAAAACCAGGTATATCCACGCCAGGCCATAAGCCAGAATTACCTTATAATCCACCCTTACTACTGGTGCGATAAAATCGCGTTAGTTTAGAAATCATCAAATAAAGAGAG
>CAJUBM010000115.1 GCA_910584735.1 uncultured Muribaculaceae bacterium
GTGGCCTGCCGTCCCGGAGGTCCGGCGCCACTGCCATACGGCTACAAGAAAAGTTATCAATTAGAGTGCCGATTACCTGCTCTCTTCCTCGGCGGCAAACTCCATGAGGTAAGCCTTGATGAAGGCGTCAAGGTCGCCGTCCATAACGCCGTTCACGTCAGAGGTCTGGTAGTTGGTGCGGTGGTCTTTCACACGGCGGTCATCGAACACGTACGAACGTATCTGCGACCCCCACTCGATCTTCATCTTGCCGGCCTCAACCTTGGCCTGTTCCTCCAGACGGTGCTTCATCTCCTTCTCGTAAAGAATCGAGCGGAGGTGGCGCAGGGCGTTCTCGCGGTTCTTGGGCTGGTCGCGGGTCTCGGTATTCTCAATTAGAATCTCCTCCTTCTCGCCGGTATATGGGTCGGTATACTGGTAACGCAGACGGACGCCCGACTCTACCTTGTTCACATTCTGCCCCCCGGCGCCGCCGGAACGGAACGTGTCCCACGACATCAGCGCGGGCTCTATCTTCACCTCGATGGAATCATCCACCAGCGGCGTGACGAATACCGAGGCAAACGAGGTCATACGCTTCCCCTGGGCGTTATAGGGGCTGACGCGCACCAGGCGGTGCACACCGTTCTCGCTTTTGAGATAGCCGTAGGCGAAATCCCCCTCCACGTTTATGGTGCAGGACTTTATTCCCGCCTCATCACCCTCCAGGAGGTTGGCGATTGAGGTTTTGTAGCCATGCTTCTCGCAGTATCGCAGGTACATGCGCATCAGCATCGAAGCCCAGTCCTGGCTCTCCGTGCCGCCGGCGCCGGAGTTTATCTTAAGCACCACGCCCATGTGGTCCTCCTCGCGGCGGAGCATGTTGCGGAGTTCGAGAGCCTCTATCTTGGCTATGGCGTCGGCATAGAGGGCATCTACCTCATCCTCGGTGACAAGCTCCTCCTTGACGAACTCGAAAGCCGTGGCAAGCTCGTCGACAGCCGACTCCACATCGTGGTAGCCGTTGACCCACGCCTGCAAGTCCTTTATCTTCTTCATCTGGGCCTGCGCCTCCTTGGGGTGCTCCCAGAAATCGGGAACATGCGTACGCAGTTCCTCCTCCTCTATCTGTATTTTCTTGTTGTCGACGTCAAAGGTACCTCCTCAGCGCCAACTTGCGCTCCAACGTCTCTTTCAGTTGTTCCTGAGTAATCATTGGTCTATATTAATGAATGAAAAATTTAGAATTATCGCAAAAACTTACGAACTGCAAAGTTACACAAATCCACTCACACGGCAAAAAGTTGCTTAAAATACGTCAAAATCCACGCACACCGCCTGCACAAGCGGACATAATAACAGGAAAATTAGTAACTTTGCAAGTTGACGGACAGCCTGACACGCAAATCCGCCAAAGATTCCGGCCATGAAACGTGCAATAGTAAAGTTCCTCCTCATCTTCGCCGTGTTCACGGCGGTGTTCGTGGTGCAGAAGCCCATCTTCATGGGTGTGCATGCCACGGCCACCGGCGCGGAGTCGCTGTGGGACTGGCTTGCCGTCCCTTGGCACGGTCTGAGCATGGACCTTGCCGTTGCCGGATACCTGTCGGTGATTCCCGGACTGCTGATTATATGCATGCTGCACACCAGCCGTGAGTGGCCCCAAAAAGCGCTGGAGGTGTACATAGCCCTCTGCGCGGCCATCATAAGCGCCATATTCTGCCTCGACATCGTGCTCTACAGCTATTGGGGATTCCGCATAGACATGACCCCGCTGTTCTATCTCGCCACCTCCCCCTCGGCGGCTATGGCATCGGCAACATGGTGGCAGACACTCCTCGGCGCTATAGGCTTCCTACTCTGCACCGTACTTCTGTGGTACGTGCTGCGCCTCGCCATCAACCGAGTAAAGGTGACGCCCGTGCGTGGCTGGAAAGCAACTGCCGTTATGGTGGCCCTCGTGGCTGCGCTCATCATCCCTATACGCGGCAGCCTCACGGTATCGACCATGAATCCCAGCCGCGCATACTTCAGCCATAAACGCGGATTGAACCACGCGGCTACCAATCCGGCTTTCAACCTGCTATACTCAGCCACCCACCAGAACGATTTCGACTCGCGTTACCGATTCTTTGACCCGGAGGAAGCCCGTAGGATTTTCAGGGAGATGCAGACCGTGCCGGCCGACACAGCAACAAGCACGGAAAATGCCGACACCCTAAGCCGGACACCTCTGCTTTCCATCCGGCGCCCCGACATCGTACTTATAATCCTCGAAAGTTTCTCAAGCCATCTGCTCCCCTCACTCGGAGGGGAGCCGGTAGCTACCGGGCTTGATTCCATAGCGCGTGACGGTGTTTTATTCACCAATTTCTATGCCAACTCGTTCCGTACCGACCGTGCATTGCCCTCCATACTCAGCGCCCTGCCCGCACAGCCGTCGGCCAGCATACTGAAATACGTGGACAAGATAGAGCGCCTGCCATCAATCCCTGCGGCGTTGTCACGCGCAGGCTACAGCACAGCCTACTATTACGGCGGCGACACGAATTTCACCAACATGCAGGCCTACCTTATGGCTATGGGGTTCGGCAAGGTAGTCAGCGACCGCGACTTCTCCATATCCGAAAAAGCATCGAAATGGGGCGCGCCCGACCATCTCGTATTCTCCCGCGCATTGGCCGACATATCGTCGCGCAAATACGATGCGGCACGTCCGCGCCTGTCGGTAATACAGACATCTTCCAGCCACGAACCTTTCGAGGTTCCCTACTCCGACCCGCGCTTCCACGCAGACAAACGCCGCAACGCTTTCGCATACACCGATTCGTGCCTAACGGCCTTTGTAAACGCACTGAGCCACACCGATGACTGGGGAAACACCCTGGTAGTCCTCGTTCCCGACCATTACGGCTGCTGGCCGCAGGGACTGACGAAGATGCCCGACCGGCATGCCGTCCCATTAGTCCTGACCGGAGGTGCATTGACACGAAGAGAAGAACGTATCGCCACCCCGGGCACACAGGCCGACATAGCAGCCACACTTCTGGGCGCTCTCGACATCCCGACCGATGAATTCCCGTTCAGCCTCGACCTCCTGGGAGGGCGTGCCGCCCCGGTGGCGGTAATGACCGAACCGGGATGCATAGCCTTAGTGACTCCGGAGGGCTACCTTGCGTGGAACTGCGACGGCAGCACTATAGAGGATTCCGACCTGCCTCCCGGAGAGCGACAACGCCTCGTAACGATGGCGAAAGCCTACCTCCAAACCCTCTACACCTACATTTCAGAACTCTGACAACCAACATATACCACATATCCCAAATATAAACCCGACTATAAAACACTTGTCAAAAACCACCTCTCCTTATCATGCTTGACTTTCTCAACACCATAGACACCGAGATATTCCTCTGCTTCAACGGTCAACATTCACCGTTCTTCGACGTGTTCATGAAACTCTTCACCGGGCGTTTCATATGGATTCCCATGTACGCAGCCATAGCCCTGATGATGTGGCGCGCGGGGAAGCTGTCGAAATTCATATTCTATATAGTAGGCGTTGCTCTGGCCGTAACTATCACCGACCAGCTTTGCGCCACATGGATACGCCCGGCGGTGGAACGTCTACGCCCCTCCAACCTTGAGAACGAGCTTTCGCAACTCACCTACATAGTAGGAGGCTACCGTGGGGGAAGCTACGGCTTTCCCTCGTGCCACGCGGCCAACTCCTTCGCCATGGCTACGTTCGTGGCCCTGATGGTGCGCAAACGCAGTTTTGTGGCGTTCATCCTCGGATGGGCGCTGCTCAACTCATACTCACGCCTCTATCTCGGAGTGCATTATCCGGGCGACCTCTTCGTAGGCTCCCTGATAGGCATCGCCTCCGGCGCCGGATGCTTCTTCCTCACACGCCGCCTGGCCGACCCCCGCACATCGCGTGAAGAACTGGCCGCACGTGCCGACTCCCCCCTCATCACCTACCATCTCCCCTCCATGCAGGGCATCTCGCTTGTCCTCACCCGCGTGGTGTCGGTAAGCGCACAAGGTTTCGTGAAGATTGTGGGTGGCGCCACCGTATTATATATAGTGCTACGTGCCGCGATGTGAGGTTCACGGATTTTTTCGTAATTTTGCATCGTGAAATAACTATATCGAATACTTTTTTAACCATCACATAGAGAAAATGCATGTTGCTATCGTAGGCGCCAGCGGCGCCGTAGGCCAGGAACTCCTCCGCACTCTCCAACAGAGAGATTTCCCCGTTGAAACCCTCTCGCTTTTCGGCTCGGCCCGCAGCGCCGGACGCAGCTACCGTTTTCATGACAAGGAGATAACCGTCAAGGAACTGCGCCATAACGACGATTTCCGCAACATTGACATCGCCTTTACATCGGCCGGAGCGGGAACCTCGCGCGAATTTGCCGACACCATCACACGCCACGGAGCGCTGATGATCGACAACTCCAGCGCCTTCCGCATGGATACAGACGTGCCTTTAGTAGTGCCCGAGGTGAACGGCGATGATGCACTCGACGCCCCCCGCCGGATAATCGGCAACCCCAACTGCACCACCATACAGATGGTGGTGGCCCTGAAACCCATCCACGACCTATCCCCCATACGCCGTGTACACGTGGCCACCTACCAGGCCGCCAGCGGCGCGGGACAGTCGGCCATGGACGAACTCTGGAACCAATACGGCGCCCTGGCGCGCGGAGAGAAACCCGTGGTTGAGAAATTCTCGGCACAGCTTGCCGGCAACGTCATACCGCAGATTGACATCTTCACCGAAAACGATTATACGAAAGAGGAGATGAAGATGTTCCACGAGACACGCAAGATAATGCACTCCGACAACCTCCGGGTGAGCGCCACATGCGTACGCGTCCCCGTGATGCGCGCCCACTCCGAGGCCATATGGGTGGAGACCGAATCCCCCGTGAGCGTGGAAGAGGCACGGCGCGCCTTCGCCCAGGCACCGGGAGTGGTGATGATGGACGACCCCGCCGCCCGCATCTACCCCATGCCGCTGGACCTGGCCCACCACGACCCTGTATATATCGGACGTCTCCGCCGCGACATAGCCTGCGACAACGCACTGACTTTCTGGACCGTCTCCGACCAAATCCGCAAGGGCGCCGCCCTCAACGCCGTACAGATTGCCGAACACATCCTGCGCAATCGGTAAGTAAGAACAATAACAGCCCCTAACATCATCCGAGTTGCTGCCCGTAACCAATCCAGTTGCCATCTTCCTCATCGTGCTGGTGATAATATTGCTGGCACCGGTGCTTCTCAACCGCCTTAAGATACCGCACATAGTCGGTATGATAGCGGCAGGGATCGCCGTGGGACCATACGGGCTGCATATCCTTGACCGAGACAGCTCGTTCGAGATATTCGGCCAGGTGGGACTGCTCTACCTCATGTTCCTCGCCGGGCTGGAGATAGACATGTACCACCTGAAACTCAACCTGCGGCGCGGCATGAGTTTCGGGTTGCTCACATTCTTCATACCCATGTTCATGGGGGTCGCAGCCAGCGTATGGCTCCTTGACACAGGATGGATTACCGCCTTCCTGTTAGCCTCCATGTATGCCTCCCACACCCTCATCGCCTACCCCGTGGCTGCGCGCTTCGGCGTAACGAAAAGCCCGGCGGTACTCATCTCCGTGGTAGGCACTATCATAGCAGTGATAGGAGCCCTGTTGGTGCTGGCAGCATGCGTGAACATCCACGAGAACGGACAGTTCCAGGCCACGGCCCTGCTGTGGCTCATCTTCAAACTGGCACTCTACGGCGGCGCGGTGCTCTACCTTTATCCGCGCCTGACACGCTGGTTCTTCAAAGGATACGGAGAGAAGGTAATCCAATACGTATTTGTTCTCGCACTCGTGTTCCTGTCGGCCTGGGTATCGGGCATGATAGGGCTTGAACCGGTGTTAGGCGCCTTCTATGCCGGGCTGGTGATAAACCGCTACGTACCGGCCAACTCATCGCTGATGAACTATATAGAGTTCGTCGGTAACGCCCTGTTCATACCCTACTTCCTCATAGGTGTGGGCATGATGATAAACCTGTCGGTAGTCCTTTCGGGCAACACGCTGCTCACCGCCCTGATAATGCTCGCCGTAGCCCTGGCCAGCAAATGGCTGGCTGCCTGGCTGGCCCAGAAAATCTACGGCATGGAGGGGTGTGACCGCCGTATGATGTTCGGCCTCACAACGGCACATACCGCCGTAGCCCTCGCCGTAGTCACAATCGGCTACAACATGGTGCTCCCGGACGGCTCGCGCATGATGGACGAGACAATTCTCAACGGAACGGTGCTCGTGATACTCGTAACATGCGCCATAGCCCCGGTGATAACCTCACAGGCCGCGACAAAAATCAGAGTACGCACCCTATCGGAAGAGACTGGCGGCGAATCATCCACGGAGATGCGTAACACCGACCATCGGGAGCGCATACTGATTCCCGTCTCCAACCCCATCACAGCCTCCTCCCTGGCCGAACTGGCCCTGATGATGCGCCTCAGGCGCTCGGGCAGCAAATCCGATATGTTATACGCCCTACATGTGCGCAACTCCAACTCGGCTTCCTCGAAAGCCATGGGACAGAACTCCCTGAAACTCGCACGTGCCGCAGCTACCGGGGCCGATGCCCGCATGGAGGAAATCGAACGCTACGACCTGAACACCACCACCGGCATAACCAATACCATCGAGGAGCGCGACATAACACAGGTGATTATGGGTCTGCACCGCAAGGCCACGGTAATCGACACCTTCCTCGGCAGCAAAATCGAGGCACTATTGCGCTCCACCAACCGCATGATAGCGGTGTCGCGCACATATATCCCCGTCAATACCGTTACACGCATCATAGTCTCCCTTCCCGGCAAAGCCCAGTATGAGACCGGCTTCCGCCGCTGGGTACTGTCCGTAGCCTCCATGGCCCAGGAGGTAGGCTGCCGCATAATATTTTACGCCACGCCGGAGCAGATACCATTGATAAAGGGTGTGATACATTCACAAGGAATAGGCGTACGCCATGAATACCGCAGCGGCGAACCCTCCGACAACCTTACAGCCCTGGCCCGCGATGTCCTTGACGACGACCTCCTGGTAGTTGTGACAGCCCGTGCCAACTCCGTCAGCTTCACCCCCGACCTGGCCGAACTCCCCTCCATGCTGCAACGCTACTTCGCCCGCAACAACCTCCTGGTAATCTACCCCTCGCAGTTCGGCGAGACAGCCCCGCTGCCGACATTCACCGACCCCCTCCAGAGCGACCTCTCGGCCGCCCCGCCCTCCTGGTGGTCTATCTTCCGCCGCCGCAGATAAAATCCACCTTAAAACACCAACGAGGATAACGATCTTATAATTCCGCCGGATGGTAGTGGCGCCGGACCTCCGGGACGGCAGCCCACCCGAAGAGGCACAGCAGAAACAAAAACACCAACCACTTATTTTTAAATAACAGTTAACCCCTCTCCGGCTCCGCCTCCTCTGGTGGCCTGCCGTCCCGGAGGTCCGGCGCCACTAAAAGTTACCCTCGGACAATAAATTTTCTTTGGGAGAGGTGCCGGTTTGAATTTTGGAACAGGCTTTTTTGAAGAGGATATAGAGATTCCACTTCAGAGATTGCCCCTTGCCTCTTCTCTTTTGCGATTGCAGAAAAAAATCCTTAAATAATGTTGCGGGCTTTTGGAAATTTGGCTAATTTTGTGGAATTAATGCGCGTGGTTGCCATCAAGGGTGGTTGCCGGGCGCCATACGGGGACGCCAGCCTCCCCGGCCATGAACCGAAACACAATAAAATTCCATAAATTTCACTTCACTTAAAAACAAACTCTTTATGTGGTTAACATCCTCATCCGTAGGAAGGAAACTCGTCATGTCGCTGACCGGCGCGTTCCTTGTCCTATTCCTGACGTTCCACGTGTTGATGAACGGCGTAGCCATTTTCTGGCCCACAGCCTACAACGTGGTCTGTGAGTTCCTCGGAGCCAACTGGTATGCCCTTGTAGGCGCCCTCGTGCTGGCAGCAGGCTTCATCCTCCACATCGTCTACGCCTCATGGCTGACCATCCAGAACCGCCGTGCGCGCGGCCACGAGCGTTACGCCGTGACATCGCGTCCCCCCCAGGTGGAATGGTCGTCGAAGAACATGTACGTGCTCGGCGTGGTGATCATCGCCTTCCTCGTACTCCACCTCATCCAGTTCTGGGCCAAGATGCAGTTCGCTGAAATCTGCGAATTCCACGCCGAAGACCTCGTGAACGTAAACGGCCAGCGCGTACCCGTATCGCCCGCCGCAGGCACCATCTTCCTGGAGGCCACCTTCTCCAACGGCCTCATCCTGGCAATCTATCTGGTAGCCTTCGTGGCACTGTGGTTCCACATGACCCACGGATTCTGGTCAATGTTCCAGTCCTGCGGATGGAACGGCCGCACATGGCTCCCCCGCCTTAAGAAGTGCGCCAACGTGTTCACCACCCTCGTTATAGCCCTCTTCATGGCCGAAGCCATCGTATTCACCGTACAGGCCCACCGCAACTATTACACCACCAATCCCGAACTCCTCGAGCAGTATGCAGAGATGACAGCCACCGAGAACGGATCGGCCGATGCTCCCTACTTCGAGGCCGGCAAGACACCCTGCGGCAAACCCGTCTGCGACAAGACTCCCTGCGGGATGCCCGCATGCGACAACGCTGCCTGCGGCGGTGCACAGTGCGCCCCCGGCGTATGCGGCGATGCTGATTGCGGAAACGCCCGCAACTGTGCCGCCTGCCCCCAGGCCGAGACCAACGAAACTACTAACAACCAATAACACCGCTGATCAGAAATGGCAGATCTCAAGAAAGTAGAGGGTATGATTGACTCTACCCCCATCATGAAGGATTACGCGGACATCGAATCATCGAAACTCCCCGAATACCAGATTGACTCCAAAATCCCCGAAGGTCCCGTAGCTGAGAAGTGGACCAACTACAAAGCCCACCAGAAACTGGTGAACCCCGCCAACAAACGCCACCTCGACATCATCGTCGTAGGTACCGGCCTGGCAGGCGCCTCGGCTGCCTCCACTCTCGGCGAGATGGGCTTCAACGTTTATAACTTCTGCATACAGGACTCACCCCGCCGCGCCCACTCAATCGCAGCCCAGGGTGGTATAAACGCCGCCAAGAACTACCAGAACGACGGCGACTCCGTGTACCGTCTGTTCTACGACACAGTGAAAGGCGGTGACTTCCGTTCACGCGAGGCCAACGTCTACCGTCTGGCCGAGGTGTCGAACAACATCATCGACCAGTGCGT
>CAJUBM010000116.1 GCA_910584735.1 uncultured Muribaculaceae bacterium
CGTCATCTCGACGAATAATCTTCTTACCTTAAATCTAATACCATGAAAAACTGATGCAAAATTATATGATTTATGTTGTGCAACATACTTTTCGGGCAACAAAATCGCTATGGTTATCTATTTTTAACAAAAGAAGAGCGACTAAGTGCTTATATGTTAAGGTGTGTGAATATGTGTGTGGGGTCTTATTTTGGAGGGTGGAGGGATTTTTGTAATTTTGACAAAAATTTATCCTATAATGACAGAGAATAACGGTAATAATAAAGATAATAAGAAAACAGAAATAAAGGAGCCTGCACGTCCGAAAGTACGTGTAGGTATAACCCATGGCGACTACAACGGTATTGGCTACGAGGTGATTCTTAAGATGTTCGATGACACCCGTATGCTGGATCTGTGTACTCCCGTAATTTATGGGTCGGCGAAAATCGCACAGTTTTATCGCAAGGCCGGGAATATGCAAGGGAGCGCCCCTCAGCAGGTAGCCTCGGCTGCTGAGGCTGTTGCCGGACAGGTGAATATCGTGAATGTCGTGGGAGAGGAGATGCGTGTGGAGCCCGGAAAGGCTTCCCCGGAATCTGGACGTGCCGCGTTTGCGGCCCTTGAATCGGCGGTGGCCGATCTACGCGCCGGGAATATAGACGTGCTTGTTACCGCGCCGATAAATAAGAAAGCCATCCAGAGCGAGCTTTTCACATTCCCGGGACATACCGAATATCTTGAGGCATCGGTCGGCGCAGATGGGAAAGATAAGGCGTTGATGGTTCTCTGTAACGATGTGATGCGTGTCGCACTGGTGACGATACACCTTCCTCTTTCCAAGGTGGCGGAGGCTGTGACCCGTGAGGCTGTAGTGGAAAAGCTGCATCTTTTTGAGCGGTCGCTTGTCGAGGATTTCGGTATCGTAAAGCCCCGTATAGCCGTCCTGGCCCTGAATCCCCACGCCGGGGAGGACGGTATGCTCGGCGTAGAGGAGCAGCAGGTGATAATCCCGGCTATAGAGGAGGCGAGAGAGAAAAAGATTCTCGCTTTCGGCCCGTATGCGGCTGACGGCTTCTTCGGAGCGGGATTGTTTAATAAGTTTGACGGTGTTCTCGCGATGTATCACGACCAGGGGTTGGCACCGTTTAAGACGTTGGCCATGGATAACGGGGTGAATTTTACCGCCGGTCTTCCGTTTGTGCGTACATCTCCCGACCACGGTACCGGCTATGATATTGCCGGAAAGAACCAGGCTTCCCCCGATTCTATGCGTGAGGCCGTGTATCGGGCCATCGATATTTTCCGGAACCGTTGCAGCCATGCCGAGCGCACATCCTCTCCTCTGCGCAAACAGAAGGCTGAATAACCATCCTGATTTATATACTTTTAGCGGTGTGTCAAAAAATTATTTTTTTGATGCGCCGCTAAAGTTTTCACCCGGATGTAGATGCGCGTTCACACGCGAGATTATGAGTTGTGGCGGTATCCCATGCAGGCAGTAGTAGTCGCCACGGAAGCAGGGCTTGTTGCCGAATACGGAGCAGGGACGGCATGTCATGGGAAGCTGTATGATGTCGCTTTCTCCCTGTCGCCATCCTTTGAACCCGCAGTATGGATGTGTGGCTCCCCAGATGCTTACCACCGGCGTGGCTACCAGTGAGGCTAAATGCATATTTGCCGAATCCATCGACACCATTACGTCCAGCCAGCTCATAAGCGCGAGTTCTGCGGGAAAACCGTAGCGTTGGGATGCCAGTGAAATGGCTCCGGGATATTGTTCTTCCCATTCGGCGAGTATTCCGCGTTCATATCCCCCGGCGCCGAAAAGAAATATGCGGTTGCGTGGGTCAGATGTAATCTCCTTTATCACCTTCTCCATAAGCTCGAGAGGGTAGATTTTCCCTTTATGCTTGGCGAATGGCGCAATCCCTATCCAGTGTTCGCCGCTCCTCTTTGGAGGTGTTATCGCAGCGAAGTCGGAGGCATCGGCTTTTTCACCAAGATGGCTGTAGAGTCCTTCGAACCGACTTTCTACCGGAAGGCCGATAGCATGGAAAGCCTGGCGGTAACGCGCCCGCGAGGACACCAAGGGTAGTAGTATTTTGTTCGCGCCCCGGGTGAGGGCCCGTTTCCCTTTCCGGCCTTTGTTGATTACGGCCACCGGGATTCGGTGCAGGTGGCAGAAGATGCGCAACAGGCGTGTGCGCAGCACATCGTGCAGATCCACGAAGCCGTCGAACCGATATTGCCTGCGAAGTTCTGAAAACAGCCGCCATAGCCCGGTAACGCCCTTATAGCGTTCCAAATCAATCCCGACTACCTGTAGGTTGTCGGGCCGGTTTATGAATATCGGGGTCATTGACGAGCGGGTAACCATGGTGAACCGCACATCGGGGTAGCATGCGCATACACTGTACAGCACCGGGATGGTCATAGCCACATCTCCGAGTGCTGAGAAACGTGCTGCAAGTACGCTTCGCAGTCGTTTGGGATTGTTAATCATGCCGCTGTCTCAGACATTCTTCTTGTACAGCACCGGGTTTGTGTCGGCATCGTTGTACATCTTCATCTGCCGGTACACTTTCATGTATTTACGTCCGGCCGCGATGTCGTCAAGGAGGGCATCGATGGCTGTGGTAAGGTCGCGCCGCTGTTCCAGCAGTACGGCGAGCTTGCCCTCGCATCTTGCCTTATGGGCGGCGGTGGCATCGGGGCGTTCCAGTTCGGCGCGCATATGGTATATCTTGACGGCGAGGATTGACAGTCGGTCGATGGCCCATGCGGGACTCTCGGTATTTATTGTGGCATCATCGAGGGGTGTGACTTCGCTGTATCGTGTGCGGAAAAATGTGTCGATGTCCTCCACGCGGTCCGTGCGGTCCTGGTTCGATGCGTCTATACGCCGTTTGAGTTCCATCCCGGCAGCGGGTTCGATTTCAGGGTCGCGTATAAGGTCTTCCATGTGCCATTGGGTTACGTCTATCCAGTTCTTGGCATATAGAAGGGCGTCCATAGTGTCGGCTGCGAATGGATTGGGAGCCGGGGTGTCTATGGAGTCGGTGATATGGTAGTCGGCTGTAGCGCGGTCAAAGATGTCGTTGCAATTTTCAGCGAATGTCATTGTCGTGTTATTAATCGTGGGGCTTCCTCCATGTCAGCCGACATGGAGGCGTGGATAAAGTTCGGTGGCAAATTTAATCATTATTTTTAAATCATAAAAATGCCGTGTCTGCCTCCGGGGAGTTTATAGGGATTTTAGGATGCGCCATGGGGCTGGATAAAGGTTGTTGGCACGGTTCCCGAGGTTTTTTACAAATCCCAAAGGATTATCGTTGTAGGTGAGCAGTACGAATCCTCTGGGTGTGGATGCTTCCAGCACGATGGCTTCCCGTCGGAGATAGCGCAGTGCGGTGGGGCGGTCCACTTCATATTGTGGAAATGTATCGGGCCGGAGAAGCCCCGTTGTCATGGCGAGTTCATGGGTAGGGACAAGGTCGCGGCCACGAATTGTCGCCACATCCGGCCCGGCCAGTATCGTGTCAAGATTCTGTCGTAGGAGGGAGATAAATGAGGCGTGTGCCACGGGGAGGGCGGTGATGGCATCTCCGCGCGTTTCCAAAGCCATGTCCGTGGTTGCGAGCCAATTTTGCACTATGGCGGGGTTTATGGCATTGTTGTTTTTGGAGACGGCGCTTTTCCCTTTCTTGCTTTTGGCGGGTTTGCGGGTTGTTGATGGCATGTCGGCAGGGATGACATCCTCGTTGGCGCCGGGTTTGCATAATATGCATACGAACAGGCCTTCCCCCCGTATGCGCCCCGGCAGGAAACGGGCTGCCTTTACGCCGGGGAACTGCGATGGGACTATTCCGGGAAATCCTGAGAGGCCGGTGTCCTCGAAGGTGGCGTTATGGTCGGTGGCAAAATTGCCGATCAGTTGTTCGTTTTCGGCGAGATTGAAGGTGCATGTTGAGTAGACGAGGAATCCGCCGGGACGCAGGGAGGGCCATACGTTGTCAAGGATTTGGCGCTGCCGCTCCGCACATTCGGCTATAAGCGTCCGGTTCCATTGCTCGCGGGCCGTGGCATCTTTACGCATCATCCCTTCCCCCGAGCATGGCGCGTCTACGCACACGATGTCAAAGCAGTCGTTGAGGCGGCTGAAACGCGCAGTATCGCCCCGGCTTACTACCACGCGGGAAGTGGCCCCCCATTTTATCACGTTCTCGCGCAGTACTTCAGCGCGGCGGAAGTCAAACTCATTCGCAACGGTTAGCGATTCTGCGGGTAGGGCGTCGGACGCGCAGAGCGTCTTCCCTCCGGGGGCCGCGCAGGCGTCCAAAAGACGTAGCGGGCGCCCTCCGAGACGTTCCGAGAGGCTTGAAATGATATGGTATAGACACATCGAGGAGGCGTCCTGCACGTAGTATAGCCCCTGGTGCATTGCAGGGTCAAATGTGAACGATGGCCTTTCGGAGAGGTAGTATCCCTCGCGGCACCACGGCACGGCGTTCCCGGCCACGGGCGGTATCGTACCCCCTTTTGATATGTTGACGCGTACCGAGACCTCGGACTGTGTACATTCCAGAGACTCGGCCAGTCCCGAGAACTCCGCGCCCATAGAGGCGAGCATATCTTTGAATTCCTGTTTCAACATCAGGGTTTGGATTTGTTCTTTTTCATCTCGGCCGGATATTGTATGCGGGCGTGGTACATCGATTTCAGGCGCTGGATGAATGTTTGTTTTATCTCCGATATATCTTTGAATGACAGCGGCGACTCATTATGCAGCCCCTCGGCTACCTGGCCGTCGATAAGGCGGTCTACCAGAGAGCGTATCGCCTCATCGGAATGGTCTGTCATTGAGCGCGAGGCTGCCTCTACGGCATCGGCCATCATCAGCAGGGACGCCTCGCGAGTCTGGGGATTAGGGCCGGGATAGGTGAACGGGGCGGCGTCTATGGCCTCGTCAGGGTGCTGGCGTTGCTCCATGGTGTAGAAGTATTTGGCCTTCCCGCACCCGTGGTGCTGCGTTATCAGGTTGCGTATTGCCTGTGGCAGTTTGGCCTTTTCGGCACGACGCATACCATCGTGGATGTGGTTTATAACTATCCTCGCGCTCTGTATAGGGGAGAGTGCGTCATGTGGATTCACCCCGTGCTGGTTCTCTGTAAAGAAAGCCGGATTGTCAATCTTCCCTATGTCGTGGTACAGGGCGCCGGCACGGACCATCTGTACATTCGCCCCTATCCTGTGGGCTGCTTCGGAGGCCAGGTTGCTGACGGCCATGGAGTGTTGGAACGTACCGGGACATTCGGTTGATAATTTGCGGAGTACCGGGTTGTTTATGTCGGAAAGTTCGACAAGGGTAACCACCGAGACCATGCCGAACATCTTTTCAAAGATGAAGATAAGTATGTAGGCGAACGACACAAGTACGGCACTGATGGCGAAGTAGCCTATCAGGCGTGGCGTTGATGAGGTCAGGGTGCCGGTCGACATAAGCTCTATGGCGAGATAGCCCAGGCAATATACCACGAAGGCAACGAGTGCCGACTGTAGCAGCTGTGAACGTTTCGACAGTTCCTTCAGGGAGAATATTACGGATGTGCCCGCTATGGTCTCGACTACGAAGAACTCGAACTGGAATGATGCCCAGACAGAGCAAAGCAATACTTCCAGAACGTAGACGAAGAAGGCCGTACGGGAGTTGAAGAATACCAGCACTATCACCGGCAGCATCGCTAACGGGGAGAGGTATATGCCCGACATGAATGTGCGCGACATAGCCATGGAGAAGACGAAGAAGCCTACCATGAGGAGCAGTATGGCTCCCATCCTGCGGGGCTCTAACAGGTCCGGATAGTAATAGAGGAAGTAGGCTAACAGGGAGCCGAATATGAGTGACACGAATAGGAACCGTCCCAGGAATATGGAGAGGCGGCTTGTGCGATTGTTGTCCGACTGTTTGTCAAGTGTGGCCTCATATGATTTCAACACTTGGTAGAGCTGGGGTGTGACAATGTCGCCACGATCTACGATACGTTCTCCCTGTTGTATTACCCCGATGCCTGCGATGACAGGCTGGAGCAGGCTTTCCCGGTAGTGGGCGGTGGCTTCCTGGTCTTCCACCACGTTAGGCATCAACAGCCGGGCGAGGTCGAGGCGCTGTATGGCGCCGCGCTCCGGATTGTTTCGGAACAGGGAGTCAATCAGGGCATAGGCATCACGTTGTGAGATAAAATCATCCGTCGGATAGGATCTGTTCACGTTGTCCTCGTTGAATTTTACCTCCGTCAGATTCCCTGCCGCGATAGCCGATGCGGCTGTCTGGTCGGTTATGCCGCGCCGGTATAGACCCTGTACGATTTGGGAGAGACGTCCGCGTGTTGCGGGCGAGAGGGTGTGTGAAGCCGATATTGCCGCCATAACCCGCGTGGGGGTCTCCTCATCGCGTCGGAATATGGGGATCATGTTGCGGTCGATGGAGTCTATCATGCTCTTCACCGTGGCAGAATCGCGGTATACCGTGATGTCGAACGGCGCTGTCAGCAGTGAGTAGCCCCATGGACGGTTCTCCTCGTAGGAGTATTTGTGCTTGTTGGGGCGTGGCATCAGCCATAGTACTATAGCCATAGCCGCTACGAAGGCCCCTATGAGCCACGTTGTATTCCTTTTAAGCTTCACAATCAATATTTTGAGCTATTGAAGACCAATAATATGTAGTTTTTATCGTGTCACGTTTCAGATTCGTGCCACCTTCTGTATGCCGGGGATGCGGCGTATCTTCGCGCACAGGTCGTCTACGGCGCCGACATCGGTCACTAACAGCGATAGGTCGGCATAGAAAATCTCTTTCTCGGCACGTATGTTCAAGGCGCGTATATTCAAGGCCAGATGGGTGGAGATGAGGGATATGAGTTCGTGGAGGATGCCGTGGCGGTCTATTCCCTCGATTCGTATGTGGGCTAAGAAACGGTTGCCGGAGACCTCCCACGAGGTTGACAGTATGCGTGGGCCGTAGGAGGCTTTAAGCAGGGCCGCACGGGGGCAGTCAAGGGTGTGTACCTCCACTTCTCCGTCATCGGCAATGAAACCGAGCACGTCGTCCCCGGGCACCGGGCAGCAGCAGCCGGCGAAACGGAAATTGGTCTCGCCGTTGTCGCCATAGCGCAGGACATAGGTTTTCTTGGTGTTGATTTTCGGTTTTTCCGGAGCCGGTTCCTGCTGCTTTTTCGCGGAGGTCTCGGGCTCCTTGCCCATGCCGATGAGTTTCAGCAGTATGCGCTTGGTCTTGGAACTGTCCTTCTTCAAGGTCTTTACTACATACTCGTTGAGCATTATCTCCTGATTGCCGAGCATGTAGTATAAATCTTCGCGCGAGGCTGCCTTATAGAGGCCCATCACTTTGGTGATGGCTATGTTGTCGTCCTTTATCTCGTTGTCACGCAGGAACTGTTCGAAAATCAGGCGCCCGGCGTTTACGATGGGCTGCTGCTGTTTGCGGAGGGCCTTGCGCAGGTGGGTCTTGGCTTTGGCAGTAGCCAGGAAGTCCATCCATTCGGGCTTGGGCTGCTGTGACTGTGATGTCAGAACCTCCACCTGGTCGCCTGAATTTAGTTTCTGGCTCAGGGGGACGAGCTTGTGGTTTACTTTCCCGGCAATACACTGGCAGCCGATGCGGGTATGCAGGTTGAAAGCTACGTCAAGCACTGTAGAGTCGGCAGGCAGCGTCAGGAGTTCCCCCTTGGGGGTAAAGACCACTATTTCTGATGCGAACAGGTTGAGCTTCAGTGTGTCAAGGAAATCAATGGCATTAGGTTCGGGATTGTCGAGAATATCCTTTATAGTTGACAGCCATACGTTGAGTTCCGACTCCTCGTCACCTTCTCCGACTTTGTATTTCCAGTGTGCCGCGAACCCTTTCTCTGCGATTTCGTCCATGCGCCGAGAGCGTATCTGCACTTCCACCCAGTTCC
This sequence comes from uncultured Muribaculaceae bacterium, assembly GCA_910584735.1. Taxonomy (GTDB): domain Bacteria; phylum Bacteroidota; class Bacteroidia; order Bacteroidales; family Muribaculaceae; genus UBA7173. The sequence continues at coordinate 7,959 of CAJUBM010000116.1, forward strand.
CGTCAGGTCCCATCACGGTGAGGTGCAGGGCCTGGTAGCCGTTAGCCTTAGGGTTTGAGATCCAGTCGCGTGTGCGGTCAGGGTGTATGCGGTATATGTCGGTTATAGCAGAGTATATCTGCCAGCATATGCTTTTCTCCTTAGCAGGGTCGTCACATTCGAAGATTATCCGGGCGGCATATAGGTCATAGACCTCGTCGAATGGGATGTGTTTTTTCTCCATCTTGTTCCAGATGGAGTAGGCTGATTTGACGCGCGCCTTGGCAGTGAACTCCAGGCCCATGTCGGTGAGCTTGCGGCGTATAGGGGCGGAAAAATGTTCGAATATGCTGGCTCGCTGGCTCTCGGTGGCGGCTATTTTCTCTGAGATGCGTTTGAACGCCTCGGGATGTTCATATTTGAACGACAGATTTTCCAGTTCGGTCTTTATGGCGAACAGACCCAGGCGGTGGGCCAGCGGAGCGTAGATATACAGCGTCTCTCCTGCAATCTTATACTGCTTGTTGGGCGCCATCGAGCCGAGGGTGCGCATATTGTGCAGACGGTCGGCCATCTTTATGAGGACCACGCGTATATCCTCCGACATAGTGAGCAGGAGCTTGCGGAAGTTCTCGGCCTGCGCCGAGGCTTTGTCTCCGAAGATGCCTCCCGATATTTTCGTGAGGCCTTCGACGAGTTGGGCTATCTTCTTGCCGAAGTTCTGCTCTATGTCCTCCACCGTATATTCCGTATCCTCCACCACATCGTGCAGCAGGGCGGCGCATATCGAGGTGGAACCGAGGCCGATTTCCTGGCTGGCTATCTTTGCCACGGCTATGGGATGGAGTATGTACGGCTCGCCCGAACGGCGCCTTATCCCCTTGTGGGCCTCTTTGGCGAAGGCGAAGGCACGTTCGATAATCTCCACCTTTTTCCGATGGTTCGATGACAGGTAGCCGTCAAGTACTTCTTTGAACGCCTCTTCTATCAGGCGGTCTTCCTCAGGGGTGGTGAAGTTGTTTTTTGGGGTGGAGCTCATCGTTGGATTGTAATGTGAGTTGGAAAATCAGAGTGGAATTTACAAAATTACTTCTTTTCAGGCTTTATTCCTAATTATAAGTAACTGTTCAAAATTATTTTATACTAACAGGTCTGATTATTCTAATGTTTCTCCGGCAAAATTTTTGAATCTTTCCCTCTCTTCATCAGTCGTGTAGCTCGCTACACTCCCTCTTCATCGAGAAAAATCT
>CAJUBM010000117.1 GCA_910584735.1 uncultured Muribaculaceae bacterium
CTCTTTATTTGATGATTTCTAAACTAACGCGATTTTATCGCACCAGTAGTAATTTTGGTTAAAGAATCAGAAATCGGATTTTTCACATCTGTGATAAAAGTCCGACAATTATGTCCGCGTCAAAATTAGCATACATTTATGAATAATCCTAAATTTTATGCATAAAATCAAAAAATGCCCTCTGTTGGCGTCTTGATGGACGCAAACAGAGGGCATTAAGCAACAAAATTATTTCAAGAAAATCAGGTTTACGGCTGCTGACGGCGGAAAGTCAGATCTTTATGGCCTATTTCGCAAGACATCAGGTTGTTGTCAATCTTTATATCCTCAATCTCCGTGAGGTTGGAGAATACGCTCGTGGCTGATTGCTGTATCTGCTGGGTGGCAAGACGCAGTGCACCGGGGCGCAGTGCCTCCAGACGCGAACTGCTCTCCTGTGTGAGCAGATTGTAGTTAAGTTGCACGGCCTGAGGGTCTACCGATACCTGCAACGATGAATAATCAAGATTTATAAGCAACTCATCATCGTCCTTAGCCTGGAATACGCCGGTAATCGTTGCCGCTCCGGAAGCTGTAATTGTGAGAGGTACACTTATGGAATCGCCGGCGGCCATCACATTATCTACGGTTATAAGAGCCGTCATTGTCACAGCACCCTCTGGCGAACCACCATTATTATTGAACTCTATAACCCTGACCATAGTAGTCCTTGTAGCCCCGGAATTAGCAATCTGCTCGGGAGCCGAACTCCATGTGCCGTTGAGTTCTTCAGCCAATTTGTCTTTTGACGAACACGAAGCTGCCAACAATGCTACCAATGACGCGCAAAAGCCCAAGGAAGCATTTCTAACCTTTCTACCGAGTGTATTCATATTTTTTCACGTTTGTGTTATAAAAATAGAACACGCCCGGCGTGGAAAGGTTTACTCCGTCCCAATCATATTCAGAAAATCGTCCTCACTGATTACAGGGATTCCCAGCGATGCGGCCTTCTCCCGTTTCGCCGGTCCCATATTTTCCCCTGCCAGCACATAATCGGTTTTCTTGGATATGGAGCTTACGTTTCGTCCGCCATTGCGCTCTATCAGGTCTTTATATTCATCACGTGAATGGTGTGAGAACGTGCCGGAGATAACAAAAGCCTTCCCTTCCAAGCGGTTAGAAGTATCGCCGGCAACATCTTCCGCCACGGCCATCTGCAGCCCCACTTCCCGTAGACGCGCCACCGTCTGACGGTTCACCGGGTTTTTGAAGTACTCTATTATTGACTCGGCTATACGCGGTCCTATATCTTTCGCCGCCGCCAGTTCTTCGGCCGAGGCCGACATTATAAGGTCTATATCCGGGAAAGCCTTCACAAGTTTGCGAGCCACTGTATCCCCGACAAACGGAATGGAAAGAGCATATACAACGCGGTCAAAGGGCATCGTCTTGGAAGCCTCCAATCCTTCAAGAACCTTCTCGGCCGAACGTGGCCCGAATCCATCGAGTTTCAGAAGCTGGCCCTCCGTAAGGTCATAGAGGTCGGCTATACCTTTCACATATCCGGCATCAAATAGAGCCTGCGAGGTCTCCTCCCCTATACCGTCGATATTCATCATCTTGCGACCCACGAAATGCTCGATGCGACCCACGATCTGTGGAGGACAGCCGAATTTGTTGGGACACTGCCAGGCCGCTTCCCCCTCTACCCTTACGAGAGGTGTGCCGCATGCCGGACAATGAGACACGAACCTTACAGGTTCGGCTCCCGGTTCCCGACCGTTCTCATCTACCCCGGTAATCTTAGGGATAATCTCCCCCCCTTTCTCCACATACAGCAGGTCATGCTGGTGTATGTCAAGGGTCTTCACTATATCCTCGTTGTGGAGGGACGCACGTCTTATCACGGTACCGGACAGCAACACCGGTTCAAGATTGGCTACAGGGGTCACTATACCCATGCGCCCCACCTCGAAAGACACGAATCTAAGGCGCGTCAGAGCCCTCTCTGCGGGAAACTTGTAGGCTATAGCCCAACGGGGCGATTTGGCCGTGAATCCCAGGTTAAGCTGCTGGCGCAGGGAGTCCACTTTGAATACGAGACCGTCTGTAGCCACGGGAAGTTCCTTCCTGTGCTCATCCCAATATCTAACAAAGGCCTCAACCCCTTCCAGCGAGTCAAGGCGGGTCATTATGTCCGACACCTTGAACCCCCATTTCTTTGCCGCCATCATATTGTCATAATGGTTATCGGCAGGAAGCTCCGGCCCGAGGAGATAATAGAAATAAGCATCCAAGCCACGACGCGACACCTCGCGCGTATCCAGTGTCTTGAGCGTTCCGGCAGCCGCGTTACGCGGGTTGGCGAACAGCGGCTCCTCGTTGAACTCACGCTCCTTGTTCAGTCGGTCGAACTCCTTCCATGGCATAAGAATCTCGCCACGTATCTCAAAGAAGTCCGGCCAACCCTCACCCTGCAACTGCAAGGGGATGGACTTTATTGTCTTCACATTGGCCGTCACGACATCGCCGCGTATGCCGTCACCGCGTGTCACAGCCCTTACCAACCGCCCATGCTCGTAAATAAGGGAAATCGATGTGCCGTCGAACTTCATCTCTCCCGTCACCTCGAATCTCTCGCCGCCGAGGCCGGCACGTACACGTCCGAACCATTCATCGACCTCCTCGATTGAGTACGTATTGGAGAGCGACAGCATCGGGTGTATATGCTCCACCGAATCAAAGCCATGTGTAAGGTCGGAGCCTACACGCTGTGTGGGAGACAACGGGTCGGCAAACTCAGGATTCTCAGTCTCCAGTTTCTCCAGCTCCTTAAGAAGCATGTCGAACTCCCGATCGGAAATCTCTGGAGTATTCAAGACGTAATAATTATAGTTGTGGCGGTTTATTGTATCGCGCAATTGGCCGATACGCTCACGTACTGACATTTTCAGAGATATGGATTAGAGGTAGTTATCAAACATTAGGAGAGTTTATCAAACATTCATTCGCGATAGCGCAGATGGTTCAGCGCACGAAGCACGTTGCATAGCGGCGTACTCCAATATGAGCGGAAATCATCGCGAACGGCCATAATGGCAAGCTGCATATTAGCATCCGTAGCGTCATGGATGGTATTAAGGAAATTGTAAAGAACCTGGAATATATCGGCCAGTCCCTCGGAAACCGAAGCGGCTACCGGCGTATCGGAATATTTCATATCCTCCTCAAACACCTCCAGATACACATCGTCAGGGCCGAGCAATGTCTCCACATTCCGGCGGATAGCCTCATAATAATCCTCATCGAGCACCTCCGTCAGGAATGGATCTTCATCCTCGAATACGGAATCAACCTTCAGATCTGTAGCCGATATATACAGTCGCGGGAGCAACCTGAGCATGTGGTCTATAAATTCATCGCGTTCCGCCTCCCGGGCATCCTGAAGGGCCAGACGGTATTCGTTGCACAGACCGATAAAAGCTATCGAATTAGCATTAAGTATTGATTCCATAATCGTTCTACTGATTCTACAAATTAACCCCCTTCCACGCCGTAAAGTCTGTGGGCCAGGATATATCTATATACCTTTTCATCCACCATATTGTTCACATCGCCACCCTCTGCCAGCAACCGGCGTATGGCGGTTCCCGACATAGGAAGCAAGGGTGCATCCTGCAGGGTATCAGCCCCGAGTACAGGAGCGTCATTCCCACCCCGCCTATACACTATCGGGGCATATCTGCCCCGTAATGTAGCGGCATCGCGCCAGCGGTCAAACACCCTCCAGTTGTCCTCCCCCACGATAAGGCGGAAACGGGAATCGGGATATTCTTCAGACAGGCGCGAGAGGGTATCGACCGTGTACGACGGACGCGGCATTGAAAGCTCCACGTCACATACACGGAGTGACGGATGTCCTTCAACGGCAAGGCGCAACATAGCTAATCGGTCCGTATCGGAGGCCAGATCCGTATCGCCGCTCTTCAACGGATTCAACGGCGAGAGCACCAGCCACACCTCATCCACCATACCAGATGCCGCTATGGCATCAGCCAGTGCGATATGCCCTAAATGAGGAGGATTGAACGACCCCCCGAAGAACCCGATCGTCTTCATGCTACCGAGTGGCCTCAGGCAATAAAATCGGTGATAATTCGCTCTATGGCAGAGATGGCGCGAGGCAGTTCGTCGTTGGTCACGACATGGTCGAACTTGTCCCGGAACGACATTTCATATTCGGCACGTCCCACACGCTCCTCTATAGCTTCAGGCGAGTCGCTGCCACGATTCTGCAGACGGCGGCGCAACTCATCTATGCTTGGAGGCGCTATGAAGATGCTCACGGCATCATCACCGAACTGCTCGCGAACGTTCACACCGCCATGCACGTCAATGTCAAGAATCACATTATGTCCCTGCTCGACACGGTTCTGTATCTCGGAGCGCAAAGTGCCGTAGTAACGACCGGGATATACCTGCTCGTATTCTACAAAAGCTTTCTCTGCTATAAGGTCTTTAAATTGCTGGTCGGAGAGGAAATGATAGTTCACGCCGTCAACCTCTCCGGGACGAGGCTTGCGGTTGGTGGCTGAGACGGAGAACTCCAGGTCAAGTTCCCCTCTATCCATAATATCACCTATAATCGTTGATTTGCCGCATCCAGAAGGTGCGGAGATAATAATCAGTTTTCCCTTTTTCATATGTTAGTCTTAGGCAAGTTCGCAAAAAAGCAAATATATTTTGGATTACATAGCGTTTAGAACCTGTTCCTTTATCTGTTCAAGCTCGTCTTTCATCTTTACGACAAGAATTTGCAGCTGGGCGTGGTTGCTTTTCGAACCAAGGGTGTTGATTTCGCGACCCATCTCCTGAGATATGAAGCCCAGCTTCTTTCCCTGTCCTGGATTTCCGTCAAGGGTTTCAATGAAATAACGCAGATGCTGGGCCAGGCGCTGCTTCTCTTCCGATATGTCAAGTTTCTCGATGTAGAATATCATCTCCTGTTCGAAACGCCCCTTGTCATATTCCACCTGGGGAATCGACCGCAGGGCATCTTCGATGCGCGAACGTATCTTCACTATACGTTCCGTCTCGTAAGCCGGAACATCACCGAGCAGAGCAGTTATGCGCTCTATCCGGCGTCTGAAAAACTCGTCAAGTTTCCGTCCCTCTGTAGCACGATAGTCCATCAGCCGCTCAACGGCCTGTGTAACACCAAGCAATATGGCCTGACGTTCCTCATCGGAAACTTCGACAGCAGCCTCCCCTTTCACAGAGTCGGGGAAACGCAACAACACGCCGTACCAGTCCTCAGGCACAGGTATGCCCAATGCCTCAGAGGCAGCCTCTATCTGCTTCTTATAGCCGAGGAGAGCCGACACATTAATCTGCACGGCGGCATCCACGCCCGTATTCTCCACGTACATGACCAGTTCGACCTTGCCGCGCTCCAACCGCTGGGCCACAAGCGACCTCATCTCCGCCTCTAACGGGCGGTATCCTACGGGCACCCGCATTGACAGGTCAAGCTGCTTGGAGTTAAGCGATTTAATCTCAAATGTGAATTTCTTCGTCTTGAATTCGACAACCGCACTGCCGAATCCGGTCATAGATAGTACCATGGTAATTAAATGCTGATTACGGAGGTTCTTCCCTACCGGAAATTACCCCGTTTTAACCGCAAAGTTATAAAATTCCGCAAATATCCCAAAAAGTTTTCCAAAACCAATCCTCAAGCCCGTTAAATTATTCAACGTGTTAAATTAACAACAAAATTTAATGTCCCTTATAGGGAATGAGCCAAAATAAAGTGTTAAATTTGCCCTTCCAAATCCGTTTCATCCCCGGCACCACCATTTCACCCGAAGAAAATCAGAATATGATTGATTTCACACCCTTGGCACGACCTTTCATGCGCCACGTCTTTCTCGCCGAGAGACGCGCACAGGAGGACTATGCCGCAAGCCAGCAAAGACTGCTGTCACGGCTTGTAAAGCGCGCGGCCACAACCGCGTGGGGCGAGGCGAACGGTTTCGGCAGCATAAAGGGTGTGACCGATTTCCAACATACCCCTCTCACAAAATATCCCGACCTGCGTCCGTTCGTTCAGCGGATGCTTCGTGGAGAAAGAGATATACTCTGGCCCGGACTCTGCCGGAGGTTCGCACAGTCGTCAGGCACATCCGATGGCAAAAGCAAATATCTCCCCATCACCCCGGACGCCCTAAACCACGGCCACTATGCCGGAGCGGCATATTCTCTTGCCTCATATCTTGAAAATTACAGAGACTCCCACGTATTCGGAGGGAAGAACTTTATTCTCGGCGGAAGTTTTGCCAATGAAATAAAAGGACTTCCCGGGAATGTGAAAGTAGGCGATCTGTCGGCATCGCTGATAGACCGTATCAACCCGCTGGTGAACTTAGTGCGCATCCCGGCCAAAGATGTGGCGCTGATGGAGGACTGGGAGCGCAAGCTACCACTCCTTATTGAAGCCTCGGCCGGAGCCGATGTGCGCTCAATATCGGGCGTACCCTCCTGGTTTCTCACCGTGCTCAAAGGTGTGTTGGAAAAGACGGGCTCAAAATCCATACACGACGTATGGCCGAACCTGGAAGTATTCTTCCACGGCGGCATAGCCTTCGGCCCATACAGAGAGCAATATGACCGTATCACCGACCGCTCACGTATGCGCTATTGGGAGAACTATAACGCCTCGGAGGGTTTCTTCGGCGTGCAGCACAGCCCCGGTTCGCCGGCCATGGAACTACTGATGAACACATCCACATTCTACGAACTGGTTCCGGAAAGCGAATGGGATGCCCCGGCGCCACAGGCCATACCATGCTGGGAAGCCCGATGCGGGGAGACATACGAACTGGTAATCACATCGTCAAACGGTCTGTGGCGCTACCGTATAGGCGACACCATAAGGGTACATTCCACAGCCCCGTTCACGTTCACAATAGCCGGGCGCACACGCCATTTTATAAACGCTTTCGGCGAGGAGGTGATGGTCTACAACACGGATGCGGCACTCGCCGCCGCATGCCGTCTTGCCGGAGCGGAAGCATCCGACTACACAGCAGCCCCGGTATATGCCGGAGACCGTACACGCGGACGCCACCAATGGATTATAGAATTCTCCCGGCCTCCCCGCGACCTTGCTGAATTTACCGACATACTTGACACCGAACTACAGCGGCAAAACTCCGACTACCAGGCAAAACGCTCCGGCAACCTCTTCCTCGACCCTCCCGAAGTTATCGCGGCACCTCCCGGATTGTTCAACCGTTGGCTTGCCTCGACAGGCAAACTCGGAGGGCAGCGCAAAGTGCCTCGACTGAGCAACGACCGGGGATTCATCGACCCGATACTTGCCATGCGGGAGGCTATAGCGCAATAACCGAAAGCAAAACATCATTATCCCACCAAATATGAAACTTCGACATCTGTTCACCGCCATACTTTTAGGAGCCGCCACGGCCTCCTGGGCTGACGCACCAAAATATATATTCTATCTCATCGGAGACGGGATGGGCATGGGACATATCACCAACGCCCAAGTCTACAACCGTATAGCGCTCGGCAATGACGCTCCGTTACAGATGATGCAGATGCCGGTGGCAAGTTTTGCAACCACCCATTCGGCTTCATCAGACGTAACCGACTCGGCAGCCGCAGGCACGGCACTCGCCACAGGCACCAAGACACGCAACGGCATGCTCGGTATGGCCCCCGATACCACTGCGGTAACCTCCATCGCCCGCACACTGTTCGATAACGGCTACGGAGTTGGCTTGGTAACAAGTGTTGCCGTCGATGATGCCACTCCGGGAGCGTTCTACGCCCATGTCCCCAACCGTGGGGAATACCGTACCATCGGACAGCAACTTGCCGAATCTGGCTACCAGTTCGTGGCCGGAGCCGGTCTGAGGGGGATAAAGGATAAAGATGGCAAAGATCCCGGGCTTCTCCGTATATTTGAGGAAAACGGAGTAAGACTGCAATACGGCATGGAACCGGCCGAAACCCTCTCCGACCGCATGGTGGTTCTCAGCAAAGACACCGAACGCCCCTGGAGCATAGGCTACACAATAGACTCCATCAGCGGCGCTCTAACACTCCCGGCCCTCACAGAAGCCTGCATCAGACATCTGGAACGTGTAAGCCCCGAACGATTCTTCGTTATGATTGAAGGCGGAAACATCGACCATGCCGGACATGCCAACGACGGAGGCACCGCCATTATTGAGACATTAAACTTCGACAAGGCCATAAAAACCGTCTACGATTTTTATCTGCGCCACCCGCAGGAAACCTTAATAGTGGTTACCGCCGACCATGAGACAGGCGGCATGTCGGTAGGCAACAATACCACGGGCTACAGCGCGCCGCTCACACTCCTCAAGCCGCAGAAAGTCTCAAAAGAAGCGTTCTCCGACTATTGCAAGGGAATCCTCCTCTCACGTATGGCATACAGATGGGAGGACATGAAGGAATACCTTGAATCCAACCTTGGATTCTGGAAGAACGTTGCAATTTCCGAAACCGAGACGGAGAAGATCAAGAAGATGTTTGATGAGATTTTCGAGAAGCGCAACACTATCTCCGACGAGAAAACACTGTATGCCGACTTCAACGCCTTTTCCTCACTCATATTCAAGATACTGAATGACAACGCAGGTGTAGGATGGACATCCACCAAACATACCGGCACGGTGGTGCCCGTATTCGCCGCCGGAGTGGATGCCTACCGTTTCTCAGGCATGCGCGACAATACCGACATTCCCCGCACTATCATGGAGATAGCCGGACATCCGATTGATTAAGGATTTATAAAACAACGGATCCGGTTAAACCATCCTTAGGATAAAAAATCATAATAACGCGTTGAGAACGCATGACGGCTACAGCCGTTTAAACCGAAGCCACGTCTTATGTGTTTCCATTCTGACGTGTTTCTATTAAAAACTCTCATCGTAAATTTTCCGACTTTAGTAGTGGTGCGATAAAAATCTTACCACTGTTATTAAAATATTAATATTT
>CAJUBM010000118.1 GCA_910584735.1 uncultured Muribaculaceae bacterium
CAAATTTGAACTTGTGAGTGTCACTCACGACTTCAATACCTTCTTTCAGCAATTTACGTTTAAGCCATCTCCAATAGTTTCCGGCCTTGACATAATCAGGTTCATCATTAATTGCCCTGACAATATCTGTTGCCGAAAACCACCAGCAGTTGTTCTCGTCATCCCAAACGGCACGCACCTCCCGGTCGTTAAAGAACCGAATAGATTTCTTTTGTGATTTTGCTGATTCTTCCATAATTATAATCGGTGTCAACTTAGTTTAGTTAACCGCAAATCCTAATCTATTATTTATTTGCAATTCCGAAAGGTATATGAACGGCTGGAATATTGTCGATATGCTCTAGATGTGTCATTTGATCATCAAAAAAGATATGAGGTTTTAATATTTTCAAAATACGCGCTTTTTCTATGCCCCCAAGGAAAAAAGCATCATCAACTTCAACGCCCCAAGACTTCAACGATGAAACGACTCGTTCATGAGCAGGTGCATTTCTTGCCGTCACGATTGCAGTTTTTAATATTCTCCTATAAGAGTTATCATTTTCTGCTTTCTTCTTTTCTAATTTTTGAAAAAACGATATACGTTGCAAAAGTGGGCCTATTGGGCCAAGTTCTAAGGCTTCTGAGGCATGTTGTTGTTCATGATTGAAATATTCTTGCATATTTCCTCCAGATGCTTTATATATTTGTTCAGATTCATCACTGGCTAATACCCCATCGAAGTCAAAAGCAATTCTTAGTTCATTATCAGTGTCATCATCATCGATATAGTGTTTATTGAGAACTCTTCCCGCTGATAATTTACATTCCAGTGCAGATTTAACATCATCTAAATTTGCCGATAAAAACAGTGAAGCGTTAAATGCCGGCAAATATTGAAAATTTGCTTTTCCATTGGTAAAACATGCCCTGCTGATATTTAGATTGTAATGCTTTATCGAACGGAAAACGCGTGTTCCTGTTTCAGGACTGTTTTTCGACATCAACACAACTTCAACAGGTTGTTCATCAGGAAAAGAATCATTTAGACTGAGCAGTCGTTTGATGAAAGGGAAAGCGACACCTTTCTCAAACGGAACATCTACTTTCTTTTCCTGGTATTCCCTATATTTGTCAATACCTTGTTGTCTAAAAACGCTATCTGATTCTGTCAAATCAAATAATGCACTTGATGAGACTGCAATTACAAATTTTTTATCAATAGGATAAGGCATATAATTAGTCTTCTATAGGATATGTCGCGTCGTATATTTCCTGAAGGTTGGTACCGTTATAACTCCAACGTGGAGTTGGTTGCACTCCATATTTGTAATTGAGCAGCTTGGTCGTTACCGCTGTCAGAGAAGTCTCTTCGCCAAGATAATCAACCTTTTTATCGCCAATAACTATAACAGATACCGTTGGATCTGCATTATATGTCAAGGTACTACCCACGGGGATACCCATCTGACTGAAATTAAGTGGTGGACGGTGCTTTGTAGCTTTAGTCTTTGAGGCTATATCATCAGGATTGAGGTCGTTGTTCATTTCATCGCTGACCTCCGTCGTGACATCTTTCTCGTTGAAGATCTCAAGAATTGCAATAGCCTGTTCCTTTTTTATCTGGAAAAATTCTCTGTTGACATTCAAGCGGTTTGGTTCAAATGCCGTGTGCAATGCTTTTTCCAATTTTGCGCAATTACAAGCCTTGACCTCACAGGCATACTCAACATCAAAAGGAACAGGAACGCCCGTGGTATATAATTCTTTTAAACGGGCATCAAGTTCATGACGGGTTGTCATACCAATCTTCACCAAACCTGGCATCGCCCGATTGGAGAGAACATAGACTATTCCAGTATGATTATATTTTGTCATATCAATCTAATTTGCCGCCATTGATTAATGAGCGAGGGTCAACTTTAAGGATAGATGCGATTTTGACTAACATTTCAAGGCTGGGTTGAGATGTGTTGGAACACCACCGGGAGATGGTTGCCTCGTTCTTGCCTAACTGTTCGGCGAGCCATTTGCCAGTGCGGTTCTGCTCAACCAAAACTACTTTCAGCCTGTTTATGCGCTCAATTTCTATTCCTATACTATTTGTGGGCATCGGTTAATTCTTTGATGTTATTTGCAAATTTAGTGAGAATATTTGAGGACGCAAAATTTTGTAAGGTCAAAATTTATTTGTAAATTTGCAGTTGACAAGACGAGAGATAGTTTTTGTTGCCAAAGGGCATCAGCACTATAAGCGAGGCGAATCGCGGAAGAGCGATTTAAACGGCCATAGGAGTGGATGAGAATAGTAAATCTTTGATTTCAAGGATATTCCGAAATATGGGTTTCCCAAGTGGGGCCACTCAAATAAAAGACGCTGATTATAAGGTGATAAAGCCGAATAATCAGCGTCTTTTCTTGCCTTGCGTCGGTTGTCGGGTAGGTACTGGGGTGCCCTTTAATCTTCGGGGTGGAAGTAGTCGTTGTCGATACGTTTGATTTCGTAGGTGGTTTTCACCGAGACGCCTATGCCGAACTCAATCATCAGCCGGGAAAGCTCCGTGCCGTCTATCAGAACGATTTTGGCGTTGCGTGCGCTTTCCTGCGCCCCGGTGCTGAAATCGCTTGTGGTGATGAATATCCCTTTTGCCGCACCTCTCTCGGAAAGGGCGCCACGAAATTTCTGAATCTCCGGTTTTTGGACGGTGTTCTCCCAGCGTTTGGCCTGCACATATATTTTGTCAAGGCCGAGGCGGTCCTCTTTGATTATGCCGTCGACGCCTCCGTCGTGAGACATTTTGGTGACGGTGGCCGCGTCTTCGCGATTGCCGCCATATCCCATTCTGACGAGCAGGTCGATTACGAGTTGTTCGAAGAAAGCCGGGGATTGTTTCTTTACTTGTTCAAGCAGGTCTGAGGCAAGTGAGTTGTTGATTTGATTGACAAGGTCATCGATTGTCTCGGAGGGGCTTAATTCCGTGGGGGTGGCCGGTGTGTTTTTTTCTTCTATATTGTTGGCGGCTTTTTTGCCATAGAGGAATTTTTTAAACTCCGGGGATATATCGCACAGGTATTTCTGGTCTAATTCCGTGATGCCGCTTGCGAGCACTTCGCGCCCTTTCTCGGTGATGACATATTGGCCTCGTTTGGGCGAGATGATGAGTCCGGCTGCCCTCAGGTAGGCCATGGACCACTGTACGCGGTCATAGACTTTTGTGGCACGGCCGCTTTTGACTTTTTCTTGTTGTTCGGATTCTGAAAGATGAAAGAAATCAATAACGTAGGCTTGAGTGCTTTTCAGTGTCTGTATCTTGCCGTTGGAGAGGAATTTGAGGACAGGATAAAAGAATTTGGTAAATATTGGCACCATAGTTTATACAGATTGTGATGATTTTATATTGTTAATATGGTTGGATATGGTGATTGGTTGTCTTAACAAGGCCCATGATGTAGGATGTGATTTAAAATGTTAAATTCAAACAATTACTTTCGTAGCCGTATCCTCCGAAAGCAAAATTACGAATAAATTTTTTCAGGCAGGATAATTCTGCGCGGTTTTTTTAGCTGGAGCTTCAACAAATAGTGCTTTTGGAGGAAGGCTTGGGGCGTTTTCTTTGGTTTGCACATATTATATGCATAACGGCAAAAAACTGTTGTTTTAACTAAATTTAACATGGGGGGGGTAGATTTATATACTTTTTTAGTAATTTTGCGAAAACTTAAATCTTACCGAGCCTAAGAGCTTGACCCGGTTTTTCTGCAAGTTTAGATTGATTTTATATCTTGCATATTATTAATTGATTATATCATACTTCAATATCTTACTTTATCTAAAACAACAATGAGAAAACTGTGTTTTATGTTGTTGGCCATGTTTGTGGCCTTCGCAGCCGATGCCTGGACTGTGAAGTTCACGAACCCCAACAATTGGAACTCCGTTTACTGCCACGCATGGAACGGGGGAACTAAGCTATTAGGGGAGTGGCCCGGAACTTTGATGACAAAAGACGGTGACGTTTGGACTATTACCGCAACCACATCCCCCCTTCCCGAGAAGGTGATGTTCAATCTTGGGGGTGATGGAGGCAAGACAGCGGAAATGGACTTCGTAGATGGGGCTACCTATAACGCTTCGGAAATCGTAGATGGTGGCGGAGTCCATGTCCCCAACACTGTGTTCTTCTGTAACAAGCCGGGCTGGCAAGAGGTGTATATCCATTATTATCAAGGAAACGCGACTGCGACCTCATGGCCTGGGGTAAAAATGGAGCGTACCGATCAGACTTACAACGGCTACCCTATTTATAAATACGTATTTCCCAACGGCCTCCCAGCCAAGGTCATCTTTAACCAGGGGAATAATCAGGCGCAAACAAATGAAGCGGTCTATAAAGATGGAGCGTTATATATCTCTGACGGACACAATCAAGAAGCTAAGTCTATTACAAATCCTGTAGATGATAAGGGCGTTAGTCTTAACCAGAAGGAGTACACCATCTACTTCTTTGACAAGAATGGCCTTGATGGCGTGAACGTCCGTATCTGGGACGAGGGTGACAATCACGACCGTGTGGCTGCTATGATAAATACCGGGAAATATGTATATGACGGTGTAAACTACTGGCCTGCTTATTCATATACCTTTACCACCGCCAATATTCCAGCCTATATCCGCTTCAAGGATATTACCGGCGATATGCGTTTCGTTAACGGCGCGTTCTACACCAATACCGACTTCGACCGTCCTTCGTCTGTGACCTATCACCTTGTTGACAAACGAGATGAGGAAAAATACGTCTACATCTATGTGAACATGGCTGAGGACTGGCTCACTGCGGCTGATACGTCTTTCAAACCGCACTGTCATGTCTTTAACAATACGATTTCAGATGCGGAGAAAATTCCTTCCGATAACGCGAATGAGGAGATGACCAATGTCCGTTATCAGATTTGGGAATATCGTATCCTCAGAGAGGAATTCAATCGCAATAATTATAATGATGCGATATTCTATGTGAAGTTAGAAGATGGCAGTTATGGAGAATACCGTGCCAGTATCCATGAGACAAAATGCGACTATGAGCCGGAAAACTGGGCTAAATATATATATGGTTTAAGCAAGCCCGGTGCAACAAGGTACACTCGTCAGAGCTATCTTACCTATCCTGAGTTCGTAAAACTTGATAATGCCGGTCGTAATACCCTATATCTTATTGGCGCCAGCGATGACAAAGACTGGTCTGTAGCCAATGGATGGTCGTGGGATTTTGCCAAAGCAAGAACCTATAAAGAGGATGATGGCGTTTTCTATATTGGGGTCGGAGGATTAAAAGACAATATCGCCTTTAAGTTGAGCTGGCTTGATTTTTACAACATTGCAACTGAGAAGGGTTATACCGAACCCAACAATGATCGTCTGTGGGCTACATTTGACCTGGGTTTGATAGGTGTAGATGACACATCTGAGTTATTTGAAACGGGAGAGTTAAGCAAGGAATATATACATAAATGGAATACCTATGGCGATTGCGAGGGCAATACATGCCATTTCCCCTTGCGCGTGTCTCTGCCTTATAACAACTACAACCAGTTTAACTGGCAGATTGATACGAGCAGGACAAAACCCGAAGAAGGTAAGGAATATATGGTTGTGGTTGATACCCATCCCGGTTGCCGTACACTCACCCTTATCTCTTTCGACCCGAATCCTTCGATTGTGGTGGAAGGTGGTGCTATCAGGACTGAGGATTTGAATATGACGCGGGCCGCGCAGGTTCATAGTGCCGATAACCATTTACACGGAGCCGAGGTGAACGGTCACCAGTATCTGAACCGCGTGAACGTGTCTTCCGGCGATGTTACGATTAAGCCTTCTGCGATGCCTGATGAGTTTAGAAATGAATTTGACATAGAGTACACCGTGCTCATGAACGGCGATGATGCCGCTACGGTAGCTAATGCAGGAACAGTTCATCTTGACTACCTCCCGTCTGCCTCAAGCATAAAGGCCGGTGTACGTGCTATGTACACCAGCAAGCATACCAAACTTACTTTCCACTCCAAAACCGGTGAAGGTGAGATGAAATCGGATGTCACACTTCCCGAGCCTTCGGTTGAGTTTGTAGATGGAATCCATCGCTATGACAAGCAGAACGTAGACGGCACTTATGATATGCATGCCGTGGTTATGGCTAAATATAACGGCCCGGAGACAGGCTACGCTTATTTCGCCGATTTTGACGCTGATGCCAATGGTGTGAATACACCTGTACTCTGCCATAGCAAAATGGGGTGGATTAATGACCCCCGAGAAGAAGCCCTCTACTACCTCGGGCAGGGAGACAACTTCACTCCTTGGGTTCCCAAAACAAGTGGAGTTGATGAGTTCGAGGCTGAGAACTGCTGGGCTTCTATAATCCGTGACAGCAATCAGCTTCCTTTCTATCTCCCCGCTGTGCAGCAGGTTGATGACCCCAAGAATGTCAAGTTAGTGGAAGGTAATCTGACAGTTTATGCTGTCTATCCCTTCCTTGTGAGGACTAAAGAGACCGTGCAGACCGCTGCCGAGCTTGCTGCTGCGCGTGACGGAGAGTCGGGAGTGCCGGAAGACCTGAGCGGCTTTACACTGGTGAATATTCGTAAGTCGGCCGACACGACGTTCAGTATCCCCGGCGGACGCCTTACCGGTGTTGAGGAAGTGGCTACCGAGGATGTTGAGGCCGAACCTGAATACTACACCATCTCGGGTGTGCGTGTACAGGGCCGTCTCGAGCCGGGTATCTACATCTGCCGCAAGGGTAACAAGGTGGAGAAAATCTACGTACGCTGACGCACATATAACCTCTGATAAAGATGCCGGGCGGTTTCGGTGATACGCCGGAACGCCGACTGGCATAGCGGCCCGATAGCCGCCACACAGTAAAGACCCCTGCCGACGCCGTTAGGCGCAGGCAGGGGTCGCTGTTTCGATAACGGCAACAGGGTTGAACCAAAGTTCAGACTTCCATGTTCACAATTATAGGCAGTGGAGATTTATCCGGGTATTAGCGGAGTTCCCCGGCCATAATTCGCATAAGGTATTTCTAAGTAACTGGTCGAAATTATTTTAATGTTTGTCCGAGGAAAAGATTCTAAAAATTTTGCCGGAGAAACATTGAAATAATCAGACCAGTTAGAATAAAATAATTTTGAACAGTTACTTAAGTATTTATAACGTAAAAGATTTTATTTATGAGTTTCATCTGGTTCATTCTGATTGGTATAGTCTCGGGATTCGTAGCCGGCAAGCTGATGCGCGGCGGAGGTTTCGGGCTGGTGGTCAACCTGATTGTTGGTATAATCGGCGGCGTACTCGGAGGATGGCTGTTCGGCCTGATCGGCATCACTACCGCCGGGATTATAGGTAGCCTCATCACATCGGTGGTAGGCGCGATATTCCTGCTGTGGATAGTGGGGCTGCTAAGCCGTGCCGTGAACCGATAGGGTAGGAGGCGGTTCCGTCCTATATGTGATTTCTGTTGTACGGATACGATAGGATATAGGATGATAAAAAATGGTAGGAATATCAGGATTATTGGGCATTGTTTCCGGCTGCGATGTCGTAACTTTGCGATATGAAAAAGTTACTCTCACTACTCATACTCTGCATAGCTACATCCAACATCATGGCACAACAGAAAATAATACAGGATGCCGGACGCAAGGCCCTTGGTGGATTCGCCCCTGAGTTCGCGCGGCTCAATGACGATGTCCTTTTCGGCGAGGTGTGGGGCCGCAACGACCTGCTGAGCCTCCGCGACAGGAGCCTCATAACGATTACCGCCCTTATCAGCCAGGGAATAACGGACAATTCGCTGCTTTTCCATCTGCAGTCGGCGCGTAAGAACGGCATCACACGCATCGAGGTGGCCGAGGCAATAACCCATATCGCTTTCTATGCCGGCTGGCCCAAGGCTTGGGCGGCGTTCAATCTCGCCAAGACAGTCTGGGCCGATGACACGTCCGGGACTGATGCGAGAGCAGAATTCCAGCGCGGCATGATTTTCCCCGTCGGCGAGCCTAACACGGCATATGCCCGCTACTTCACCGGCAACAGCTATCTGGCCCGCATCTCCGATTCGCAGATTCCATTCGCGAACGTAACATTCGAACCGCGCTGCCGCAACAACTGGCACATACACCGGGCATCCCGAGGGGGAGGGCAGATGCTCGTAGGCGTAGCCGGACGCGGATGGTACCAGGAAGAGGGTAAGCCTGCCCGCGAGATACTCCCCGGCACGGTAATCCATATTCCCGCCAACGTGAAGCACTGGCACGGCGCCGCAGCCGGTGGCTGGTTCGCCCACCTCGCTTTCGAAATTCCCGGCGAGGATGCCTCCACCGAGTGGCTCGACCCCGTCACCGATGCCTATTACGACACCCTGGAATAGCGCCGGGTATCTGTCGCCTGTCTTAAGGCTATCCCATTTCTCAGGCGTCAGTCTCGCAAGAAATACCGTTTGCCTCAGGCGTCAGTTCTCAGACATACGGCCGTCGTATTAATGTTAAACACGAAATTTCCATAAGATTTTTCATTCTCCCCGTCAAAAAAGTCGTGTTAAATTTGGCAGTTCAAAAAAAACTCCCTACCTTTGCATCGCTTTTGAGGGGAACACCCCTGCAAGCCCTCTTCAAGAGGTCATCGGAGATTCGCTAGCTCAGCTGGTAGAGCACAACACTTTTAATGTTGGGGTCCTGGGTTCGAGCCCCAGGCGGATCACAGAACAAAACGGCAAGATGCCGCAAATCGCTGAAACTAAGACAGTTTCAGCGATTTTTGTAATGCCCCTATCCGGCAAAATAACGCACATTGTAGGGTTCAGAGGTGTGCAATTCGTGAACAGCCCGTGCCGTGAACAGTTTTGTTCACGATTTCCGAGTGGGATTTGTAACTATCTAACCTTCTGCGTTTTTCTGCGATTTACCGTCTTGAAAGTGGGGCTTTCATACTCTCCGCAGGGTTCAAATCCCCACTTTTCGGGAATTATGAGTTGATTTCGGG
>CAJUBM010000119.1 GCA_910584735.1 uncultured Muribaculaceae bacterium
CGGAATGAGCGGTCGTTGAGGGCGTTGGCGACGATGCCGCAGAAGTCGCGGCCGAGGTTGTCGGCAAAGAACTCTTTCAGATTCATCACGGAGGCATAGTATTTGGTGGAGAACCATTTGCGGCGTTGGCGGATTTTATCTCTGCCAATATCGCCGGGGTTGCCTCGCGGAACTTCGCAGCCTGTGCCGTAGTCCTGGAATATGCCGTAGGTGTTGAAGCGTTGCGAGAGGGTTACGGAAGTTACTTTGCCATCGGCGGTCATGCCAATGGCCATCGTGGAGCGGTACAACGCGCCGGTGTCGATTACTTTCAGCAGGGCGATGCGCTCGCGCCATATCTTTATCATCGTGGAATTGAAGGCGGTAACGTAGCGGCGGCGTTCTTCTTCGGGGGTCAAGGCAGCCATAGGTCGGGGTTGTATCGTAAATCGGTGAAGGTGTCGATGGCGATGTGGAAGTAGGCGCAGGCCGCGCCGGAGAAGAAGTATCGCTCTATCTCGGTGAAGTTGATTTGCGGGTCAAGGTAGATGCGGTTCTGTTCGAGGCGGGTTTTCTCTTGTAGCAGTACCGACATGAATTGCCGGAAAAGCTCGCGGAGGGTGTCGAAGCACCCCTGCCGAGCTTCCATATCGTCGAGGGCGTGGCGCATGGCGAGGAATACGGTCTTTATGCGGCGTGTCCGTGGGGTGTTGTTCATATCCATATAGCCCTCGGAGGTGTCGCTGACGGCAACGATGGCCGGTGCGGATTGGAGATTATGCAAGGCTTCCTCGAAGCCCTCCAGTCCGCTGACACGGCAGAAAACGAAGTTTTCGCGCCGAGCGAGGCGGTTGCGGTCGGTCAATCGCCCGAAGAAGGCGGCAGCGTTCCATGAGAAGGTCGAGAGTTCAGGGTCGGGTGTCGAGGGGTTCATTTCTTCGGGAATTTGGCGTTAAACTCTTTGTATTCTTTTGCTTGCGCGTCCAGTTCGGTAAGGGCGCGGTGGGTGTCGAGGGCGAGAATTTCGCGCTCTTTGGTAATATCTCCTTTGGTGAGGGCGCGAATCATGGCGTTTACGGCCTGTTGGATTTGTGCGCCGGAGGGCAGACGGCTGCCTCCAAGCAGGTTGTCGGGCTGCGAGGCTGTCTGAAAGAAGTTGGGATAGAGCCGTGCGAAAAGGTCTTTGACGGAGGCAAACCAATAGAATATGCTCACTCTGTGAGCAGGTGAAAGGTTATGGGGTGAGAGGTTATGGTTATAGAGTATGCTTGCGAGTTGGTCGAGCAGATCATCACGCCGGGTTGCGAGATAACCTTGATAGAGGTTGTCGCAGATGATGAATTTCTCAAAGGCCACTTCGGAGAAGTCGGGGGCAAACGGGCGGTAACGCCCGATGCGCGAGATACAGGCCGGCTGCGGCGGTATGGTGTCGAGCCAGTCAAGAGCCGGTAGGCACTCGGCGATTTGGAGGGCGGTTAGCCGGAAAGTCCGTTTGCGGAGGCGGCAGATATAGTCGGCGTTGTGTCGGTGTCTGACCGACAGACCCGCCCACCGGCACAGGCACAGTGTCTTAATCTCGTCGGAGGTATAATTACGGGCTATCAGCTCGAAAGCGTAACGGAGTTGCGCGTCGGAAAGCTCGTGCCAGCCCAGCGGCACGGCGAGGTCAATATGTAAAACGGGCGATTCCATACCGCGAAAGTATGGTGTCGCCCATTATGACGAAAAGACGGAGATTTAATTAGTCCAGAGGTAAACTCTAATAGCAAGGACTAATTGCAATGAATACGAATGGGAACACAAGAAAATACAGATAAAACCACAATGAAGTTTTATCATTATATTCTTTCAGCCATTTATTATAGTTCTTCTTTACGAGTTTTGGAGGGAATAACCACAAAACGAAAAGATATATTATAAGAAATGTCGCACCTCCGGCAACCCAATTCCACCACCCTGCAATTCCTGATTTTATGGTGTAGTGAAATAAATAAGGGATAATTGCCAGGAATAAAGGAAATGAGATTCCAACACGAGGCCACCCTGCCATTTTTGTATCGCAGTTATCGGCTTTAATATATAAATAGTGTAGGAAGTTCATTGTGGCTGTTGAGGATTTGATGATGGCAAAATTACTTAAAATCGGGCAGATAAGCAAGAAAAGCCCCACCGATTGCTCGGTGAGGCCGGAGGCGGCGGCTGTCGTGTTCAGTCGTCGCCGTGGAGGTTGATGCTTGCGAGATATTCGGAGCAGTCGGCGAAGCGGTCGAGTGCGATTTGCAGCGCGGCGGTGCGTGTGGCGGCGAAGATGTTAGACAACAGGCAGGTCGAGAAGTCGGTGAAGTGAACGTAGACGAAGAAGCGTTTAAGCCCTTCGGGGCATACTGCCGAATAGTCGGTGAGGTTGGCGAAGCTGTCCTGTGCGATGCGTTTGTCCGATGTAATCATAATGCAATGTTTTAAGGGTTTATGTGCCGGGGCACGTTGGATTTTATGTGCATTCGGGTGCAAGCGTCAAGCGGTTGGCGGTGCAAGGGTGATTACCGTATTTCAGTATGAAATCGGGGGAACGCGGAGCGCACACCTGCCCTTGCATAAACCGCGGCTTGCTAACTTTGCACAGGAAAATCAGTGCCCCGTGCCGTAATGCCGCATTGCATAGTGTCGGGCAAACGGTGTCGGCCAGGCTCGCGGCATCACCGGCGGCGGTATGATCAGAACCAATATCCCTTTGCTTCTTTGGCGTTGCGGAACACCGGGGGCGAGAACAGCCGGGCGGTGTCGGAGCGGTGCCATTCGGGGAAGGTGTCGGGGCGTTTGCGGATATACTCAACAATATCGCGGAGGTTTTCATCGCGCGGCGGTCGGTCGCAAACGATGTCGGCGGCGTGGCCGCGGAGGGCTTCGCACAGTTTAGAGTTTATAGTCGAGAGTTGAGAGAGGGTTGATAGTCCGAGGGTTTCATCACGGAGCCGCTGCATGAGTTCGTGGGATATGTAACGGGCGGCAAGTGTCGCCTCGGCATTTATAATCTTGGGGCGCAGTTCGATGTATTTATCCCACAGTGTAGAATGTGGAGCGCGAGCCGGAGAAAGCGATATGATGTGCTTCGGCAGAAAGAGCGTGGCGCGGAAGAAGTCGCACGGGGGCGTGTCGCGCCATTCGGGAGTGGCGGCAAGCAGGGGTATGAGGGCGTTGATGGCCGTGTCGCACTGGGAGCGATGGGCGGCGATAAGGCGGTCTACCCTGTCGCGCGATGCCGGGGCGAGGTTTTGGTTACTCACCACGGCAAAGCCGTTGACGGTCTGCACGAGGTCGAGCGACGGTATGGCGTCGGCGAGTGCGCGGTGCGCGGCGACGGCGGCAAGCGCAGTGAGTAATGGGGCGTGATGATTGGCGGCGAGTGTCGCGTCAATGACGGCTTCGGGGCAGAAAGTGTCGAAAAGCCATTGCTCGGCGGTGTCGAGCCAATGGGCGATTTTGTCGTATAGTGTCTGTTCGCCCTTAACGGCGCATACTTGCTGCGGCACGAAGCGGCGCAGGTCGGTGTCGTTATTTATCAGTCTTGCCATCGGTAGTAACGGTTTTGGCGTCGCGGTTTTCGTCGAGCGTGGTTAATTGGATAAATGGGATAAGGGGCTTCACGCCTTTCCAGCCGTTGAAGCGGATTATGATGCGGTGAACGGCGAAAAGTAGGTCGTGGTACGGTTTCTGAAGGGCCTGGGCGATTGTGTAAAGCTCCCGTTTGTCGGAGCCGGAGTTGTTTGTCTGCGCCTTGCCGGGCACGGAGCCTACGAGGTTGGAGTGAACGCGCAGGGTGAAGCATATCATATTGACTGCCTCCTGTATGTCGCTCTCCCAGTCGCCGCCCTCCTTGTCGGAATCGATCTTGTTGATTACGACGTCGTGCTGCTCGTCGCCGTTGGGGTTGACGTAGAAGGTGGAGAACCACACCTTGCCGGAGTTTTCGGCGCCGGTGAGGAAGTCGAGGATACGCTGTTTTTCCTCGATGATGCGCGCCTGTTGCTTTGCGCGGTCGGTTATGCCCTCGGATTTGAAAATTGAATCCCAGTATTTCTGCGACACTTCGATGTGGTATTTGAGCGGCGCGGAGTTGCGGAGCTTCGCTTCTTTTGCGAGGCCGATAAGCCGCTTGATGTTGTACCACTTCCCCCGGAACAGCGCGCCATAGTAAGGTATGGGGTAATATGTGCTGTCGGGGGTTGGTACGCGGCAGACGATGGCGAATTTGCGGCAGGTGTCGCCGCGTTTCAGTCGGTCGCGGAGGTCGGCGAAAGGCGAGGCGGCATCGAGCATTTCGATAATCTCGCAGTCGTCGATGGTGGCGAACTTGCGCCAGTTGGCGAAATAAAGGCGAGGTATTCGCCCGTTGGTGTCCGCCGGAGCGAAGCGGCAGTAACAGGCTTCCTTGCGGATAATGCGCACAATCTTTGTCGCCTCGGAGTTGAGAATGATGACCGACACGGCGAAGGCAAAGTGCTTCAAGTCCTGGCACACGCCGAGGAAATATGAAGGGAGGTCGTTGTCGAGGGTGAAATCCTCGACGGCATCGGCGACAGGCGCGGAGGCTTGGGCGGTGTCGTAGACGAGGCCGGAGCCGTAGCAGACCTCGGCATTGAACATCTGACAGGTTGCGAGGGTTTCGTCCGATTCTATCAGGTCGATAATGTCGAAGGGCATTTGATTGTTGGCACCCCAGGGCATATATGCGTGGGTGTCGGAGAGGGTTGTCGGCGTAATCTCTCCGTCCTCCTTGAACACGGGCTTGGGGTCGGTGAAAACAACGGCAGCGCGTCCTTCAAAGATTGTTTCTACGGAGTTGAAAAGTAATGTATCTTGCATAATCTATCGAAAAAAATCAGAGGGAAGAATCAGAGGAAAACTTCGAGGCCGTTAATGCGAAAAATACAGACGTGTCGGATTTTTCGGATCTGGCCGGAGGCCAGGAGCTTGAAGTTTTGGGTGCCGGAGTATCTTGCGGCGGCTTTATTGGGGAGTGCAATGCAGTTGTGCAGATGCACGATTTCGCCGTTTCGTTTCCAAAAGGAAATATCTACGGGGTCGCCGCTGTGGAGCATAGTGAGTGCCGTTGTGTAATGGATTGCGTGTGCCATCAGTTGAAAGGATTTTTGTAGGTGTCGTTATGTATTCGGTCGGAGTATCGGAAGCTGCTGTCGGGTCGCACGGAGGTACGGCGGTAGGTGAACTTGACTTTGTTAAGTTCATCGTCGCCGTCCTGAACCTCACTGGTACTGTCGGTGATAAGCACCGGGGGGAAGGTTTCGTTAAAGAAATCATCGTCGTTATACGGGCGGTCGACAATGCGCACGTCGCGCGAGGCGAAAAGCTGCGTAAGCCATCGGGCGGTGTCGAAAGAAAGGTTGTCGGCCTGAAAGTCGAAGGACTGCTCAACGGATTGGTCGTAGAGGCGGAGAGTGTCGGCGCAGACGGCCTCGGAGCGTTTCACTTTGGTTTTGGCGGTGGTGTCACCGGTTAGTTCGGCCAGTTCGAGGCAGTTGAACATATTGGTGAACCAGAGCCGGAGGTCGGGGGTGGTGTCGGAGAAGTAGACGGTAATGGAGCGTCGGCCTATGTCGACGGTTACGCCGAGGATTTCATAAGGCGTGGCGTTGTAGTATTTGGCGGTCTTCTCGTAGAGTGCGGCACGGCTTACGGTGAGCATGGCGAGGCGGTATTTGTCGCCGTAGCCGGTATATCCGTCGGGAGAGAATATGACGCGGATAAGGCCGGTGTCGCATCGGCGAGTGATGATGTGGTATGCAATCAGTTCCTGGTCTTCATATTTGAGAGGCGGCACGACGTAAAATAGCGGCACGGGAATATTGGGCGTGGCGGTGATGATGCGGCGCGAGGTGAGGAACTGCCGCGATATGATGGCTCCGGGCTGCAGGTCGGTGTGTCGGTCGCAGTAGAGGATAGAGAAAGTACGGGAGGCGGAAGTGGCGTCGGCGGCTCGTGCCGTTAGCCGGAATGTAGCGAGTGGCTGCTCACGGAGCGACATTTCGGTTTCGATGAGGGAAGCGAAATCGTGGAGGGTAACGATGCCGCCGTATGGGTAGTAGGTTTCGGAGAAAACAGGGTTTTCGTCGGTGCCGGAGAGGATAAAGAGCGATATATCCACGGAGGCGGCGGAGGTATTGACGGTTATGCGCTCGACGGCGGAGGAAAAAGCGAGGTCGCCGAAGTTGAGTAGTATCGATGTTGCCATGCCGCAAATGTATTGCGCCCCGGCTGCCGGACAAAAGACAGCCGAGGACGGCGCGGTCAGGGGATTGCGATTTTATACAATCCCCATTTGTCTTCGGCGCATAGGTGGAAAGCCAGCCGCTCGGAGGGAGATTCCATATAGCGGAACACCTCGCCGTCGCGCCACGAGTAATAGAGTGCGAGGCGGAAGGCTTCGATGCTGCCGCAGGCTTCGATTTGCCATGAGCCTTTATCGGTGAATACTTTGTAAATCTTCTTTTCCATATCATTTCGATTAATAGGGATTATAAAAATGAGTGGGGAGAGAGGGCAAAGCCGAGGGCGTTAACCCTCGGCTGCGGCAAGCTGCTTAAGCTCGTTGAAATGCTGCTCGGATATTGATGCGCCGAGTTCGCGCTTTTTCCAGAGCATGAAGCGCATGGCCGATTGAGGGGTGCGGCAGTTGCAGCCTATGTTTTCGTCGGGCATCACGCCGAGAAGGTAGACGTAAAATCCGTTGTTGCGCGAGCGTTTGAACACCAGGAGCTTGCTCTTTTGAGCGGTGGCCTCGGCAGCGGCTTCGGGCTTCTGTTCGGGGGCGACGGGGGCTGTGGCCTCTTTCTTGGCTGCGCTCTTGCGTGTGCGCTTCTTTGTCTTGGCGGTCGAGGTGGCGTTGGCGGTTGCTGCTGTCGTGGTGGTGGCTGTAGTTTTCATTTCTTTGAATTTTAGAGGGTTTGTTACTTGCCCCGAAGGGCTTATTGAATTTTTACGTTGCAATATCAGGGAGCGCTCAGGAAGCGATGAGCAAAAATTTCAAGGAAAATTTCAGCCTTGCGCCGGAGATAAAAAGCGAAGCTGCAACGAAGCGAAGCGAGCTTTTTATTGAAATTTTGTGTGGAAATCCTGTGGCCTGTTTTGCGTAGGAGCGTTGAGCCCTACCTTTGCGACAGGAAAAATCACTATGCCCTGACGGATCAGGAAAGTTACTGCCGTCTAAAACCCGGAGGGATGATAGGCGTACTGCCGCCATGTCGCTACTGCCGATGTCGCCACGGCCTTTTTCGTATGAAAGCAGAGTTTGGAAAGCCGAGTGTCGATATTAGGAATATGCCGCCGCTTCTTGCAGCCCCGGCCACGGTGTCGGATTGGCAAACGTGATATGCCCGGCAAACGTGTTCAGGCTCTTGTGCCAATAACACCGATATTCTTATGCCTTCCTCGGAGTGATGGCCTGATAGATATATGGCAACTGCCCTGCCGCTCGGTCGGTAATGCCTTTATATAATGTGGAGCTATATAATGTGGAGGGCGGAGTGCGCATTTCCGGGCGGCACCAACGGACTGAACGGCTTGCCGCCGAGGGCTATGCCCGGCGGCTCTCTCCCCCGGGGTCCGATAGTCGAGAGTTGAAAGTCGAGAATTGAGATAGGTTTTCAGCGGCAATGGGTTATGGGTCTTTATGAGCGAGTTTTCAGATGGCCGGAGGCACCGGCGGCTCAATGGCGGTTTGAGCCGACAACTCGCGGTGTTGGCGCGGAGCGTGTCGGAGCGTCAATAGACAAATCGCGGCGGCTTGGGGCGGTGACAGGAGCGTGGGGAAAGGCTCGCCGGTAGTGGCGAGCCTCCCTTTGGAGGTCGGAGTGCTTTATGCAATCTCGTAAACCATCGTGTAGTCGGCGTTGCCTACCATATCGGCTGCGCGGTCAGAGGCTTCTTCTTCGTTGCGGGCTTCCACATATACTGTCTGGCTGTCGCCGTCGAAGGTGATTACTTCCACCTGGTATTCTTTCATGCGGTTGGAGCGAGAGGTGGTGCTTGCTGCGAAATTCATTATATGTGTCATTGCCGTAAGATTTTGATTGTTATTACTGTGCGCCGGGGCGCGTTTGATTTTTACGCGCAATAAGGAGGGAAGTAGAAAGAGCGCAAGCGCAAAAATTTCAAGCAAAATTTTACCCCTGCCGGGGCGTAGCAAATACTACCCCTGCAAGGGTGTGGAGATTTGTAAAAATTTGAGCGGAAATCGGAGCCTGTTTTGCGATAGCTCGGTACGACCTAACTTTGCAAAGTGAAATATCAGATGCGTACCCGTGCGTGTTTACAAGTAATACCAGTTAAAATCAGGTCTGCAAGAACGGAAATGACGTGATATAATGCGCGGTAAGCACTGCCTCCCGACCGTATGAAAACCTATGTGTTTATGTTTAAGGATACGCTTTAGCGCTTCCTGTGGAAGAATCGCCCGACGGCAACGGCCATATTCCTTGATGAAGCCCGTAACGCCGAATCAGCCTCACTCCTTGATTCAACAGCCAATATGAGGGGCCACGGAGATACACACCGCTTTACCCCCTGCATAAACCGGCCTCCAAAGGGAACAGATAATAACGGCACAGCCTTATCCACGCGACAACGCCGACACTTGCCGCCGCTGCCGCTTGAAAAAGAAAGACCGCCCCGAAGTGGAGCGGTCAAATGCGATAGGGATAACAGCCCTTATGGGTTGAGATTTGAAGCTCAACGGCCACGCCGCAATAGCCCGGCGGCAGTGTCGCATCGCCATTATAAACAAAAAGTGAAAACCGCGTCAACACATATTGCTACCAGAACGTTATAACTCAAAAACATTTTTACTATGGCATACGGAATATTTCTCACTGTCCTTACAGCTATCATTGCGACTTTCATTGGAGTAGGTATAGCTGATTCAGAATGGCTCAAAAAAAGAGTTCATTACCGATTCGCACGATATCTTATTGGTCTAATAATAGCACTTATCATT
>CAJUBM010000120.1 GCA_910584735.1 uncultured Muribaculaceae bacterium
CCCGTTGCACTTTATGGTGCATGCCTGGCGGGGATGCCGTGATTTTACGGTGGTTTTAAGACTTATTCCGAAACAAACAGTTTGTTGGTTACGATGTCTCCATCAGTGGTTGTGCATCTGACTATATATGTTGCGCAAGGGAATTGCTCGAGTTTGACGGTGTTTGTGTGCCCTGCGAAAATCCTTAGCCCTGACATGGTGTAGATTTCCACTAACGGAGCTGACGCGCCGAGGATATGCAATGTGCGGTGCTCTTTTCTGAACGTTATTTCCTGTGGGGTGATTACAGGAATTACCGATGACATGCTTTCTATGTGGAATGCCGGGCTTATGGTCTGCTCCATAGTGTTGCCTGATAAATCAGTGAACAGGAACCGGAGGTCATACCATCCGTTGGGACCCGGTTCGGTTATTGCCGATAAATCTGCCTGATAGTGTTTCCCGAAGCCCGGCAGGTACATGAGTTCGCTGATTTCGTCAATTGACATTTCGTGCCATTCATCCCGGCCATTCGCGGAGTATGACACTTTGACTTCCGTGTCGGCATATTCAAACCATGTCTTGTAGGGGTTTCCGGGGTCGGTAGTGAAATTGAAGTCGCCGCAAGAGAAGCTTACCAGACCGTCGTGAGGCGTTGAAAAACGGTTTGTGAGCAATCCCTGGCTGTTTTTCATCTGAAGCATTGTAAGGGTTGGCGCATATTCGTCGCCTGTGTCGCGGTTTATACGTATTTCGGTTGAATTCTGCCCTTTGATTCCGGATATTTCCACTTCTTCGCTTGCGAATGATATGTGCAGGTTTCCTCCCGGAGGAAGTTGGGAAAGCCAGCTGTCGAAGTCATCATCGGCCTCGATGCCGTTAAGGGTCGCCTTTATGTTATAACTGTCGCTTCGCGATTCCGCGTTCAGTCCCGAGAAGTAGATTGTGGTTTCCTTGTGGATGAGGTCGGCTTTCTCGTCGTAAAATCCATGTATCATGAATTTCAGCCAAGGCACACAATCGCCTTTGAAAACTTTGTCCCATTCAAACATGTAGGCTTCATTTCCGGGGAAGTTCGCTTTGGTCTCGCCACCGGGCGTTTCATAAACGTAGGCGCCTTGAGGCAGGATTACGTATGGGTTGTGCGTTTCGCTGACGAGGCACAGCGGGCGTTCCTGAACAAGGGTCTCGTTCCATCCATATTCGAAACGGGTGATTTTGTCAAGATAGGCAAACGAGATGTTTACTGCGGGATTTCCGGGCAGATAGTCATCATGATTTGGGCAGTACATTATGGTGTGCGTTTCGGGGGTTGCTGAGCGCATGGTGATTTTGCTGTCTTCCATCATGTTTCCCCACATAGGTTCCCATTGAAGAATGTATGGTTGGTCTGACGGCTCGGAATTGGAACTTGCCGAGGGCTTTAAGGCTGAGTTGATGGAATAATATCTTGACTCGTCATTTTTAATCTCCCCGTCAAAAGAACCCTTGCATCTGAATTCCGTAAGATAGACGGCATCGTTACCCCATATCGCGCGGTTTTGACCGGCCACGTAGCGGTTGCTGAGTGGTGTGACATGGATGTCGGTCAGTCGTTCGGCATTGATTTTCAGCGATGGGCCGGTTTCGACAATCGATCCGGGATCAAGCATCATTTTCCAATAGCAGGTGAAGCCATAGTCGATGTTTCGCAGCCGCGTGTCATAGGCCATGGTTTTTACATTCCCCTCGTCAACCACATCATATTCGTCGCTCCCTTCGGCCTTGTAGCATATAGTTTTAACTTTTGATTGAGTTCCGTCGGGGTTGAGTGAGGTGAAGCGTATATGATGTGTCGCCGTGAGAGGGTCGGCCGTCAGTGTCATGTCGTTGTCAACCATGATTTGTTCGAGTATGACGATCACATCACCGGTTGAACCGAACATATAATCGGGAGCTATCTTTGAAAAGAAAACGGCGAAGTCAAATTCCCCTTGTGGCAGGTTGAATGTGAAGGCCTCCTTGGGCTCGCCTTCGTCCATATACTCGGAATAGCTTCCGTCGGCATTGAATGCGATGGCTTCAACAGGTTTGAAACTGCCGGGGTCGGCGTTGACTTTTACTGTCACCGTGACCGGTGCCCCGTCGGCTACAGGTTCGGTTATGCCGGCATGCATCCACATAGGGAGTGCGAGTGACATAAGCATCAGGATTCGATGATATTCCATTGTTGTGAGATATAATATGGTTTGGTTGCCGCTAAGGTAAGTCGCAGGCAGGTGCAAGTGCAAATATATCAGGTAGACACAGGGTGGACATTATTGGATTTTAATGGGTTCTGCAGGTTTTAAGTGTTAACTTTGAACCATGAGAAATTTTACACTGCTTGTGGTTTTGCTGTGTGCTGTCTGTTCATGCTCTGAGCAGGCTCCTTCCGACAGATGGTTCAAATGGCCGCCGACAGATTGTGTCTCTGATTCGCTGGTTAGGCTTCTTGAATACAGTTATGCCGAATCGTGGCCTGATTCGGTGAGGCTTGGGTTGCTGCACGAACTTGACATCGCCGCCCGGCAATCAGTCCATCCGCAGGCTGCCGCAAGATTGCTTTACTGGAAGGCGCACACGGCATGGCTGCATTCGGGCGATTCGGTAAAGGAGATGCTTGCCCAGGCGGTGAGCCTCACAGATTCATCCAGGTTTGCCTACGATGTGAGGCGGATGAGAACTTTGCAGATGAGCCTTCCCGACAGGAATATATTCGAAAGTTACAGGAGGGCGGTAGACGATGTGGCATATTATGCTTCCGAGGCTGATTCCGTGATGCTTGCGTCAAGTTACCAGCATATCGGTGTAGATTTGAATTTTATCGGTGATTATGACAATGGAGTGGAATATCTGCATAAAAGCAACCGGCTTTATGTGGCGCTCGGCATGGATAAGGTTTATAGGAAGAATCTGTTGAATTTTGCTATAGCACTGCGGCATTCTTCGCCAGGAGTGGCCGACAGCATAATGAGTTTGCTGAGGGAATGGCCAGATGATAACGAGAACGTGAAATTCCGCACACTAGTGCTGTTGCAGTCGTACGACGACACAGGGCGGTATCAGCATCTTGCCGACGCTGCCGGGTTGTTGGCCCGCTATCGTGATGTGGATGAATTGAAACTCAGGGTGGAGTCGAAAATCTGCATGCATTTGTATAGCGAAGGTGCGACTGATTCTCTACGGGTTCATCTTGACAGCGCTTTGTCATTGCTCAGGTGTCTGCCCAACCATTCCGCCGGGATTCCAGTGCTTTCGATTGCGGCATTGGCTGAGGCCGGAAGGCAGAATTATGAGCGTGCGTTTATTTACTCGTGGCGATGCAGCGGCATGATGGATTCTATCTATACTCACGACAGGCCTGTGGAGGTGATGAGGATGGAAGGCCGTGTGGCGATTGAGGATTTACGCCGACGCGAGAAGCAGCACCGGCGCGAGAACCTGCTCAATGTGGCAATAGCGCTGTTGTCGGGTTGTGTAGTGGTTATGGTTATTGTGTTGTGGTTTGTCGGCCGGTTGCGCAGGCAGGCTGTGATGCGGGTCAGGGCCGAGGCAGAGGTGGCCAACAAGCGGCGGCAACTGATGGTGTCGCGGATGGTGATGGAGGAGAAAGACAAACTGATAGACTGGATTGAAAAGTCGGTTGGTGATTTGGAGCAGGAGCGGAAACTTGATGCCGCCGGGGCTTTGGAGTTCCGGCGCAAGATAAAGAATTACATGGCTCTGCGAGGAGACTGGAACCGCTTCAGGGATGAGGCCGACATTGCCGACCCAACATTCAGCCGCAGTCTGAAGGAGGCTTTCCCCGGCATCACGGATGCGCAGCTGAGGTTGGCCGAGTATATCGTTGCCGGGTTAAATTCCAAACACATAGCCCAGAAAATGGGGATTTCGCCTGATTCGGTAAAGAAAAGCCGCTACCGTTTGAGGCAGAAGATGAATCTGCCGTCGGGAATATCGTTGGAAGAAGAATTAAGGAAATACAAAAAATTTTCGTAACTTTGTGGTGTGAATGACTGCGATGCAGTGAATGCCCCGGTAGTTCAACGGATAGAATAGAAGTTTCCTAAACATCTATTCCGGGTTGAGCGTAAAATTTGAGTGCAAATTTTGTTTACCGAGTGAATGTTTGAGAACTGACACATTGATTAAACTACATAAAGCCTTGTAGTTCAACGGATAGAACGAGGGTTTCCTAAACCTTAAATCGGGGTTCGATTCCCCGCAGGGCTACAAAATCAAGCCTCACCTTTTCCGGGTGGGGCTTTTTTGTTTCCTCACTTTCCGCAAAAAATGACTAATTTTGCGTGAGAATGTTCTACAATAGTTCTACAAGAGAAAATGGCAACTTTCAAAGCAGAGGTGTATGCTCACCAAAAGAGAGCTGACGGCACTTATAACATAAAAATCCGCGTTACTCACAAGCAGCGCAAAAAGTATCTCTCTACTCCGTGGTATGTAGGTAAAGAGGATTTGACACGCGCCCTCAAGCTCAAAAACCAAAAGTACATCGACATGGTAGAGGACACATTGCGCCGCTATCGCGCTATATGCAACAGCGTGGGCGAGGGTCTGGACGATATGACCGTGGAGCAGGTCGTGGAGTTGCTGGCAAAAGATAGAGAAAAACCCTTTGACTTGGATATAGTAGCCTACACCGAGGCTTTCATCGCCAAGCTGGAGAAAGACGGACGAGGCGGGACCGCCAAAGCCTACAAGGTGGCAATAAACAGTCTGAAACGATTTGCCGAGCGTGAGGTTGTCAGCATTAAGGAAATCACGGTGCAATTCCTCAATGACTGGATAGCATGGATAGCCAAGCAGCCACCGCGTAAGGACTGCAAGAAAGGAGACCGCGCCCAAAGCCTGTATCTTGCGCAACTCCGGGCAATGTATAACCGGGCTAAGAAAGAATTTAACGATGAGGAAGCCGGAATTATCCGCATACCTTTCTCTCCGTTCAACAAGGTAGAGATACCAAAGCCCTCGCTATCCCGCAAACGCGCCCTAACCGTGGAGCAAATGCGGGCCTTTGCTCAAATACCCTACACCACGATTTTGCAACCCGGAGTAAACCGATTCAACTTTGCTAAGGACGTTTTTCTTTTGAGCTTTTTTCTTATCGGCATGAACGCCGCCGACCTATTCGCCGCGACCGACATCGCGGACGGCCGCATAACCTACCAACGCCAAAAGACGCGCAACCGCCGTGCCGACAAAGCGGAAATCTCCATAAGAATTGAGCCGGAGGCGCAGGCTCTTGTGGATAAGTACCACGACCCCACGGGGCAAAGGGTGTTCAATTTCTATCGGCTCTATTCATCCACCGACACATTTTGCGCTGCGCTCAACAAAGGGCTGAAACGCATAGGCAAGATTATCGGCGTTGATGATTTGGAGTTTTACGCGGCCCG
The DNA here is from genome assembly GCA_910584735.1 of uncultured Muribaculaceae bacterium. Lineage (GTDB taxonomy): Bacteria > Bacteroidota > Bacteroidia > Bacteroidales > Muribaculaceae > UBA7173. Next base: position 5,415 of record CAJUBM010000120.1, read on the forward strand.
GCATAGTTGGGCTACGATAGCCAACAATGACGCTGGAGTTGACAAATATACGGTGCATACCGCCCTAAACCATGTTGACGAGAATATGCGTGTAACCGACATCTACATTCGTAAGAGCTGGGATAAGATAGACGCTGCCAACCGCGCCGTGCTTGATTTTCTGGCATTGGATTTACCGAGTGTTGACGAGCCTAAAAAATAGAGTTTTGCCTAAGCAAAATTTGTAACATCTTGAATATCAGTAGTGCATTTTGATAATTTTGCCTAAGCAAAATGTTCCACGGATATTTTAGGGCGAAAATGGCTTAAAAATAGACTCTCAAACACACTTTTTTAACCTCGTTTTGCTTAGGCAAAATTTTGTAATACCGCATAAATCAACTCTTTAACAATTCGGTTTTGCTTAGGCAAAATGTTCCACACCCTAAAATTTTGCTTAGGCAAAATCGCAATATCTTGACAATCAGCACGTTTTAACTTTTGCCTAAGCAAAATCAGAAAATTACCGTTTTGCCTAAGCAAAATTTGTAAGTCGCTGAAATTCAAGATACTTTTTAGGCGGTTTTGCTTAGGCAAAATTTTGCCTCGCGCCTGCGCGCATAATGCGCCTGCGCGCGTATATATACACACTATATTAAGAGTAGTAGTAAAAGAGTATATGTATATTGAAATAGGGGGTGTGGGGGAAAGAACAAAAAAGAGCGACATCCGAAAATGCCGCCCTTTCTTTGCTTACTGTTCAAACATCTTGCCGGAGCCGGTCAAGAGCCATTTGGCGTTAACTCCATAGTCGGTTATCATCGGCTGGAGCCACGAAACTTGAAACCAACCCCTATCCAAGTCTTTCCGATTTGCGATAAGGTTGCGCCTGTCTATCTCGTAGAGGCGGCAATAGGTGTTTACACCCCTTATGCGTTTCATCGCGATTATCGCGTCAAGGGCGCAATAAAATCGCTCCATGATTTGCTTGCTTATCGGAGTGTTCATGGCTTATATTCTTTGAATGACACGATACGCTTAACTTTGCTGCCCTCCTCGTGCATTTTGCGGAGCGTTTCAAGCTCGCCGCCGGGTAGGACAACAAGAGTGACACCCTCGGCTTGCATCGCTTCTAAAAGCTCAATCTTGCTATCGCTTATGACATCGCGGAATTTCAAAAGCGTTTCTATTTTTACGTTCTGGTACTTTGTGGCTTTCTGAGAAGGGCGAGATGGAATAGATTCAACGGTAGGGGTTATTGGCTCGTAGTTCTCCATTACTCGCTCTGTCAGAGTTGGGGTATTATCTCCGGGATTAAATTCGTAACCACAATCAAGGCACGTTAGCCGTATTTTGTTGCAACCAATAGCTCCACCTACCAAACCGATACGACCGAAAAGCAAACGACCGATAATGGCTTTTTTCGCGCTAAATCCTTTTTTATCCGCGTGGATATTAGTGCTGCCACAATTAGGACATTTTGGCATGGGTTATTCGTTTATTGCTCTCACCATTTCAACATCCGCTTTGAGTTGGTAAAGCTCATCAAGGGGCTGCCCGGTGATTTTTGCAGTTGTTATCGCTTTCTCTATCTCTATCAGTACCCGGAGGCTTTCATCGGGATTTACCCGGTTTACGTTGGTGAGGCTATCCTTGAAAAGCTCAATCACCATTCGGTAGTATTTGTTCATGCCATTACGATATTTAGTTTCTGTTCTATTATTGACAATAGGCGGTTAACCTGTTGCTGCGCTACATCAACCTGTGCTTGCGCTCGGTCAACTTGTGCCTGCGCCCTACGGGTTATCTCGTGGGCTTCTTTGGTGAGGTCGGCCTGTGCTGTCATGGCCGCGATTACTCTTTCAACCTCGATACCAAAGTTACATGGCGGGTTGTTTGTGAAATCATGGCCGGCAAACTGGGGGTTAGTCCCTGTTATCGGGCCGTGGAAATGTTGGCCGCCGCCGTGGTTATCTTGGCTTATGAGCATAGCCCCCTCGCCTGTTTCCAACCACTCTTTATTGAGGTCTGGCACGAAAGACGAAAGTCTATCTACAAAGTCTTTCGGCTCCTTGACTTTTTCGTTGATGATTTGGGATATGGTGCTTTCGTTTGCATACCCCATTTTCGCCCCTAAATCCTTTTGAGAAGCGATAATCCCCACTTTTATCATGTGGCGGATTAAAATTTTATATCTGTCTATCTTGTTCATTTTTAGCGAGTTGCGAAATTAGGGTGCAAATATCATAGAAATTCTTTATAGAAAGATTTGGTAGTTTTGTAGAAAGTCTTTATCTTTGCACCATAATCAGTTTTGTAGTGTCGCAAAGATACAAAAATTTGTGCTTACGGAACACATAACACTATAAGAATTATAATGGAGAACAAGAAAAAAACAAGGTTTCGCCTATTCTATGACGCTCTGCCCCCAAAGGCTGAGGTAGCCCCAAAAACGGCTTTCGTTAAGAAAATCGCCGCTTTGTGTAAAGTGCATGAGGTTACGGTACGCTGCTGGATTGCCGGAACACAAAAGCCCGATGCTTTGAAAACATCCATTATTGCAAAGCATTTGGGCGTACCAGAAAACGAATTATTCTCTTAATCAAATTGCAACACCGATGACTGGAATACAAATTTACAACACTTGTTGGCTCTCAGTATGGCTTTTATGCCTATGTGGGGCTATACGGGGTGTAATCGCCGGCAACTGGGCGCACTGGCTCTTTGTGGCTGCTTCGCTTTACTTTGCCTACTTGCTCTTTATTGATGATGAGGATGGCGAAAGCCTCAAGCAATTACTAACACGCAAAATCAAAGCGTATAAGGAGGCTAAGTGATGACCGTAACAATGGAGTTGTACGAATTAAAGACGCTATGCTCGGATATGGCCGCGCTCGGTGTCGCTACCTACCAAAAGGACGCGGCCCCGGCTACTGACCTTATTTCTCAACGTGAGGCGTATCGCCAATTCCAAGAGGTTAGGGTTAAGAGGTGGGTTGAAAGCGGATTGATAACACCCCAACGCAACGGGGCGGCACTCAATGCCAAACGCTATTACTCACGCGCTGAACTGATGGCAATCAATAATGCCGAAAGGCTAAACACAATAATTCACAGATAACATGAAAACAATTAAGCTCAAATCGCTGGCTCTTGTGAATTTCAAGGGTGTACGCTCCTTTGAGGTTGCGTTTGATAGTGATGTGGTTTCTATCCAAGGCGGTAACGCCACCGGCAAGACCACTCTCTATGATGCTTACCTTTGGCTGCTCTTTGGAAAGGATAGCGCGGGCCGTGGCGATGGCAACGGGGGATTTAATGTAAAGACCCTCGGCACGGACGGAAAGCCTATCTACCGTCTGGAACACTCCGTAACAGGTGTGTTTGAGATAGACGGGCGAGAAATCAAACTGCAACGCTGC
>CAJUBM010000121.1 GCA_910584735.1 uncultured Muribaculaceae bacterium
TTTTCGGGTGGCCTGCCGTCCCGGAGGTCCGGCGCCACTACCATCCGGCTACATTAAAGATACCACCGTTTTGAGAGAGAAAAGCATTTATTTGGATTTTGATACAGCGCCTCGGATAATGATTTCCGTTGGAAGATTGGTGTCTCCGAATTTTGACACAACACCTGATATTTTGTCCGATACATTGACACTGCGCATCCGGCCACATCAAAACTGAACAATAACATTATCAACGGCGTTTCTATTTCACCAAACTCTAATGAATCTCATAAAAACTTCTACTATGGACAAAAAATACGTATGCACGGTATGCGACTGGGTCTATGACCCGGCGATAGGAGACCCTGACAGCGACATAGCGCCCGGCACGGCATTTGCCGACATCCCTGACGACTGGGTATGCCCCATATGCGGCGTAGGTAAGGACGAGTTCGAACCCGTAGAATAACGCACCTCACCCCACCGGTCTATCAGGGCGCGGAATCCTATATAAATTGGGAATCCGCGCCCCGGTAGATTCATACCGTAACACCTGTCTATCCTCGCCATCTAATAAACTTTTCCAGCCCCATGCCGAGAAGTTGTGCGGGAGATAGGAATTTTTTCGCTAATTTTGTGGAAAATAAAAACGAATACAGATGGGAAAAATCATACTCACGGGCGACCGCCCTACGGGACGCCTGCATCTGGGGCATTATGTAGGCTCGCTTAAACGCCGCGTGGAACTGCAGAACTCCGGCGAATTTGACAAGATTTTCATAATGATTGCCGATGCGCAGGCCCTGACCGATAATGCCGACAATCCCGAAAAAGTACGTCAGAACGTAATAGAGGTGGCGCTTGACTACCTCTCGGTAGGCCTTGACCCGGCGAAATCGACACTTTTCGTTCAGACCCACGTGCCGGAACTGTGCGAACTGGCGTTCTACTACATGAACCTCGTGTCGGTGTCACGCGTACAGCGCAATCCCACGGTAAAGACCGAAATACAGATGCGCGGGTTTGAAAAATCAATCCCCATGGGATTCTTCTCCTACCCCGTGAGCCAGGCTTCCGACATCACCGCCTTCAAGGCCACCACTGTACCAGTCGGAGAAGACCAAGCCCCCATGATAGAGCTTACACGTGAAATCGTGAACCGCTTCAACAACATCTACGGCCCTACGCTTGTAGAACCTGAGATACTGCTTCCCGACACGCAGGTATGCATGCGTCTGCCAGGCACCGACGGCAAGGCAAAGATGAGCAAATCGTTAGGCAACTGCATCTATCTGTCCGACACTCCCAAGGAGGTGAAAAAGAAGGTAAACAGCATGTACACCGACCCCGAGCACCTCACTATCGAATCGCCCGGACATCTGGAAGGCAACTGCCCGTTCATCTATCTTGATGCATTTGCCTCAGACGAGCAGGTGACCCGGTTCGCGCCCGACTATAAGTCGCTCCAAGAGGTAAAAGACCATTATACCCGTGGAGGCCTGGGAGACGGCACGGTAAAAAAATTGCTTATAAACGTATTGGAAGAGATGTTAGCGCCCATACGCGAGCGCCGCGCTTATTGGGAACAGCGCATCCCCGAGGTCTACGAGATACTTCGCACAGGCTCCGAAAAAGCCCGCGAGGCAGCCGCCGAAACCCTCAACCAGGTTCGCGAGGCCATGAAGATAAACTACTTCGCCGACTCGGCCCTCATTGCCGAGCAGGCCAAGAAATACAAATCAGGTAAATCCTGAAAAAAATCAGAAATCCAATAAAAATATACACCGGGCGTTGCTTTCACATATAAGGCAACGCCCTTACATATAAATGAACCTTTCGCCAACCTAATAAACAGACATAAGGCATCGATCTATACTTAAAACCGACAATAATATCCTACTTCCCCCATTTTTTTGTAAAATATGTCAACAAGGTTACTCTGTTTAACACAACTTAACAATAGGGGGGGTGATTCTTCATTTTTTTGCATATCTTTGCGTCAGGCAATCCGCCATGCTCCTGAATATACAATATAGTATATATTGGGAGGGGTAATAATTGCCATCGGTTCCACTAACCAAAAAGACATCATGATTCTATGATGGAATTCCAATCATCATATTCCAACCTCATCCAACTTCCCTCTATGTTTTTAATGTAACCAATCAACAAATACCTTTTTACTAACCAATCTATAACCATTATGATTCTATCCAGATTCAAGGGATTAGCGCTGGCCATAGGCATGGCGCTCCTGCCCGCCATGGTTCCGGCCCAGTTTCGGCCTACACATCAGGAATCAAAGCTCCCGGGATGTAGGAACCAGCCAATCCCACTCTACCAGAAATTAGTCAAATCCCATCCGGTCTTCCCGTTATCACCACAACAGCAGAAAAGCCCACACTCGCATATGAAGGCCCTCAAGGCATCCGGCGAGGATGTCACCTTGTTCGCCCTTACATCAGACCCATATGGAAACACCAAAGTATGGCAGCTCCCCAAAACCTTAGGCGGCACGGCCACAGAGGCTGATTTCCAATTCAGCTATGTATTCGACATATGCACGGTCGTAAACTTTGACAACAAGTATTTCGTACAACATCATTACGGCCCGGAACTTACCGGGGGTGAGGATTGGTACATACTTGATGTCTACCTGGACGATGACGGATGGCTCAATATGCAGGGCGAGGTACTGTTAGAACCGGACGCCGTCTCATCGGCGATGGCTCTTGACCCGGTGACAAACCACATATACTGTATCAACCCGGCAGAAGAGGGCGGCTACAGATTATTCACCATTGCATTTGACGAAGGGCAACAAACCGTGTCAACCTCCACAATAGGGACAATCCCGGGTGAATGGAACTCCATAGGGATTGACTCAGACGGGCAGATGTATGGAATCAAAGTGGCCCGGGATGCATCAGGCGTCACAGGAAGCACCCTCTGTAAGATTGACAAAAGCAACGCCACCGTCACCTCTGAAATCGGAGAGACACAGCAGAAACCCTGCACTGCCGATGGCGCCGTAATCGACACATCGACAAACAGCTTCTACTGGCTCGTAAAGGAGCGTGAGAACGGAGAGACCAGACTGCTGAACGTAGATCTGACATCAGGGGATGCAAGGATTATATCAGCCTTTGAGAGCGGATTCAACCCGAAAGGGATTTTCGCGGTGACGAAACGGAATCCCGACACCCCCCTGGCACCCACAGATGTAACCGTAAGCTTCGAAGGCAAGTCACTGACGGGCATTATCTCGTTCAATGTCCCCTCGGCCAATCTCAACGGAGAGCAAAACGGCGAGTTGTCGTACAAAGTGACTGTTGAGGGTCAAACCCTTACAGGCGACTGTGATTACGGGGAAAGAGTGCAGATTCCCGTCACGGTACCGACAGATAATTACTATGACTTTTATGTAAAAATCATAAACGGCACACTTGAGTCACAAGCTACAAATACCAGGGCATATGCCGGACGCGCCATACCCCCCAGCGTAAATCCATCCCTGGCATTTGACGAAGCTACAAATGAATTCGTTGTAACATGGGATGAACCCGACACCCAATATACCCAAGGCTATATATCGGTCGGCGACCTCACTTACAAAGTAATCCGCTACCCCGATGAAGTAGTAGTAGCCGATGGTCTAAAGAGCCGCGAATTCCGGGAATCTATAGCCGACTTTCCCGAGAACTTCACTTTATGGCATTATACCGTATGTACCTACAACGAAGAAATACCATCGTATTCAGCCGGCAAGACAAACTTCTACCCACTTGGCTACGCTACGCCCCCCTTCAAAGAGGACTTTGATAATACCAGCCTTTCGTCTCTGGCAGGCTACCGTATAGTCGACAACAACGACCAACCTCTCAGCGTAAGGCTGATCAGATCGTTATACATAAATGAATACGGCAACCTTGGCTCCAACCTGACCATTTACAAAAATGACAATAGCTCAGCCGATGAAGCCTGGCTCATCGGCCCGCAGACCCGTCTGGAACGAGGTAAGACCTATTTTGTAAAAATAAACGCATACATCTCCTCGCCCGAAAACCCGGTTGAGTTCCAGATGTTCGTGTCAGATGGTAATACTCCGTCCGCTCTTGTTGACGGAACGAAACTCGGCAGTTGGAAAATCAATAATACCGTAAATGAATCAGGCGAGTTGATAATGAGCTTTACCCCCCAGAACACCGGCCTGTATTATTTCGGCTTCAGGTGTACGCCGTTCAACATCAACAACCAGAACGACGGAGCCATCCATATCACCTCTTTCGAGTACAGTCAAGGCGTGGCCGACAATGCTCCGGCTGCACCTGTAATAACGAGTATCAAACGCAACATCAACGGCGAGCTAAAGGCAGATGTCTCTATTACCTTACCCTCCAAGGATATCAATGGACAAACTCTTAATTCGATTGAAAAACTTGATGTCCTTCGCAATGGCAACGTTATAAAGACTTTTGACAATCCCCAGCCGGGAGAGACAGTCTCATTTACAGACACGGATATTGACAAACCCGGGAACTTTACGTGGACAGCCGTAGCATACAATGACGGCGGAGCGGGCAAAATCTCTGATGCCGTGACCGCGTTCGTAGGGCAGGATATAGCAGCCGCACCGTCCGATTTCAAGATTGAGAAACTATCCGGCGGAAGGATGCGCGCGACATGGACCCCTGTAACAACCGACAAGAACGGCAATACCATAGACCCGTCACGCGTAAGCTATCTGTTCAAGGACGAAACCGGTTCGGTATATATCAAGACCGATAATACAGAAGTTGAATTTGACGAACCCACGACCCAGCAATGGAACAGGTACGCGGTCTATTCGATAAATGAATCGGGCTCCGACAATTGCACATGGTCGGAGCCAATCGTGGTGGGACCGCCATCTTCTGAGTTTGTTGACCGTTTCTCAAATGGCACATCAGACCACTTCCCGATTACCACACTCTGGTCTAACACTGAGAACAATGCAGGCTCATGGGCATTAAAATCGATACTATCAACAGGATGTTTCGGCAAAGATATCGCAGATAATCAAACCGACTGCTTCATAGCGATGACCGGATATGAAATAGATGCCTCAGCGTCCCTGATTACCACTTATGTCGACCTCTCAGGGCACAAATATCCTGCATTCTCATGCTATGTGCATAACTTATCCGACGGTGTATCAGAAAACACGAACCAGATCCAGGTATATGCAAAAGCACTTGGAACGAATGAATGGACGCTCCTTAGCAATAAAACAATTTGCGAAGTGGCACCACATCATTACTCATGGGGACATATGGTAGTAAGTCTCGAAGAATTTGCCGGAAAAACCATCCAGATAAAAGTCACCGGCATTATCAAAACATTTGTATATATACCGCTTGACGACATTGAAATACGATCAATCTCACCGTCAGACCTCGCAGTAGAGAGCTTCCGGGTACCCGACTATGCCGAGCCGGGCAAAGAGTTTACAGCAAATGTAAGAATAACAAACCACGGCTTTAAGAGTGCGGATAAATTCGATGTTATCCTGAGTGCAGGGGGTGAGTCAACGGTATTTAGCGGCAATAACCTGGCCTCCGGCGATTTCATAGACTTTGAATGTCCCGTTACCATGCCTGACCTCGGAGACTCGGAATATCTTGAAATGAGAGCCGTGGTGGTCAAGCCCGGCGATACAAATGTCTCAAACGACCGCCGCGATGCTATAGTCGCACCAAAACTCACACATCTACCCCGCCCGGAAAATCTTACCGGGTCGATTGATGACACAGGAAGGCCGAAACTGGAATGGGAAGCGCCCTCGGAGCCTTATCACCCACAGGTCTCGGAAAGCTTCTCTAAGGGAGAGCAATTCGTACAGCACTACGAAGACTGGATTTTCATCGACCGTGATAATTATCCTACGGGGGAATATAATCTGTCAAACCTTAATGTGCCGGGATACAAGCCGGAGATAGACGCCACATCCTTCATGGTATATGACGCCACAACGACCGAAGTATTTTTCGATCGGCTGCTGTGGGGCTATGATGACCCGCGTTTTCTCGCGGCATATTATCGCGCCGACTACAACGAGAGCGATGACTGGGCCATCACTCCCGAGCTTGACGGCTCGGCCCAGGTGGTCTCCTTCATGGCAAGAGGCCTTATATGGCGCTTCCCGCCAAAGTTTGACGTATATTATTCAACGGGAAGCACTGATCCTGATGATTTCCGTATTGTCGACGGCATGGCCGGACTCTCACCTGTTGCAGGCGAATGGACCAAGTTTAGCGCCCACCTACCACTCGGGGCAAAGCGTATGGCCATCCGTTCACGCATAAAGGGTACTGCCACCATGTTGCATATCGACCACGTGCAATACAGAGGAGCGGCGAGCATAGAACTTACCCCCCAACGCTATAACATCTACCGTAACGGGGAGGCCGGACCTAATGTAGAAGACACATGGTGGAACGGAAGCGATGCAATTGAAGGAAGCCAGGAATACAGCGTGACGGCATATTATCGCAATTACGGAGAATCTGAGCCGACAAAACCCGTCATACTGTCTCCAACATCCCTGCCCTCCATCGGGAATGATGCCATAAAGGTCTATTCGCAAGAAGGCTATATAATCATAGATAACTGCAACGACCAACAAGTATCTGTCTATGATACTCTTGGACGGACAGTGTTCAGTGATGTCATAGCCAATACCGGCAGAATCCAGGTGGTTCCGGGCATATACGTTGTGAACATAGGCTCACAATCAGTCAAACTGGTTGTGATGTAACCAATCAAAACATAATAAAACATCAATAGCGGTGTGTCAAAATTCATCTTTTTGACACACCGCTTCGTTATATAACACTTTTGGCAATGGTAACTTTATAGTGGCAGGACCTCCGGGACGGCAGGCCACCCGAAGAGGCGGAGCCATATAGACGTGTGTTATCAGACAACATCCTGATATGATGCATGTTATATTTAACCATTGGGTGCGCCCCGCCTCTTCGGGTGGCCTGCCGTCCCGGAGGTCCGGCGCCACTATAAAGTTACCTCGGATAATGTCTTTCGTTAGAAGATTGGTGTCTCCGAATTATGACACATTTACATCATGCCAAAGAAAAATTCAGTCTAAAATGATGCGATAATCGTAGTTTGCAGTAAGCTCGAACAACGTCAGGGTTGCAACGAAAGTAGATAGTGTGGCATCGGAGTTCATTTTCAAGACTATCACCGGATGTACATGTGCATCCGATGTTGCGATCTCACGTTTTTTACGAAAATACTCCGCATCAGTTACCTCATCATTTATATATTTCATTCCTAACTCTTCTCTCCTCCTGTAATGTGGTAAATTATAACTAACAAGATGGTAAGTTAAAGAATTACGGTTTCTTCCAAATAACGTTAGTCGATCATTTGTGACATCCGGGAGTGACACATCCTTATAATTGAAGAATAAAGCATAGGCCGTAGATGGGAAATCGCCTCCCACACAAAGCGGAACCACGCAATCGGCAGGCAGATTGTCAAGAGAGAGAGTAGGCAGTTCTTCTTCAGCCCCGTCATCGCTCCTTATGAGAGGAAGATATTTTGGTTCATAATCTCCTGCTATTTCCACCTTTTCGTTCACAACAGTCGGAAGATACACGGTTATAGCATAACAGTTCTTAAAGCCATCATCTGGAATCTCATAATCGAAGCTACTCTCAATCTCCTTGTACACATTCATGGGAGATGTCACAAATGAGACAATATTGAATCGGTTGAATGAAAGGCACCGCAACAATTTCTTGACATGGGAGAATGGAGTGTCTCGGGAGGATTTTATGATTATCCCGGAACCATCCCTCATTTTTTCATTCATCGCAGGCGAGCTCTTATATGCAGCGTTCAGCCATAACTGCATATCCTCGGAATTGTCCGAGGGCTTCAGTCCAATGGAAGTAGCCGGATTACCGGCGGCGAGTGATTTCAAGGAAGAGCCGATATATTCGGCATTAACAAATTGACGTACGGCATCATCCGACAATTTCAAATGTTCGCCGGGATGAAGATCGTTATATCCTTCAAGAGCAGATTGCAGAATGTCTTTCTTGAGTTTGGCTGTAGATGTTTCCGTACATTTAGGATTACCAACAAATTTAAGAAACACCTTCCCGTCAGCATCAAGAAATATTTCCAGATAGTCAGAGTCAGCAGGTTTCTTTTCTGATATGGAATATGGTGCATCAAAACTAAATGATACATTTGAGGTTACGTTATCATTACTGCATGCAGAAATAGCTGCGCATGAGAGCGTGATTAAAATAATTAACCTTATGATATTTTTCATAATGATTGGTCAACTTCATTAAAAATATTAAGATAATCTCAGTTGAAAAAGCCGAGTAAATGTGTCATAATTCGGAGACACCTATCTTCCAACGAAAAACATTATCCAAGGCGTTGTCTCAAAAATCCAAATAAATGCTTTTCTCTCTCAAAACGGTGGTATCTTTAATGTAACCGGATGGTAGTGGCGCCGGACCTCCGGGACGACAGGCCGCCCGAAAAGGCTCAGCCGAATTAAAAATGCCAACTTCTATACAAAGAATAGCTTATGTTTTTCCACTCCGCCTCTTCGGGTGGCCTGCCGTCCCGGAGGTCCGGCGCCACTATAAGTTACCAC
>CAJUBM010000122.1 GCA_910584735.1 uncultured Muribaculaceae bacterium
CCGCCTTTTCGGGTGGCCTGCCGTCCCGGAGGTCCGGCGCCACTACCATCCGGCTACATATAGGTTACCATTAGGGATGGTGATTTTCGCTTTTTAGTTGATGCGCTTGAATATCCGTTGGGCAAACGCGAGGATTTCCAGAGGTGCACCATCCAAATCCTCATCGGAGGATATAAGCTGCAAGTCTTTGTCGAAGACTAAGCGGATTAGATTTTCGTTGCCGTCGTTATTTATCGGTATTACCAGCATCACTGTATCAGGGGTGGGGTAGGCGTACCAATAAATGTAATATTGTGCGATGACCATACTGTCGGCGTTTATTATCACCAGGTCGCCGTTAGGTGTGTTCTCTGTCTCGCCGGTGATGTCCCAACCGGCTTCATCATCAACCCAATGTATAAATGCCTGTTGTTCCAAGCCCGGGATAACGTCAGATTCGTATGTCCCCTGCTGGAAAAATGGTATGGCCAAGGAGTTGATAGCACCGATTACGGCTAACGCAAAGAAAGATAATAGTTTTTTCATATGTGGTATTTGGGGTAATTTTCGCAAAGATACGCATTTATGTCGGATTAGGCGTAGGAGTGTAGGCCGGGAAGCAGGTAGTTGGCTCCGAAATAGGTGAAGATAACCGATGTTATGGCTAATAGCAGATACCAGTGGAGGGTTCGCGGACGGCGCATCCGGCGTAGTGACGCGCGGTGTAGCGGCATGGCGTAGACAAGGAGGGTGATTAAGGCGCAGGTTTCCTTGGGATCCCAGCCCCAGTAGCGTCCCCACGACTGGTTGGCCCACACGGCGCCTACGAATATGCCGGCGCAAAGGAGGAAGACGGCAGGGAGGAGGATTACCGCGTTGATACGTGCGAGGTGGTTGCATATATCCCCACCACGCATCAATGCTATGCCTGACAGTATGGCCATAAGTAGGGAAAGTGCGTAGGAACACATCACTAACATGACGTGGATGGAGAGCAGCGGTGAGCCGAGAACCGGCATCAGCGATTCTATCTGTGGCGTTTTCCCGGCCATGGCGGCTACGAATGTACCCATGGCGCCCACAGTGATGAGTGCGCTTTTAATCAATGGCTGACGTATGAAGATTGCGCCTGCTGTTGCCGCAAAGGCCATGGATAGCATGGTCTCGCATCCGTTTGACAGCGGCCAGTGGGAGCCGATCCAACCTCGCAGGGCCAGGATGCCGCACAGATAGATGCTTCCGGCGATGGCGCAAATCTCAAGATATGGATATTGGAAAAACTTGTGACAAATATTCGAGGTGTCAATAAGATTGGTTTTGCGCAGGGAGTACCATGACCCTATTCCTCCGACAATTAATAGCAGTATCGCGCAGGGGGGGATGCGGATATAGTCGTTGTAGAAGATTTCGGCCTTGAACTTTCCGGGAGATGGCAAGACCCCGGCACCGGCATATTCCCGTTGCTTTTCGATGAGGGTTGAGATATGGCGGTCGGCTTCGATGTTCCGACCATCCATGATAAGGGCCTGTATGTCGGCTATGGAGGTCTGCATGAAAATCCATTGGTCGAGACTCATCTGCGAGGGTCTCCTCCCGGTAAGGGAGAGCCACTCCATACGCCCCGTGGCGGCATGATATGGGAATATACGGAACGCCGCCCCTGTGCCGAGCCAGTTTATCATGGCCCGGCGCTCCTCCTCTTTTTTGAGTTTTGAGGGGCTGGTGGGGATGAGGTGCCCGGCATCGTAGTCGCGCTTCCATTCGTCATAGTAGAAAAGCCACCCTGACAGTACCTGTTCCGGGGTCATCCCTTTGTATTTTCGCGAATCGTATAGCATGGTAGTTACGTCAATTGCCATGGTCTGCAAGGGGCATACGCGGCCGTTCCAATAGACATGTATTTTTCCGAAATTCCGGGCTAACGGACGTTGCATGGCGTTGAGACCGTCCGTCTCCGCGCCGTGTGATAAGCATGGGAGAAGTAAGAACACCAGAACAGTCAGAGCCTTGCTACGTAAAAGGGCGCGCCATATGGTTTTGCGTTGGAAGAAAAAGCCCACCATACTGATTCCGAGCAGGATATAGCCCGTGTAGGTGATGCCGATTCCCCAAGGATCGTATGTCACGGAGAGGTTGGAAGAGCCTTCTCCCATTCCCGACTGGTAGAATCGCCATCCGTTTATCTCGGCCACGCGGTTCATCGCTACGGAGAATGTATCGTTACCGGCTTTGAGGCGGGAGCGGAAATCCATAGGAGTAGTAGTGCCTGGATAATAGAGGGTTTCGGCTTGTTCGAGACTTAGTGCGAACGGCAGCGAGCCATCCCCCGGCCCGGAGCTTTTCTCAAAACGGTTGACCGGGCCTGTCCCTTCGATGAGGCTCACGGATCCCTGTATTCCATAGAAATGGGTTACAAATGCCCCGGCCACGATTATGGCCAGGGCAATATGTATCAAAAGGGTGAAAGGGGTTTTTAACAGTCTGTGCATAGTTGCGTTACAAACAGTTGCTTAGAGTGTCTTATTGGTGTCTTAGTATCGCTATATGGCGTCAACGAAGCGGATTATGGCATCGCGGTCGGCTTTGGGGAGCTTTCTGAACTGCTCGATAGAATGGTTGGCATCGGACTGCGGCGAATAGCCGTGCCACATGATTGCCTCCATTGCCGTGCGGGCGCGGCAGTCGTGCAGACGGTCGGCTGTGGGAGAACCTGTGATCTTTTGGTGGAGGCCGCGTCCCCACAGCGGGGTGGTGCGGCACCAGCCCCCACGAATGTCGTTTGCCATCAGCAGCTTGTGCTGTACCATGTCGGTGTAAGGCCATATTTTTTGGTTCGGATAACGCGGAAGTTCGTTGCCGGTTTTGAAGAAACGTGCCGGGTCTTGGATTTGGTCGTCCCCCGTGGTCCAGGAGGGACGGTGGCAGTAGGCGCATCCGATTTTCGAGAAAAGCTCGCGGCCGCGTATCACTTCCGGGTCGTCAACATCGCGCACGGCCGGCACTGCAAGACCGCGATGCCATACCATCAGGTCGGTATATTCTTGGTCGGACATCTCAGGGTCGAGGTCTTTGGCGAGAAGGTATTTTTTTATACGCTCCTCGGAGGTGCCTGTCCACCAGTCGGTATGTTTGTGCGTGGGGTCGATGCGTTCGAGATATGCATCGAATCCGGCCTGCACTTCCGGGTCTTTGGCGGAATATTCAGCGTAGGTCCCCGCCGCGTCAAGATAGTGGTAACGGCGGTCGGAGCGCGTCACGTTGGTGATATTCCATATGGCATTGGCTCCGGCGGCATCCTGTAGCGGGCCGCGTGAGAGGGCGTATGTGAACCTGCGGGCGTATCCCGTGCCGTTGCCCTGGAGTGAGTTGGAATACATACCCGTCCATTGTCCTGCGGCGTAAAAAGCAGGGTTCAGGCCGTTAGGGAGGTAGCCGTCCTGCTCTTCGAGACGATACTGTGCCAGAAGGTCTTTCTCTTCGATGGCGTCAAGCAGCCCCGTGCCGTAGATTCCGATTGTAGATTCAAGTTTCACGGCATAGTCGGAGGGGAGGGTATATCCTTGCCGTACCACGTATATGGCATCGGACGGCATAGTCACCTCGGGGTATTGCAGCGAATAGGTCTCGCCGTCGTCAAAGCGGTTACCCCACCGGTCGGTGGCCTCAAGCCACTTTACTGTAATCTTACTTTCGTCCAACGGGGCTTTAAAAGGGGCAACGGCATGGCTTTGCGGCATACCCGCCAGCCAGGGAACATATCCCTCAGTTTCTGGATTATAAACCACCAAGAGGCAGCCGTTACCCGGATCGGCGGTGTTGAAAGCACCTTCGGGCAGGCGTGTGCCGTGGCCGTAGTTGGGGTGGCAGTGGAGGCAGGAGGTGCGGATGTAGACAGGGCCGAGGCCCGAACGTACGCCCGTCTGGTTTGCCATGAATGGCTTTTCAAACAGAGCCTCGCCGTTTTTGAACTGCTGGTAGAACCCCTGCTCCTCCACTGCCGGAGATGGCTGTTCGAAGGCATTGGATGTGAATAGGAACGATGTGCCTAACTCTCCGCCTGAATAATACCATTCGGGTTTGTCGGCACCGGGCTTGTCCGGCTCGTCTTTAATCTCCTCATCCGCACAGGACACCGTCAGCAGGGCGGCAAGTCCTGCCAGAGGAAGCATGTATAGGCGTGATAGGTTGGTTTTCATGATTTGTCAAGTCTTTCAGGAATCAGTTGCGTGAGATGAGTGCGTGGGCTTCTTCAAGGGCTGCTACGAGGTCTTCACCGGCAGCCTTTACGGCTTTTCCAGCGAGGGCTCCTGTGGCGTTCTTTGCGAATGGTTCGGGTATGGCCTCGATGGCGGAGATAGCATCCTTTATTGCCTGGCGTACCTGGGTGTCGGTTGACGGGCTTACCGCCTTGATGTAGTCGCTTATGGATGCGTCACCGGCTTTTGAGCCTGTGTAGGCGTTCTCGATGGAGCGGATGTTGTCGGCAAAGTCCTCTATGGAGTTGAGGGAGTAGGGTGATTCGATATAGTTCTTATCTTCTTCGGAAGAACCCATGTGGGGCCGTCCGATTTTGGTGTTGCCCACCTCGTCGGCTATGTCGATACACCCTTGTAGGATTTCCTCTCCCACTTCCTGGTAGGTCTTGAAACGGGAGCCTGCCTGTCGGGCGTTCTTCATCTCCCGGCCGTAGTTCTCACCGTAGTCGAGCTCGGCGTCTTCAAGAGTCTGCTGTTTGTGTGAGGAGATGTTGGATGTCCCGGCCCAGCATGCCTCAAGGCATACGCATTGCTGGCAGAGGTCATCGGCCACGGCGCAGAGATATTCCAGTTCTTCGGGAGTGTAGTTCGTGGAGTGTACGAGCGATGAGTTCTCATCAGCCGATAGTTCGAAAAGCAGATATTCTACGGCGTGGAATCCGATCAGGCCGTAGCCGCCGTTGTTTTCGAGGCTCCACGATTTGCCTGCGCGTATGTCGGCAAGGAGGTCGTCCATAGCGGCCTTGTCGAGGGGCCATGAATCTATGTGAGGGTCGATGTTGTGGGTGTTTGCGGGGCCGAACAGAAAGGCCTCAGAAAGTTCCCAATGCTTCCTGGCGTTCTTCCAGGCCTTTCCGGCGGCCTCTATATCGTCCCGGGAGAGTGTGCCGGAGGCATACTTGTCGCGAATATCGCGGCAGAGCGACTGGAGTTCCACTGCCGATTCGGCCATCTCGGAATATGTGGGAAGCACCGTGTTGTCTACATACGCGGCAGCGGCTTTCTGTAGCGTCAGTTCTTTTTCGGAAAGGGAATCTCCTCCGTTGTTCGGTTCATCGTTGTTGTCAGAGCATGATGCGAGCAGCGTTATGGCGGCTCCTATTGCCAGCAGTTTGAAAATCTTCATAATATAAGTTGATAATGTGTTGATGTTTTATTTTCGTGTTATAGGGTGTTATTTGAACCATCCGGTGTAGGCTATCCCTATAGATACGGACGGCTCGTTGTTATATGCGCTTTTGAGTATGCTGTAGCTGTATTCCCCTTTGATTACTATCTGTCGGATGGGGTACCAGTTCACGCCTGCTGTCACTTTGTGCCTGTGACACCATCCGAGCGATGTCGTGCCGTCTGTCCGGGCCATCGAGTCGTAATAGTCATATCGGCCGAAGACGTAGAACCGCTGCGATGCCGCCGTCAGGGAGGGGGATAGTGAGAAGAGGTTGTAGCCGGCCTCGATGCCGGTGCATACGGCATCGGAGGCTACCTCCTGCCGTTTTGAGGTGGAGTTCTTAGGCATGGCTATGTTGAAGCGTGATATGTGGCGTGAGTCGGAGAGATGTCCCCAGTTGAAATATCCCCGGGCTATGATGTTGTGGGCGTTATATGCGAAGTCGAACGAACCGATTGTTACTGTGCCGTGTATACCGTCGTTCTTTGTGGAGGAAGTGGGATATAGGGTGTTGCGGAATGAGTTGCCGACATAACCGCTTATGCTGAGACGCAGCCCCGGGACGGAATAATTGTCTATGCGTCCCATGAAGGCATAGTTGTTGGCAATCTTGAATTCGAAGGGTGACGCCGAGCCATCGTGGATCCATCCTTGGTTGCCGAACCGTTCGGAGTCGAGACCGGGCATGAACATAGCCTGGTAGCCCCATTTGCCGGCGTGCCCCAAGAGGCTTATCGACACTTCGCGCCACGTGCAGGGCATTATGGTGTTTTCCCCCTCGGGCCTGTAGACGCCGAAAAACTGGTCCGGCTCATGCCGGGAGTTTGTGGCGCCGATGGGTACAACCTGCAGACCCGCTCTCAGTTTTAGCTGTGGCATGAACTCTTTTTGGATGTAGAACTGCTCGAGGTTCACCTCGCCGCCGCGTTCTACTTCGGTTTCGTATTCGCCGGCTTCTTCGGTCTCTATCTCCACGGCAGCCTCCACGCCTCCATGCTCGAACTCTATCTCTGATGCGAACGACCATCCCTTGCCGAAATCATAACCGAGATATATCACTGCGTGGGGTATGTCGAACCGGCCGTGCGAGGAGTTGCCGTACTTCTGCGGTTCGGTATAACGCAGGTAGTTGTCGCTATAGAAATTGCGGGTGAACACGGCCTCGCCGTATCCTCCGACCGAAAGTCGGTTCCATACCGATGTAGAGGTCTTGGCTCCCCCGCCGTTCTCCGGGGCTTGTCGCTGTTCTTTTTCGGAAGGCGGTTCATTACCGTTCATCGTTAATGCCGCAATGCCTATGGCGGTTGCGGCGAATAGATTACGTATGTTCATCTATGTGCTTTTAAGCGGGGTCATCCGGCTTCTTTCCCGAGGCCTGCTCCCCTGGTTTTTACGATGCAAAATTACGGCTGCGCGGGTGGTTCGGCAATACTCAGAAATCAGTAATCTGTTAACTGATTTTTGGTTAAATTAGCCGAAAAAATACTTAAAAAGTGTGATTTGTATATGGGCATTTTGTTTTGTTTCACCTAAATTCACTAAATTTGTAATCAGAAGTGACATCTTCTTACCTCGCTGGGAGGTTATAATATCATAGACGGTTTCCATCCCGCCAACTTATCCGTATCGGAAAATCCCGGTTCATTCACTTTCAGACCTATGGCTACATTCCTCCTCATAATAGGCGCCCTGGCGTCAAGCTATGCGCTGGTGATGGCGTTTATGAAACCCGTGCAGGGAGCGATAGCCGCTTATTTTGGCGCATGGGCTTTGATGAAGTCGGGTTTTGCGCCGATTCCTCAGCGTGTGCTGCTTTTCTGGGCGGTCATAGTTATCCTTGTAGTGGGCATACAGATGATTCGCGGGCGAATGGTGCGCACCCCTTTCCCTCTTAGGGCTTATGTGGCCGGTGGAGCGTTGGCGTTTACGGCCGTAGGGACATTGATAGGTCAGGGAGGAATGGTTCTCGGTGCGGTTGCAGGCGTATTGCTTGGAGCGATAGCGTTCATGCGTCTGAAAGGAGGAGCCGGTAACCGTTTTTGGCCTTCGGTTGTGGCCGTAGGTGCACCTACGGTGGTGACTATGGTATTGGTAGCGTTGTCGGTAGTGGCCCTGATGGCCGGTTCCGGCACAATAAATTGAATGTGATGAAGAAACTTTTATATCTGCTGATAATAAGTGTATGCGTTATGGCGGCAGCCTATTCATCGGTTGCGGCGCCGGCACGTCACAAGGAAAAAATCACCCCTAAGGCCCCGGATCTGGAGCAGATACGTGCCGATGTCTCCAATCCCTCCTCGCCGTATTACTATCCCAAACTTTTCGCGCGTTATGAGGAGAATGAGACCGTTATGAACCTGGAGGACTACCGCCATCTTTATTACGGCGCTCTTTTCCAAGAGGATTTCAACCCCTACCGTCACAGCGATATGTCTACGAAGAATGACGGTCTATATTACAAGAATAACCACACGCGGGCCGAGCTTGACTCAATAATATATTATGCTGAGGAGGTGTTGAAGGATGACCCGTTCAACCTCTCGCAGATGAACTATCTTATATATGCCCTGCGTTCGCGAGGCAAGGTGAACCGTGCCAATATATGGCAGTATCGCCTCAACCATCTTTTGCAGGCTATAATCTCGTCAGGCACCGGGGCCGACCAGGAGCACGCATGGTATGTTATCAACCCGCGCCACGAGTACAACATCATCAACTTCCAGAACGCCGTGGCCCGCAACCAGCAGTATGAGGAACCTTATTTCGACCGCATCGAGGTAGAGAAAAAGGGTGGGAGCAAAGGAAAGGTAACCACCGATACCTACTACTTCAACATCCGCAACATGTTGGAAGAATATTACCGCAAATTCCCTGACGGCCAGTAATCCCTCTTATCCACAATTAAATGTGTCATAATTCGGAGGCACTAATCTTCCAACGAAGAACATTATCCGAGGCGGTGTGTCAAAATTCATTTTTTTGACACACCGCTTCTGTTATATAACACTTTTGGCAATGGTAACTTTATAG
>CAJUBM010000123.1 GCA_910584735.1 uncultured Muribaculaceae bacterium
TACACGCTTTCCAGAAGTAGCGTAGCCTCTCCAAGTAACTGTTAATAAGGGACTTATTTCAGTGTTCTATCTTGCGCAAGTGATGCGCAAGTTGTTTTACAACGCAAAGATACGAAATTTTTCTCAATACTCAATAAGAAATCTTCTTGTTTCTTACTTTTTTTCCTCATACTCAATACCATTGCGGAGAAGCAACTCTTTGAGTCGGAAAATTTCAAACTGCAATTCGTACTTTTCTTTCATATACTTGTCGCGTTCACTTCGGACTGCATCAAGTTCGGCGCATACTTTGTCATATCGTTTGCGCCACTCCGAGGACTCGCTTGTTTCTGCGTTTCTCGCACCGTCGGACTCCGAAGTACATTTTTCTACTATATCCAATAGCTTTTTCAATACCTCGGGGTTGTTGATGTCTATTTGCGAGAACTTGTTGTGGCTTCCAATACTTCGGTCGGGCAAAGTATCTTCATCAACCTCATATTGCGAGAGGTCGGTATTCGGAAATACCGCCTGTAAATCTTGCACCCTATCGTCAGGGAAAGGATTGCGCCATTTTTCAACGCTTGAAAGAAAACCTTGCGACAATTTCAACTTGTCTGCGAGCTCTTTCTGCGTGATGTTGTGGTCACTCCGCAATTTTTGAAAGTCATATCTTGCCATAACTTTAAGATGTTTTAGTAATTTTCACGCAATATAATTACTAATATTGCGTAATATTTAGTACATTTGCAACTAAACTACCTTTACATCGTTTAGCCAATAACTAAATCCGATATGCAAAGGTAACAATTATTGCCTATTATTACAAATATATTGGTGCAATAATTTTCTTCTTGAATGTTAAAATTACTAAACTTTCAAAATAATACAATATGACTCTTAAAGAACTCTACCAACAAGCCAAAGAGCAACCAAGCCCGGCGCAGGTGTTCATAGCAGAGATTGCAGAAGCAACCTGCCGTGAACTATCAACCGTGCGTCAATGGCTTTCGGGTGTTCAGGTACCGAATGCCAAAGCAAAAGAACGTATTTCTGCAATCCTTAATGTACCTGTCGATGAACTATTTCCGGCAGACGAGGTCGGAAACGTACCCTCTAACGAAGAACCGACATGACAGCAAAGGAGCCTCTGGTAGTCCTTACTGCCAAATATTCAATCAAGGAAACGTGCGAGCTGCTGCAAATTCACCGCGACTCGCTATATAAGTACACCCATAACACCTGCGAGATTAAATGCGGTTGGCATCGACGCGGTGGCAGAGCCGTTAAGTATTATCTCGGCAGCGAAATACTCAAATTCTGGAACAAGCAAATCTGAATATGAATACCAACAACGATATAAAGCATCGGGAGGCAGGGCAGCTCAATGCCTTTCTCGACACCCTCACCTACTGGGAGAGGGTCGAGTTCGTAACCGCCGTTATACGCCGCTTCAAGGTGAAACGGCAAACCTTCTTCAACTGGAAATGTATGGCCTGCCGCATACCTGCGGAGGCCAAAGAGATAATAGAGAGCGAGGCCGGGCACACTATTTTTGTGCCGGACGAGCCGGAAATGTGTGCCGCCCGATGATTGAAACAAGACCTACCTGTGACCCCGAGGGTGTATTTTCGGTTAAGAGAACTTGTGCCGAACTTGGCGTGTGTCACAAGACTTTACGAAAACTGCGCTCCCTCGGCCTGATTGAACCTGTCAATCCCGGCAACCGGGCGCGCCTCAAATACACCGGCAGGGCGATAATCGACTGCTGGGATAAAGCGAGCAGATTATGATTAGCGAAACTACCGTACAACGTGTGAGGGAGCTTGACATCGCAGATGTTGTCAAGCCTTACACGGAACTCCGGCGCCACGGCTCGGAGTTTTTCGGGCTGTGCCCGTTCCATTCCGAAAGAACAGCCTCTTTCTCCGTATCTCCGGCAAAGAACCTTTGCTACTGCCACAGCTGCCGCAAGGGCGGCGACGGCATACAGTTCACAATGGAGAAAGAGGGGCTGGACTTCTACGGGGCGGTCGAGTTTTTGGCCCGTAGCCACAACATCACCATAGAATACACCAGGACGGAGCAGAACGAGGAACAGCTGCAAGCCGCCAAAAAGCGTGAGGCTCTTTTTGCGGTGTTGTCGGCGGCGCATCAATTCTTCACCTCACAGCTCCGTCTGCAAATGGACGACGAGGCGAGAGCGGCCAGGAATTATACTTACAGCAGGTGGAACGAGGAATTTTGCGACACCTCCGGCATAGGCTATGCCCCGAAGGACAGCCGCGCATTTATCGACTACTGCAAAAGCAGAGCCTTGCCCGAGGATCTGCTTTTCCAGTCGGGGCTGCTGCGGCGCTCGGAGGACGGCAGAGCCTATGCGATGTTCCGCGAGCGAGTGATGATACCCATACGCGACCGCATCGGGCGTGTCGTGGCGTTCACCGGGCGGTACTTCGGCAAGAGCAAGAAGACCGCCAAGTATATGAACTCCATTAACTCGGACATCTTCACTAAGAGCGATACCGTGTTCGGACTCGACAGGGCGAGCCGTTGCCGCGAGGCCGGGCTGTTCAACATCGTGGAGGGTGCGCCCGACGTGCTGCGCTTGCAGTCGGTCGGGATATTGAACACCGTAGCCACCCTCGGAACGGCGTGGAGCGACAGGCAGTTCGAGCAACTGAAAAAGCATACCCGGTCGCTATGCTTTATCCCGGACTCCGACCCTCCGAAAGAGGGTGAGCCTTACGGCCCCGGCTTCGTCGCCGTAATGGATAACGGCAAACGTGCCGTGCAGCTCGGCTTCGATGTCACGGTAAGGCAGCTCCCTGCCGACTTCCGCGACGTGTATGTGCCGCTGTTCGATTTTGAAATCGAAGCCCTCGAAGCCGACGGCATAAGCGACTGTGAGCGGCGGAGGAAGATAGCCACCGTCGGCAAACAGGACGCCGACAGCTATATCCTCTCCAAAGAGATCTATTCCTCGATTGAGGAAAAGCCCTTTGTCGTGTGGCTCGCGGAGAAACGCTTCGCCACCGCCGACTCCCTCGTGGAGCAGCGCAAGTGCGTGGCCGAGATAGCGGAGCTTCTGCGACACGTCAAAGATGCGCTCGTACTCGATACCTGCATCGAGCAGCTTGCAAAGATGCACGGCAAGGTGAAGCTGTGGCGCGACGCGCTGACCCGTTCCAAAGGGGAGGCGCGGCAGAAAGCCGCTGCATCGCCGAAGAATGAACGGGAGCGCGACATCGAGCTTCTGCGCCAGTACAACCTCACCATACGCGACAACTGCTATTTCACTTTCGACGGCGACGACGAGCCGACCCGGCTCTCCAATTTCATACTCGAACCGCTTTACCATATTCAGGACGAAAGGAACGGCACCCGTATTTTCCAGATGAAGAACAAATTCGGGCAGTCGCGCATTATCGAGCTGACCGAGGCCGAGCTGTGCTCGCTCTCGACCTTTCAGCAACGTGTAGGCTCGCTCGGCAACTTCGTGTGGCGAGCCAAGATAGACAAGCTCAACAACGTAAAGGAATACACCTATGCCAAGACCGACTCCGCCGAGCGTATCCGCAAGCTGGGCTGGGATAATGCCGGGGAGTTTTTCGCCTTTGGCAACGGCATACTGCTCGACGGCCACTTCCGCAGTGTCGACGACCTCGGCATCATACGCGACTGCAACGGCCATACATACTATATTCCGGCCACATCAAAGATGTACCGCAACAATCCCGAGATATACCAGTTCGAGCGGCTTATGGTGCACGAGAACGCATCGGGCGTGAGGCTCGCAGACTTCGCCTCAAAACTTGCCGACGTGTTCGGCGACAACGCACGGGTGGCCTTATGCTACCTTTTCTCTTGCCTGTTCCGTGACATCATATTCCGGCGCACACGCCATTTCCCAATTCTAAACCTTTTCGGCGAGAAAGGCACGGGCAAGACAACGCTCGCCACCTGCCTCCAATCTTTCTTCGTCCACGGCATCGACCCTCCTAACCTCGGCGTTACCTCAATTCCGGCGATGAACGACCGCGTTTCGCAAGCGGTGAACACCCTCGTTGTATTCGATGAATACAAGAACGACCTTGATGTGCGCAAGATAGCTTACCTCAAAGGTGTGTGGGGTGGCGGCGGTCAGACCAAGAAGAACACCAACACCGACGGAATGGCGGCGCAGACCATAGTATCGACCGGCCTTGCGCTGTGCGGCCAGGACAAGCCCACACAGGATATGGCGCTCTTTACGCGACTGATATTCCTTGCTTTCACCAAAACATCGTTCACACAGGAGGAACGCAAGAAATACGAGGAACTTGTCGCACTCTGCAATATGGGGCTGACACACCTTGCCGTCGAAATTCTCTCGCAGCGTCCGCTGTTCGAGAAGAATTTCCCACAGGCATACTCGCTCACCAAAAGCGAGCTTGCTGCCCGTGTCAAGGACGAGCAGCTGCACGACCGCATCTTCGGCAACTGGGTGATACCGCTCGCCACTTTCCGGGCCCTTGAAACAGCCGTCGAGCTGCCTTTCAGCTACGCCGACCTGTTCGACTGCGCTATCGACGGTATGCGCAACCAAAATGAATATGCCAAGGAGTCGTCGGAGGTCGCCAATTTCTGGAACGACCTGCAAGGCTTGCAGACTTCGGGCCGGTGCGTCGAGAAAGCGCATTACCGCATCAAGTATCAACAGCGCTTCCGCGCTATCTCTATGGACGAGGATATGATCTTCGCCGAGGCGAAGCCAATCCTTTATCTCAACGCCCCGGCGGTGTCGGCTCTTTTCAGCGGCGGACGTGGAGCGAACCTTACGGCCAACCGCTCCAACTGGTCCACCACTTTATCCTATCTCAAATCGCACCCGGCGTTCCTGGGCCTCAAACAAGACCGCTTCGTGCTGCTCACTCCGCAGGGAACGCCCGACTACACTTTCGAGTCGGTCAACGGCCAGCAGGTGCGCAAGCAGAAAGTCAACCGCCCGAAAGCGCTGTGCTTCGATTATTCGATACTTAAACAGGAGTTCGGCCTGACTCTCGAAACCGAGGTGATGACCGAAACGGAGGAAATCGACGAGGACGCAGCCGCTGTGGCTGTTGTTGCTCCGGCTCCGCCGAAGCCTCAATCGCTTTTCAGCTCCACCGGCGATGAAGATGCTCCATTTTGATGCGGCGGCAACATTATCCCGGCTTATAAAGGTCAACAACGATGTTGGCCTTTAATTTTTTCTCCTTTTTTGCAGTTGACTGCAAAAGGCGGCGTTCACGGATTGACAGCGTTGACGGCATAGCACTCCTTGTTAATCAACGTCTTAATCCATAACCGCACGGTTGACAATCGTTGACAACGGTAGCCATTTCCGAAAATTCGCAGATTTTCATAGCCAACGGTTGACACTTCCTTGCCACTTATATTCATTACTCTTTTTTATTTCAAAAAGAGATAAGTATTTGTATATAAGCGGCCTTTACAGCCTGTTTCCTTGCGGCTCGCCGCTGTGTCAACAGTGTCAACGCTGTCACCCCCGGGGGGATATGCCCTCTCCATTTCCATTTGTTGCCCTTACAGGCCGAATGGCTCGCCATGGCTCGCCTCCTAAGTACCGCTTTATCACTCCAAATCCCTGATTGTCACTCTTTAAGCAAGCGTCAAATCGTTGTCTACTTGCTTGAATTTGAGTAACTTTGCATATATAAATACGCCATTTCTCTATGCTCCTTTACATCGAACTCGAAGACTATCTCGCGCAATGGTTCCGTCACGAACAGGGCGGCACCGACCCGGTACGGCTTACCCGTGGGTCGATTGAGTCGGGGCTGCTCGAACAATTCTTGCAGACACCGCCGCCGGACTATGTGCCGGACTTCGGGGGCGACGGCAAGCTCGCTATCGAGCTGCCGAATTTCCGCAACAAGGACACACGGAGCTATTACTACCTGCCCCCGAAAGCGCGTGATGCCCTCGTCGCTTGCATACGCAACCGCTTCGACATTTCGATGTGGCAGTCGCTCCACCGTTTCGCATCGGTGTTCCAAAGGCAGGATCACCTCATTTATGCCTTTATGGAGAAGCACGGCATTGAGCTGACCGAGAAGAACTGGAACGCCATTGCCAAACGCTACCAACGCAAGCGCGACATATACCGGCGCATCGACCGACGCAAGAAAAGTTCACAAAAATAATCCCGATTTCAGGGGCATAAAAACGGAAGTGTCCGTTTTGTCCGCCCCACAGCATAATTCAGTATGAAAACCTCCCGACAAATACTTCCCGGCGTCAAGGCCATACATTGGCTTGACTGCCGCCACCTGCCGCGCAGGGTCGACCTGCACGGCATCTGCCGTATGCCGGTGCCGGTGCTGACAGCACTTTCGGCTGTCGGGGTTTTCGATGATGCGCAGTGCAGTTGCGTGACCGAGAGAGAGGGCGGCTCTTTCCAAGACACCGCCACCTTGAAATTCCTTACACACGAACTGCTCCCTATCCACCTCAAACTCGGTTTTGCCGTTACCGATGTCAACGGCAGGTGCTGGCTCATCGGCTCGAAAGAGCCGCCTTTCCCAAAGGTAAAGGTGGAGCACCGATGCGGTCTGCCCGACGGCGACGGCGCGGGATTTTTCTATGAAATCTCCCACGTCGCCCTCAAATCACTTGTCGAGTGTCATATCTCGGCTGAATGACAAAGATATTCCCAATCCCAACCACAGGCTAATTGCGACCGCGAGGCCGCAGGTCATATTCAGATTTTGAAGTTAGAGAAATCCGCTTGCGCGTGAGGCGTAGGCGGATTTTGTTTTTTCAGCGGTACAAAGAGCCGCCCCTTGCGGAGCAACCCGAGGGAGAGAGGGAGGGGTCAGCCCCGACGGAAAACGGGTGCGCCTTGCATAGGTTGTCGTGGTGAACAGCACGGCTTCATTGGCGAAGCGGCGAAATTGCCTGTTGTTCGGAGTAGCAATCCACGATGATGCGCCGGGTGCCTGGCCCATACTCCGCAGTTGGCCGCTGCGCGGTCGCCGGAACATCGTGCAACTCATTTTCAGCGGTGACTGCCCGGGCGGTGTGTTTCTCTATTCTGCGGTTGGCCGGTCTGCCTCGGGTACGAACCCCGGAGTACATAGCTATGCGGCGGAGCAATCGCAGTGCCGTGCAGCTTGCGGTAGGGCTGCCTCGCCGGTGGCATCGCCTTGCAATTCGGTGTCGCAGTTGCCGACGTTACGGGGCTATCCACGACGGCACCGCCGCCGGTGTACTTGCTTTTCCGTCAGTGCCGACTATCCGGGATCACCGTGCGCTTTCCGTCGGCGGCATCTTCGGTCGGGCACGAAGTCCGGCAGGTTCGTTGCGGCATACCGCTCTGCGTGAGTCAAGCTCTCCTGTAACCGCATCTTGGCATTTTGAGGACACGATGATTGGTTGAGTTTTACGCCGCAAAGTTATTACCTCCCTGCGGAACGTCAAGGGTAAATACATCGGCTGAATTTTCTCCACGCCTACGGGTAGTAAAATTCCTCCGACCCTTGCCTCATTATCCGCCCGGAGGCACTTTGGGGGCAGTGTAAAACTTCAAAAACAATCATTATGTCAAACCCTCAAAATTCAATCAAGATGCGATTACAATTCGGAGAACTCAACATCACTCCAAGAGTCGTTAACCGACTCCACGAACTGGACTTCACAGTGCCCGAACTCGAAGATGCTATCGCCGAACACAAAAGCGACTGCGACGGTGAACCCTCCGTGTATGTCGGCACTTACGGCAAGTACAACGACGGCTCGCTCTGCGGCCTGTGGATAGACCTCTCCACTTTCGACGACTACGACGAGTTTATAAACTTCTGCCAGGCGATACACGCCGACGAGGAAGACCCCGAGCTTATGGCACAGGACTTCGAGTGCTTCCCCCGTCAATGGTACAACGAGGGGTTCATAACCGAGGAAGACTTCGACCACATCAAAGAATACACTGAAATGTGTGAGAAACACTCCGCCGAGGCTGTCGACGACTATTTGGAGTTCCACGATGATCTCGACGACTTCGAGGAAGCCTACTGCGGAGAATGGGACAGCGAGGAGGACTTCGCCCGGCACATCGTCGAGGAATGCTACAACCTCGAAAAAACTATGGGCGACCTCGCCCGGTTCTTCGACTACGAAGCCTTCGGACGCGAGCTGTTCATGTTCGACTACACTATGGGCGCAAACGGCCACGTTTTCCGCCCGGTCTGGGCGCATAGTAATAAACCTGTGTTTGTGTGATAAAAAACTTACCTTTGCAGAC
>CAJUBM010000124.1 GCA_910584735.1 uncultured Muribaculaceae bacterium
TCCGCCTCTTCTGGTGGCCTGCCGTCCCGGAGGTCCGGCGCCACTACCATCCGGCATCGCTATAATATAAAGCGTGTAATATCTCAAAAGCAGGCATCAATGACCCTGGTACTCCTCCGAGGGCTCAGCCTTGGCCTCAGGCTCTTCAGCCGGCTTGACCGCATCATCAGTCTCTGCTTCTACTTGGCTGATTTTCTTTGCCCGGCGATAGCGGTTATACACCATAACGGACATAACAAGCCCCGTAAGCCCGAAGATAATCATGCATATAGCCGTGATAAGAATCAGCCAAAATTCGTTACGCTCGAACCCTACGCCGTAATGATGGAAATAATCTACAACAATCATAACCACCCCGGCAGCGATATTCAACAGCGGTCCTACAATAAGCCAGCCCGGATATTCCGCAGCCCGATGGCGAGATGACAGCATAAATAGATGATAGATGCCTCCTAAAATAAGGAGCGCCCCGAAAAGATACACAATAACCGGCTGGAAGACCTCAGGAACGCACCATATGCACACTCCAAGTCCCATTCCGCTGATACCGCATATGATGCGCAAAGCTTTCGAGAAGGAGCTTTGCGACTGCGCCTTCCTCACAAGCGCACCGGCAACCGATAGAAGTCCCGGCACAAAGAACGCCACACCGCAGAGTATCAGTACGGCCTTATTTATCAACTGGTTGTCGTAGCAGATAAAAACTATGCCCAGCACCAGTATTAGCAATGAGCAGAATCCGTTGGCTTTATAGTTCATAGTAGAAAGTTGTTAGTTAGCGATTATTTTACAAGAATACGCAGAATTACGCATCCCCCATATTATAACAACACAAATTTAGGCTTTTTTCACTGAACGCCCCACAAAAAAAATTAACATCTTCGTAACTTTGCACCCTACAACAACCGAAAACACAATGACAATAGGTATAATAGTGGCCATGAAGGCCGAACTGGAACATCTGCTGCCCACGCTTGACACCCCCCGCTCATGCATAATAGACGGTGTAGAATTTCATTCCGGCCGGATAGGCACCAACAACATAGTCGTAATGCAGTGCGGCATAGGGAAAGTGAACGCCGCCATCGGCACCCTCCTTCTAATCAGGGAATTCAAACCTGACCTGATAATAAACACCGGCATTGCCGGCGGAACCGGGCGCGGCGCCGGGATTCTCGACGTGGTGGTGGCCGAAGAGGTTGCCTACCATGACGTATGGTGCGGCCCCGGCAACGTGCGCGGCCAGGTGCAGGGGCATCCGGCCCGCTATTCTTGCGCGGAAGGCAACGCTCTCCTGCCGGCACTCTCCGGCATCGCCTCCCTGAAACATGGACTGGTAGCCTCGGGCGACCAGTTTGTAGACACACCGGAGGACCTTGCTCGTATCCTATCGCTCCATCCCGATGCAATAGCTATAGACATGGAGTCCGGCGCCATAGCGCAGGTTTGCCATATGCACAGTGTGCCGTTCGCCATGATACGCGTGGTCAGCGACTATCCCGGAGCCGACGACCATCTCGACCAATACCAAAACTTTTGGTCGCAGGCCCCGGAAGCCACATTCAATATCCTGAAAACCTGTCTGGCATAAACAGCCAATATTCCTCATTTTCATCCCCACCGATATGGAAAAGATAGCGTCCTTCACGATTGACCATAACCGGCTGCTACGCGGCGTGTACGTATCGCGGCGCGACACCACACCTTCAGGCGACATCCTCACAACATTCGACATACGCATGACCGAGCCGAACCGTCAGAAAGCCCTCTCGCCGGAAGCCCTGCATGCGATGGAGCATCTTGCCGCCACCTTCCTGCGCAACCATCCCCTGTGGGGCGCTAAGATTGTGTACTGGGGCCCCATGGGGTGCTGCACCGGCAACTACCTCATCCTCCAAGGCAATCCGGAACCTGCCGACATCCTCCCGTTGCTGCGGGAAACCTTCGAATTCATAGCCACATTCCCCGGCACGGAGCGCGACATACCCGGAGCCACCCCGCGCGACTGCGGCAACTATTCGTTCATGAATCTTGAAGACGCCCGCAGGGCCGCCCGGATATACCTTGACGAAATACTGCTGAACCCCACGCCTGAAAACCTTGTTTACCCTGAATAAAAGGAATACGCAAAGACACCCAGGTGAAGGATATAAAGGCAATAAAGGGGCGATACTACATACAGCGCCTCATCGACGAGGGGGAACACGAGCATCAGGACTTCAAATTCCAGATTTCCGATGCCCGCAAGATAGCCCGCTCCATATCCGCCTTCTCCAACAACGACGGCGGCCGTCTCCTCATAGGCGTAAAAGACAACGGCACCATAGCCGGCGTACGCTCCGAGGAGGACATCTATATGATTGAGGCCGCAGCCCGCAGCTACTGTACACCGGAAGTGGAAGTCGACATCACAGCCTTCCTTTGCGAAGGGGGAGCCGTGGTATATCGCGCCACCATCCCCCGCTGCGCCACCCGGCCTGTATTCGTGCGCGAAGAAGGCACCACCCTGCGCGCCTATCTGCGCGTGGCCGATGAGAACATCGCCGTGCCCGACATAATGGTGCGCTCCTGGCAACGCAGCGCCTCCTCCGAAGGTTCTCTGCTCACCTTCTCCCCTGCGGAGCGCGCCCTGCTGCAATATCTCGGGCAACACGGCATTGCCGACCCCTCCCGATTCCATCTCGAAGCCCACATCTCACTCCCTTCCGCCGAGGACGCCATAACACGGCTGGCCTCCCTGGGCATAATAACCTTCACCCATACCTCCGGCCGCTTCCTACTGGCCCTCACGGACTAAGTGGTATTTTATAATCTTTGGACAATTCCCGGCCGGAAAGAAAAATTTTTTGGTAATCCCCCGAAAAATCGTACCTTTGCAGCGGCTTAACGGCCACATAAGGGGACTTTGCGCCCTCACGGATGCAAGGGCAACCTTATGCAGCGATTTATCAATTTAATTAACAACCACTTAGCGCGTACGCGCGGCTGCCCCGGAAACAACCGGGACGACGAGTACGCAAAAACTGTCTTAAATGACTGAAGAAATCAAAAACACCCCGATCGCAGACTTCGATTGGGATGCCTACGAAAAAGGCGAAAACAAGAGCGAGAAATCACGCGAGGAACTGACCCGCACCTACGACGAATCGCTCAACACCGTCAAGGACAAAGAAGTAATCGAAGGTACCATCATCGCCCTCAACAAACGCGAGGCCGTGGTTAACATCGGCTACAAGTCAGACGGCATCATCCCCATGAACGAATTCCGCTACAACCCCGACATCAAGGTCGGCGACACAGTGGAAGTGTTCGTAGAGAATCCCGAGGACAAGAAAGGCCAGCTCGTGCTGTCGCACCGCAAGGCCCGCGCAGCCCGCTCATGGGACCGCATCAACCAGGCCCTCGAAAACGACGAAATCATCAAGGGCTTCATCAAGTGCCGCACCAAGGGTGGTATGATTGTCGACGTATTCGGCATCGAAGCCTTCCTTCCCGGCTCGCAGATCGATGTAAAGCCCATCCGCGACTACGACATGTTCGTAGGGAAGACCATGGAATTCAAGGTTGTGAAAATCAACCCCGAGTTCAAAAACGTCGTTGTATCGCACAAAGCACTCATCGAGGCCGAACTCGAGCAGCAGAAGCGCGAAATCATCGCCAAGCTTGAAAAAGGCCAGGTACTTGAAGGTACCGTCAAGAACATCACCTCCTACGGCGTATTCATCGACCTGGGCGGCGTTGACGGCCTCATCCATATCACAGACCTCTCGTGGGGCCGCGTAAGCCACCCCGAGGAAGTTGTGCAACTCGACCAGAAGCTCAATGTCGTTATCCTCGACTTCGATGACGAGAAGAAACGCATCGCCCTGGGTCTCAAGCAGCTCCAGCCCCATCCCTGGGACGCTATCGCCGACACCCTCAAGGTGGGCGACAAAGTCAAGGGCAAAGTTGTCGTTATGGCCGACTACGGCGCTTTCGTCGAAGTTGCCACCGGCGTCGAGGGCCTGATCCACGTAAGCGAGATGTCATGGAGCCAGCACCTGCGCTCCGCACAGGACTTCATGAAGGTCGGCGACGAGGTAGAGGCCGTAATCCTCACCCTCGACCGCGAAGACCGCAAGATGAGCCTCGGCATCAAACAGCTTAAGAAAGATCCCTGGGAAGATATCGAGGTACGCTACCCCGTTGGGTCGAAGCACACCGCCAAGGTTCGCAACTTCACCAACTTCGGCGTATTCGTTGAAATCGAAGAAGGCGTTGACGGCCTGATCCACATCTCCGACCTCTCATGGACCAAGAAGGTTAAGCACCCCTCCGAATTCACCCAGATCGGTGCCGATATCGATGTCATGGTTCTTGAAATCGACAAGGACAACCGCCGCCTCTCCCTGGGCCATAAGCAGCTTGAGGAGAATCCCTGGGATGTATTCGAGACCATCTTCACCGTTGGTTCCGTTCACCAGGGCACAATCGTAGAGATGCTCGACAAGGGCGCAGTCGTACAACTCCCCTACGGCGTTGAAGGCTTCGCCACACCCAAGCACCTCGTAAAGGAAGACGGCTCACAGGCCAAGGTTGACGAGAAACTTGACTTCAAGGTAATCGAGTTCAACAAAGATTCCAAGCGCATCATCCTGTCGCACAGCCGCATCTTCGAAGATGCAGGTAAGGCAGAACGCGCCGAGGCCCGCAAGGCAAAACGCGCCAACCGTCCGGCCCGCGAGGAAGCTCCCGCGCTAACCACCCCGGTTGAGAAAACCACCCTTGGCGACATCGAGGCCCTTGCCGCCCTGAAAGAGAAACTCGCAGGCAAAGCATAACCCCTGCCCTCCATACAGACAACAGTGTGCCGGAATCACGCATCCCGGCACACTGTTGTTTTATGGCACACCACTTTATAAGGCTACACTCATATCAGTCTGTAATTTTATAACACTTCAAAACTCCACTTCACGGAGGGTATGCAGCCGATGCTTTCCTTGAAGCGGCACAGGCCGTAATTGGGCGTGCCGCCG
Organism: uncultured Muribaculaceae bacterium; assembly: GCA_910584735.1. Taxonomy (GTDB): domain Bacteria; phylum Bacteroidota; class Bacteroidia; order Bacteroidales; family Muribaculaceae; genus UBA7173. The sequence goes on from CAJUBM010000124.1 coordinate 5,016, forward strand.
GCCAAAGCCGCAGGGCCGATGTCGACGAAGTCAACATCGCCACGGGAGATATAATGGTTGAAAATCTCTACCGGCAGGAGGTTCATCGGCCTTAGGTCTGAAAAACCGGGCATATCGCCCCAATATACGACCTGCACCACACGCGGCGCTATACGGTAGACCAACGCCGAGGCGGCAGGCCGTTCTCCAAGACTGAGGAGGAACAGTTCCATCGGCACTACGGCGGAGGTTTCCACCACCTGCTCCAACGACATGCGCAGCACATAGCCGTGGCTATCCCTGTTCTGCCGTATCACATCGTAAATCCGGGCTATATTCGTGGCATCCGTCCCGAGTCTTTCGAAGATGAAACCTGCCGTACGCGCCCTACGCAAGTTTTTAAGGGCGGCATGGTTACACAAATCCTCCGCCGATACCAGACCGCGCAAATCAACATGATAGCTCAATTCGGCCACTCCTCTGCCACCGCTGAGGCGTGTCAACACGTTCACTGACTTAGCATAGAGATCCGCATCCATGAATTCCGGGGGCAATGTCACCCTCAGTCCCCGTTCCCCGGCAAACCGGGCCGCCAGCCGGTACATCCCCTCTATCTCATTTACCCTCTGCCCCCGATTCACCACCAGACCTCCGAACGGGGCTGAGAATGGCGAACACCATCCATCGCCCTCACGCAAACCCAAGACAAGTCCTCCGCGCAAGCGGCTGTCGCGGAAAGCGAGAAAGGACAGACGCCCGCACCGCCCCCGATTAAGGCAGGCAAACGCCGCAGTATTATATATATGCGTATTCTCCGCAGGGAACATATCAGCAAATTCCTTGCTGTCAATCTCTAACAAATCCATATCAACTGCAAATTTACGCATTTCCTCCGAATCTATATCCCCACATAGCCAAAGGTCAGATTAATAGTTAAATACTGTTAATAAATTGGGGGGTAATTTTTATACTTACCTTTGTGAAAACAACCCAAAAAGTTGCTTCGATACCTAACAACTATCAATATATTAGCTTCATAACCTGACAGCTTATATTCCCAACCTGATGGCAGGGACCACCCTCCCATGCCGAAACACACTGACACACTTTTTACATACTGATCTAAATATATCACAAACCTTATGAAAAAACATCTACTATCTCTCACCGTGGCGCTGCTACCCCTGACGATGGCAGCGCAAACCACCGTCACACAGGACGGCATGACCTACACCCTATCAGGTACAAGTGCATCCAACTACTCAGCCACTCTCACATCGGGAGCCGGAGCCACGGGCGATATAACCATTCCTTCAACAATCACTATCACTTCCGACGAAGGGGATAAGGTTTATAAAGTGGATTATATCGGGGCTACCGCCTTCACAGGCAACACCAACATAACCTCCGTCGTTATCAGCGAAGGAATCTATAATATCCAACAGTCATCAAACTCCCCCACGACTTCATCAAAAAGATATACGGGGGCATTTTCCCATACCACTAACCTGAAGTCTGTTATATTCCCGTCCACACTACGCAGCCTGGGCTATGCTGCATTTTATAAATCAGGTATAACTTCGGCAGATTTATCGCATACAAAGCTCACCACGCTTCAATACGGCACATTTGCCCGATGCGCCGACCTTGCCGAAGTGTTACTCCCGGAATCCTTAACCACCATAAACTCATCGGACTTCGAGTGGGAAGCTGAAACCCTGTCAAACTGTGCCGCACCTTTCGGATTCTGCACGAGCCTGAAAGCAATAAATCTACCCGCAAATATCCGGGCCATAGGCAGCGGCGCTTTCCAAGGAGCCGGCATAACGGAAATGACATCATGGCCGGCATCGGCAAAATCCATAGGATCAAAAACGTTTTCAGGATGCAAGAACCTAACGCACATAGACCTCCCGGAAGGTATTACATCCATAGGTCCAAATGCGTTCTCCGGGACAGCCATCAGTTCATTCGAAATTCCTAACACAGTTACTTCGTTAAGCATCAGTGCATTTGCCAAATGCACCGCCCTGACACGATTCATATTCGAAGATGGCTCGAAACTCACCACCCTCCCCAAAACCTTGTTCGAGGGCTGCACATCCTTAACCGAGATAACCCTCCCTGACGGGGTGACCTCCATTGAGGATTTCAGTATCAACTATTCAATGTTCAATGGCTGTACAGCCCTTCGCAAAGTCACATTGCCGGCAAATCTCGCCAAGATTCCAAACAACATGTTCTACAATCTGCCGGCTCTCGCAGATGTCGTCATTACGGCAGGGGTTAAAGAAATCGGAAACTCTGCCTTCCAACTGACCCCTATGCTTAAAACCCTGACCATCCCGGAAGGCGTACAGACAATAGGCAATAGCGCCTTTGTCAGCAGCGGACTGACCTCCGTACACCTCCCGGCCACCCTTTCCTCATTGGGGGAACGAGCTTTCTATGAGTGTTTGTCGCTGGCCAGCATCACATTCGACCCCGACTGCGCCCTTACCACAATCAAGAAAAGAACGTTCGCATACACGCCTATCACGTCCATCATACTTCCCAACTCGGTGACAACGATAGAGACAACCCCTTCCAACTCCAGCAATGGCAGTTCACCGTTCCAGGGGTGCTCAAAATTAGCCTCCGTGACACTTCCCGAAAACAATCCTGAATTTACAGAAATTCCACAGTGCCTGTTCTTCGGAATGATTATGAAAAGCCCCACCAGCGCCGACCTTAATGCAAGTACCCCCCTTACAGAGGTAAACATACCTTCGTCAGTGACCACAATCGGCAACAAGGCATTCTATAAGGCCCGATTAACAAACGTCACCCTTCCCGACGGACTTACAACTATTGAAGACAACGCGTTCTATTATGTCCCCCTACAGACGTTGGACATACCGGGATCGGTATCTTCCATCGGACAACAGGCGTTTTATATGAGTAAGTTTAGTAGTGGTGCGATAAAAATCTTACCACTGTTATTAAAATATTAATATTTA
>CAJUBM010000125.1 GCA_910584735.1 uncultured Muribaculaceae bacterium
GAAACATTGAAATAGTCAGACCGGTTAGTATAAAATAATTTTGAACAGTTACTTAAAAGCCTAATATATATCATGGCAGTAAGCCTCCAGATAGAGAATCTAACCAAGAGCGTTGGTGACCGCATGCTTTTTGCCGATGTCACTTTCGGTGTAAATGAAGGTGATAAAATAGGTATCATCGCCAAGAACGGTACCGGGAAGACCACCATGCTCAGATGTATCGCCGGCAAAGAAGCCTCCGACAGCGGCAAGGTAACACTGCGGTCGGGGCTCAGAATCGGCATGTTGGAACAGGTCATAGAGTTTCCTTCCGGCATAACCGTGGAGGAAGCCGCCAAGCCTGACCCGGATGCCCCGGAAGGCACTGGGGAACGTACGGTAGTACTGCTTACACAGATGGGGGTAACCGATATGCAGGCACGTGTAGACAACCTGTCCGGGGGACAGAAAAAGCGTATCGCCCTTGCACGTCTGATTGCATCCGAACCTGATATACTGATACTTGACGAGCCTACGAACCACCTTGACATCTCAACGATAGAATGGCTCGAGCAGCGGTTGCAAAGGTCGCGTTCCACGCTCCTCATGGTGACACACGACAGATATTTCCTTGACCGTGTGTGCCGCACTATTATAGAGATTGACTTCGAGCAGGCTTTCATATATCATGGCAATTACGACAACTATCTCCGACGCCGCGAGGAGCGCATAAACGCCATGACACAGGAGCAGGCCAAAATTAAGAACACCCTGCGCCGTGAACAGGAATGGATGAACCGCCAGCCTCAGGCACGTGCCGGAAAAGCCCAATACCGTATCGATGCCTTCTATGACCTTAAGGAGCGTTCCAAGGTCAACCTGTCACAGCAGAACGTTAGCCTGAATGTCAACTCCACCTATATCGGGAATAAGATTTTCGAAGCCGAACATATATCTAAATCATTCGGCGACAAAAAGATTGTTGGCGATTTCAGTTATATATTCGCACGATATGAGAAAGTCGGAATCGTAGGCCCCAACGGAGTAGGTAAATCCACATTCATAAAGATGCTCCAAGGCATCATCGCGCCCGACTCCGGCAGGTGGGATGTCGGAGAGACGGTACGTTTCGGCTATTACAGTCAGAATGGCATCTCTCTTCCCGAGGGGAAAAAGGTGATTGACGCAGTCCGCGACCTGGCTGAGGATATAGTGGTGAACGAGGGGATGCATTTCAGCCCCATGCAGTTCCTGCAACATTTCCTTTTCACTCCGAAAGACCAACAGAAAGAGATTTCAAAACTCAGCGGCGGGGAAAGAGCCAGACTGCATCTGGCCACGGTGCTTATGCGTTCGCCTAACTTCCTCATCCTGGATGAACCGACAAACGACCTCGATATAGTAACGCTGGGGATACTTGAACAATACCTCGCTGACTTCAAAGGGTGTGTATTGGTTATATCCCACGACCGTTTCTTCTTAGACTCAATAGTAGACCATCTCTTCGTTTTCGAAGGAGAGGGAGTGATACGGGATTTCCCAGGCAACTACTCGGAATATCGCGCGTTCGCTGCTGAGAAAGCCCGCAACCAATCCGCAGCCACCGAGGCCAAGAGCCAGCCAAAAACAGAACGTCCCAAAAAGGAACGTCCGCAGAAACTGACGTTCAAGGAGCGCATGGAGTTGGAACAACTCGAAATCGAACTGGAAAAGCTGAATACCGAGAAAGCCGAACTTGAGGCTCTGTTCGCATCCGGAAACACGGCGGCAGACATCGGAGAAAAATCCCTCCGCTTCTCCGAGCTATGCGAGATTCTCGATGAAAAAGAGATGCGGTGGCTCGAACTCTCGGAAAAGAGCTAAGCAGCCGACACGCAAACAGGCCTATAAGTAACTGTTCAAAATTATTCCCAAATCTCAGGCTTCAACCCGGCCTCTGTAGCAGCCGCCAAAGTGGTGGATGCCGGATTGACAAGCACCTGCTTCCCATACGCGGCCAACAAAAGCGGCAAATCGTCCATATGGTCGGTAATAGCCTCCGTAATCCTACAGTCAGGCAACGCCTCCGATACCCGGCGTACCTTCTCGCTACCACGACATTCTACGTAATCCTTAAACCTCAGAGACGGAGGGCGCTCTGTAGCCACATAATATCGGATGCCTAAATGGCGGGCAAGCTCGGAGGCATATTCAACGGATGCCGCCGTGGCAAGCACCACGTCTTTATGTGCCGACACATACTCCCCTACCCGTGGATTTATAAAGTTAATAAGCTCATCCGCGAAAATCTTGTAATCACCATCAAGCAACACGGCATCAGCCACTTTCATAATCTCCCATTTGAAACGCCGATGGGAGATAAGCCTCATACGCCTTAACAATGCCCATGCGCAAATGCGCCCTGTACCAAGCAATCTCCACCGCCGCAACGTTGCGGAAAACAGAAATCTATAGAACAAGACGAATGAATTTGCCTTAATCAGCGTCCCATCAAGGTCTACCACAACCATAGAAAGTTCATTTTGAGGATGCTTAACAAGATATAAGTAACTGGTCGAAATTATTTTGAACAGTTACTTATAAAATCACTTAACGATTCTTGTAATCCTTAGACCAAGGAAAACGCACCAACGTAGCATCGTGATAAATATAATAGTCGGCCATAATCATGGGAGAGTCTGTGGTAACCGTTATAGCCAGAACCTTTACGCGTGTCTGCGGATTGGAGCGCAGGATGGCATCGACTATTCCACGCACAGTCTTACCGGTGTCGACCGCATCATCTATCAGCAGAATCTCTGGCACATCCACATCAGTGACAAGTTTCTCTATTTCCGGAGGCAGATCTACATGTGGAGCCGTCCCTTCCTTAAGCTGCTGATGGAGCTTAAGCATTGATGCCTCCATAAAACGCATGGTGTTGAGAATCCAGAGAGGCACATGGGGAAGCATCCTCACCAGACGTCCTTTCTTATATTTCGTTGACGGACGGTGGAGGTCTATCTCTCCATAGGCAGCCATGTTGTCTGTCGGGAAATTCTTGAGGAACGAATTGGCTACATAGCTCCCACCTTTCTTCACCGATAGAACGGCGGTAAATGGCGCCGGATGGTCTGCCAATACCTTGCGGGCAAGCTCGCGTGTCTGCCAGTCAAGTCCGGCATTATTAAGTGTTATGACTCTCATGGTAAATCTTTTGTAATTCTATCTGTAAAACCGTGCAATCAGTCTCAGGAACGGGATTCCGCCGAACGAAAGCAACGCCCCTACTTTATTTTTAAATCTGACCTTGGAATCCCGCAATGCCCTCATTCGTCCCTGCCGGACCACCACACGGCATCTCTCCATTATATCGTCAGCCTGATATCCTGTTTTGAGAAGCAACATTAACACATTGAAGTAAGCACTGAAACGGCGGTCGGCAGCCGCCGGTGCCAATGGAGTGTCTTTGTAATGTTCGAAAATCTCATCCGTTACCGCCAGACAGTCAAAACGTCCCTGCGACATAGTATTAATGAAACTTGACGGATTACGGCGGTAAAAATACAATTTTTCCGGCAGAAACACCACAAACGGCACCCGTTCGAAAAGACGATAATGTATGTCCAAATCCTCATACCATCTACCCTCCCGAAATCTTGGGCCGCCAGGGAAGAATACATCGCGATAGAATAATACACCCCATGAATGATTCATAGGCGGATTCTGATATAGAGACATCTCAATAGCCTTATCGAAATTATGTCTTTCATAACTCTTTGATACAACTTTCTTCTGTGGAATTTCTGAATAATGAAAGTCACTCACAACAATTCTATCACCAGAAGCAACTCCCACCTCTAAAAGACGCTCCAAAGCTGTCGGCATCAACATATCATCAGCATCGACAAAGCATATCCAGATGCCAGAAGCATGCTCCAATCCAAAATTACGAGCGGAAGCCAGACCACCATTAGACTTGCTTACCAATCGGAAACGAGAGTCTGACGCAGCCTGACGCCGGCATATCTCAGCCGAACCATCAGTGGAGCCATCGTCCACAAGAATCGCCTCCCAAGCCTCATAGGTCTGGGAAACCAGCGAGCGAAATAGCTCAGGAAGCCATTGCGCAGCATTATAAACGGGAACCACCACTGAAACCAAGGGTGTGGAACAAACATCCGGTGCCATAACGTTATAACGCGTTATGGCACCGGATTATTGCCCGGCATACCGCCCGGAGACATCACAGCGTATCAGTTTGTCTTCAGATTCACAGAACCGGTAATCGTAGGTTCATCGGGAGAGTCGGGAAGTTCATCAGCCGAAGCCACCACCTTTACCGGATAATCGAAATATCCCCAGCAAATAGGGTAATCAACCACATAGACGGGCATCTGGGCCTGGAGCAGGTGTATGCCGAGAGGTTGGTTGTCAGTCGGGATTTCAAACACATAAGGCTGTGTCACAGCCTCGCCAAGCAGATAATGATCCCAATAAAAGGAGATAACACCCATCTGGCCATCCTCATTCGTATGGTTAATCATTGACACTTCAAGACCGAGTGTCTCCCCCTGAACAACATATATAACATTGTTCTTCATAACGGCATTGGTGACAGTCGTGCGTATTGTCACATCGGGAATCTTATTATCGTCATCATCGCAGGACGAAACCACAAATGCCAATGGCAGCAACATCAAAAAGTAAAGTAATTTCTTCATATCCCTTAAGTTAAGAAAGTTGGTTATGAACGTTGCGGCATCCTGACGGCAATTCAATCCTGACGGATACCGCAACGTATCTATTCAAAAAATCAATTTGTAAACACCAGATCGTCATCCTTCACGTCTATGATGATAGGCCGATCTTTGTCAACGGTCTGAGCCAAAATGTCTTTCGACAGGCGGTTGAGCACCAGACGGTGGATTACACGCTTCACGGGACGGGCTCCGAATTCAGGATCGTACCCCTCCTCGGCAAGGAAATGCAATGCAGCAGGCGTAACCTCAAGGGTTATTCCATTGGCCGCGAGCATCTTCTTAACACCCTTCACCTGCAATCCTACGATCTCCTCAATCTCCTTCTCATTAAGAGGCGTGAACATTATCGTCTCATCGATTCGGTTAAGGAATTCCGGGCGGATAGTCTGTTTGAGCATATCCAAGACTTCGAGCTTTGTCTTCTCAACCGTCTCATCGCGATTCTCGGGAGTCATCTTGGCGAAATTCTCACGTATTACGTTGGAACCCATGTTCGAAGTCATGATGATAATGGTATTCTTGAAGTTCACCATACGCCCCTTGTTGTCGGTCAGACGTCCGTCATCGAGTACCTGTAGCAGGATGTTGAACACATCGGGATGCGCCTTCTCTATCTCATCGAAAAGAACCACCGAGTAAGGTTTGCGGCGCACAGCCTCGGTAAGTTGTCCACCCTCATCGTAACCTACATATCCCGGAGGTGCGCCGACTAGACGGCTCACGGCGTGTTTCTCCTGATACTCCGACATATCGATACGGGTCATCATATTCTCATCATCGAACAGGTATTCGGCCAAAGCCTTGGCAAGCTCAGTCTTACCCACGCCGGTGGTGCCGAGGAATATGAACGAACCGATAGGACGGCGGGGGTCGTTAAGACCGGCACGCGAACGACGAACGGCATCAGCAATAGCGCGTATTGCCTCGTCCTGCCCAACCACACGGTCGTGAAGTTCTTCTTCAAGATGCAGCAGCTTCTCTTTCTCGCTCTGAACCATCTTGTTTACGGGTATGCCCGTCCAACGCGAGACGACATCAGCAATATCTTCCGAATCAACCTCCTCCTTTATCAGGGCTTTCTCACCCTGCATAAGCCGCAGTTGCTCCTGTATGTCTTTGTTCTCCTGCTCTTTCTGATGTATGCGCGAATAACGTATCTCGGCCACCTTCGCATAGTCACCTTCGCGCTCGGCGCGGTCAGCCTCGAAGTTGAGTTGCTCTATATCAATCTTATTCTGCTGAATCTTATTGATAAGTTCCTTCTCGGCCTTCCATTTGGCGGTAAATTCCTTTTCCTCATCACGCATGGCGGCAAGATCCTTTTCAATCTCACGCACCTTCTCTTTGTCACCCTCACGTTTGATTGCCTCGCGTTCAATCTCTTTCTGAGCAATCATACGCGAAATTTCGTCAAGAGCCTGGGGCACGGAATCTATCTCCAAACGCAGTTTGGAAGCAGCCTCGTCGACGAGGTCTATAGCCTTGTCGGGGAGGAAGCGGTCAGTTATATACCGTTCGGAGAGGGTAACGGCCGCGATAATCGCCTCATCACGTATACGTACCTTATGATGGTTCTCATAACGCTCCTTAAGCCCTCGGAGTATCGCTATGGCCGATGCCTCGTCCGGCTCATTGACCATCACTTTCTGGAAACGACGTTCAAGAGCTTTGTCTTTTTCAAAATATTTTTGATACTCATCAAGCGTAGTGGCGCCGATAGAGCGTAGTTCGCCTCGTGCCAGGGCCGGTTTGAGGATATTGGCGGCATCCATAGCCCCCTCCCCCTTTCCGGCGCCTACGAGGGTGTGAATCTCATCTATAAAGAGGATAATCTCGCCATCGCTCTGCGTAACCTCGTTCACGATTGCTTTCAGACGCTCCTCGAATTCCCCCTTATATTTAGCTCCGGCCACGAGCGCCCCCATGTCAAGGGAGAAAATCTGCTTCGAACGAAGATTCTCCGGGACATCACCCCTTACGATACGCTGGGCCAGACCTTCGGCTATGGCCGTCTTACCCGTGCCTGGCTCGCCGATAAGCATGGGGTTGTTCTTCGTACGTCGCGACAGAATCTGGAGCACACGGCGGATCTCATCATCACGCCCTATCACCGGGTCAAGTTTACCGGCACGGGCGCGCTCGTTAAGATTGATGGCATACTTCGACAGTGCGTTGTAAGTGTCCTCGGCGCTTTGGTCGGTAGCTTTCTTCCCTTTGCGCAATTCCTCTATGGCTCCGTTAAGCTCCTTCTCGCTCAGACCGGCATCCTTAAGGATGGTGGAAGCAGACGAATTAATCTGGAACAATGCCAGGAGCATAGCCTCAAGCGTGACATACTCATCACCCATTTTCTTAGCCACGTCAAGCGACTTCTGAAGCACATCGTTAGACGTGCGGCTAAGATACGGCTCACCGCCCGACACCTTGGGCAGCGCGGCAATCTCCCGGTCGAGTTGCTGGGTAGCCATAGCCAGGTTGGCGCCGACCTTTTGGAATATAAACTTTACAAGCGACTCCCCCTCAGTTATTATCGCCTTAAGCAGGTGGACAGGTTCAATCTGTTGCTGGCCACCGGAACGCGTCAATTCCAACGCCTTCTGGATAGCTTCCTGCGATTTAATAGTGAAACTGTTGAAATTCATATCATTTATATCACTTAATTATCACAATATTACGAAGCCGCAAAAGCTCCTTTCTTTAAAAATAAGAACAAACCGTATGCCATAATGTTGAACCTACCGCATAACAGACTGCAAAAAACCTCAAAAAAGATAAACATAAAGGAATTTCGGATGCTCCCATCTTAAAAAGAAGCAATTACGCCTACTACATGAATCGTCAGCCAAAGAATCCGGGGTGTCAGATTGTCTGAATCTGACACCCCGGAATTTGAATTAGGCAAATCTGTCTTACTTATATTTTGTCAGTGAAGGAGAGATTGCATCAATTGCGGCATAGCCGGGATATTGACTTTGGCAATAGAATGATTTTGAATCTTGAATGTCTATGCGCGTGGCATACTTTCTGTTATTAGAGCAAAGTAATCAAAAAGAAACATTTATTCTTTTAAACACACATATAATGGAGATGCCACACTCTATAAAATAGGCAAAGATTGTTTGTTTTAATTTGTAAGTAGGTGATCAGATTAAACCTATACAAATTAGGCGGCATGATTAAAGTTGA
>CAJUBM010000126.1 GCA_910584735.1 uncultured Muribaculaceae bacterium
CACCAGTAGAACAAAGGCCGTGGTTAGTAAGGAAATTAACGGCTCCGCCTCTCCGGGTGGCCTGCCGTCCCGGAGGTCCGGCGCCACTACCATCCGGCAGCAATAAAATCGTTGCTAATGGACAACAAATAAGCCGGTGTGTCAAAATGCGCTTTGACACACCGGCCTATGTTTGTTATGGGGTTAACCTTTGCGGGTTATTTCAGCAGTTCGGAAACAGAGGCAGCAAACTCCTCTTTTGTCTGCAATCCGGCTTTCGAGGTTACGTTGGCCCCGTCAGCAGGGATATAAACCACCAAAGGAATGGATGTGGCGTTATATTCGGCAGCAAGTTCGGGATGAACATCAACATCCACGCTGTAGAACAGCGCCTTACCTGCATTTTCGGCAGCTACCTCTTCAAAGGTCGGAGCGAACATCTTGCAGGGGCCGCACCATGTGGCATTGAAATCAATAACCACAGGTTTGCCCGAAGTCAGGTCGAGCGACTGCCCCTTGGCAAGTTCTATCACGGCGGCAGGAGCCTCGTCAACCGATTCGGCAGCCACCTCGGTAGAATCAGCCGAAGAAGCTGCAACTTCCCGGTTTTTGTCTTTCGAGCCGCAGGCCGTAGCCAAGGAGAGAATGGCTACCGTAGCCAAAGGCATCAATAAACGGAATACTCGCATAGCAGGCCGATATTAGAGAGCGCCCTTGAGAGCCTCGTTGGTTTTGTGAACGGCGGCTGCGCTGGCAGCGAAGAGAGCCTTTTCTTCCTCGTTGAGGTCGAATTCAACAATCTTCTCGATACCGTTGCGACCTATGATAGCGGGAACGCCGATGCAGAGATCCTTCTCGCCGTATTCCCCTTCGAGGAGGCATGAGCAGGAAATCATACGTTTCTGGTCGCCAAGCACAGCGCCTACCATCTGGGCTGCAGCCGCACCGGGAGCATACCATGCGGAAGTGCCGAGAAGTTTCGTGAGGGTCGCACCGCCTACCATGGTGTCTGCAGCAACCTTGTCAAGCTGCTCGGCGGGGATGAGCGACGAAACGGGGATGCCACGGTATGCGGCGAAGCGTTTCAGAGGAATCATGGTGGTGTCGCCGTGACCGCCGATTACGATACCTTCAACCTCGGTAGCATTTGCATCGAGTGCGCAGCTGAGGAAATATTTGAAGCGGGCGCTGTCAAGTGCGCCGCCCATACCGATGATGCGGTTCTTGGGAAGACCCGAGATTTTGTGGATCAGGTATGTCATAGTATCCATCGGGTTGGCAACGCAGATGATGATGGCGTTGGGAGAGTGGGCCAGGACGCTGTCGGTAACCGACTTCACAATCTTGGCGTTTACGCCGATAAGCTCCTCGCGTGTCATACCCGGCTTACGGGGAACGCCCGAAGTGATTACAACCACGTCGGAATTCTCTGTTGCGGCATAGTCGTTGGTAACGCCTTTGAGACGGCTCTGGAGATGCAGGATATTGGCGGTCTGCATGATATCCATAGCCTTACCCTCGGAAACGCCCTCCTTAATATCGATGAGAACTACTTCGTCAGCAATCTGGCTGGTTACCAAAACGTTGGCGGTGGTTGCGCCTACATTGCCGGCGCCTACGACTGTAACTTTTGACATAGTGGTATGATAATAGATTTTTAGTTGTTCGATATATCCTTTGGATTGGATATTGCAAAAATACGCATTAATTTTGAATTGCAGGCGCTTATGTGAAAATTAACATAAATTTTCACACAATCCCGGCCTATTTCAATGTAAAAGTGGCCGAACGACCTTTCGCACCGGCCGACGGAGCCGCCGTCACGGTGAAACGTCCGGGCTCGGCAACCCATGCTGCCTTAGCCTCGTCATAGAACGACAGGTCGGGCTTCCTTACGGTAAAGGTCACGGTCTTGGTCTCGCCGGGGGCAAGCACTATTTTCTCAAAACCTTTGAGTTCCTTGGCCGGGCGCTCTACAGATGCCTTTTGGTCAGAAACGTAGAACTGCACCGTCTCTGCACCCTCGCGTGAGCCGGTATTCGTCACCGGGATAGTGAAAGTTATCTCACCGTCAGCATCCATCTCCTTTGCAGAGGCCGTCATGGGGCCGTATTCAAAGGTTGTGTAGCTCAGCCCGTAGCCGAACGGGAAGAGGGGTTTGATTTTCTTGGTGCCGTACCAGCGGTAGCCCACCAGCACACCCTCCGTATAGTCGATATCGTAGATGTCGGAATCCTCGCGCTTTATACCCGGATATGCCTTCTCGCCAAAAGCGGCAGCAGGGGTATCGGCAAGACGCACCGGGAAGGTAAACGGCAGACGTCCCGAGGGGTTCACCTTGCCGAAGATTATATCGGCAATGGAATTTCCGGCCTCGGAGCCGAGATACCACGCCTGCATCACTGCGGGTACCTCCTTTATCCACGGCATCGCAACGGCGTTGCCAGAGATATTCACCATAACGATATTGGGATTAACTTTGGCAATCTCCGCGATGAGGGAATCCTGTCCGTAGGGAAGCGTGATGTCGGGTCGGTCGGAATCCTCGCAATCGTTGTGGGGATTCTTATTGAGACCACCCACGAATATCACCACGTCGACGTCACGTGCCATGGCAACGGCCTCATCAGCCAGTTCCTTATCAGAACGCGGGTCGGATATGTCCTGGGCCGGAAGACCGTCCTGGTCGCCACGCACCTCCGATTTATAACCACGCGCATAGGCTACCGCGTTGTTCCCTGCGGCGGCACGGATACCGTCAAGGGGAGACACCTCGCGCTGCACCTTAAGCTGCGACGAGCCGCCCCCGACCGTCATCATCTTTATGGCGTTCTCACCCACGACGAGGATTTTCTTCCCTGCCGCCGAGTCGAGCGGAAGCAGAGAGCCGTTGTTCTGCAACAGCACGATAGCATCAGAGCCGATGCGCCGCGCAGCCTCATAATGCTCCGGCGAGAGGAACGAACCGTAACCACCCACAGGGCTCATGGCCGTGCGGAAGATAGTGCGCAGCACTCGCCTTACCTTGTCGTCAAGTTCGGCAGTCCCGACCTTCCCCTCCTTTATCAGCTTAAGGTAGGGCTGGGCCAGATAATAATTGTCGTAGGCATTTGCCAAACCTGAGGTAAGGCCGTTGGTCCATGAGCCGAATTCCATATCCAACCCGTTTGCGATGGCCTGAGGGGTGTCGTGGCAGCCGCCCCAGTCGGAGACAACAGCACCGTCAAATCCCCATTCACCTTTCAGAATATCGTTGAGTGTCCGTTTGTTATGGCACAGATGCTCGTCCTGATAAAGATTGTAGGCACCCATAATAGTCCACAGACCCGAGTCGACTGCGGCCTTGAAAGCCGGCAGATAAATCTCGCGCAAGGCACGGTCTGACACATGCACATTTGACGTATGGCGGTTTATCTCATTATTGTTGAGCGCATAGTGCTTCAGACAGGCAGCTACGCCGTTCTGCTGAACCCCATTGATATACGGCACCACCATTACCGATGCCAGATAGGGATCCTCCCCCATATATTCGAAATTACGTCCGTTCAGTGGCGTACGGTAGATGTTCACCCCGGGGCCGAGAAGAATGTCCTTGCCGCGATAGCGGGCTTCCTCACCTATCACATTCCCATAGAGCAGCGACAGAGCCGGATCCCAGGTAGCGGCAAGAGCCGTGAGCGCCGGGAAGGCCACACACGAATCATTAGTAAAACCGGCCTGGTTCCAGTCGTCCCAGAACACCTCGGGGCGTACACCGTGAGGGCCGTCCGAGGTCCACACGTCAGGGATTCCCAGACGAGGTACACCACGTGACGAGAATTTCGATTGTGCGTGTATAACGGCAATCTTCTCCTCGGTGGTCATCCGGGAGAGAGCATCCTCCACACGCTGCTCCAACGGCGCCTCCGGGTCAAGATACACCCGTGACGGCTCCTTGGCGGTAACGGCCGAGACTGCCGCCAGACACCCGGCGGCAAGAATAAGGTTTCGCAATATCATGTCAGATCTTTATGTTAAGTTTGTTCAGAATTTCTGCATATCGACCAGATGGCGGTAATAGCCATCCATGCCCATAAGGGTTTCATGGTTGCCCGCTTCGACTATGCGCCCCTCGTGGAGCACACATATTATGTCGGCGTTGCGTATCGTGGATAGGCGGTGGGCTATCACCAGGGTGGTGCGCCCCTTCATCAGGCGGTCAAGAGCCTCCTGTACGAGTTTCTCGCTCTCCGTGTCAAGTGCCGAGGTGGCCTCGTCAAGAATCAGCACCGGGGGATTTTTGAGTATGGCGCGGGCTATGGATATACGCTGGCGCTGCCCCCCGGACAGTCGGCATCCACGGTCGCCTATGTTGGTGTCATATCCCTGCTCGGTCTCGCGGATGAAACCGTCGGCATTGGCTATGCGGGCGGCCTCCTCAACCAGATCCGGCGTGGCGTTATCCACGCCGAACGCTATATTGTTGAAAAAGGAATCGTTGAAGAGTATGGCCTCCTGGTTCACATTTCCCATAAGGGAACGGAGGTCGTGCACACGCAGCCGGCGGATATCCACCCCGTCAATCAATATGGCGCCGCTGTTCACATCGTAAAATCTCGGCAGCAGGTCGGCCATCGTGGACTTGCCCGACCCTGACTGCCCTACAAGAGCCACCGTGGCGCCTGCCGGGATTTTCAGGCTCACGTTGTGGAGAACCGGTGTCTCGCCGTAGCGGAAGGTGACATCGCGGTACTCTATCTCTCCCTTGAACCGGGCCATCTCCACAGGCACAACGGGATCTTTTATCGGATTCCGGGCCGACAGTATCTTATCCACGCGGACCATCGATGCCAGCCCCTTCTGTATGGCATACATGGCTTTCGACAATTCCTTGGCGGGGTTTATGATGGAATAGAAAATCACCATGTAGTAGATGAACGAGGCGGCGTTCATCGAAGACATCCCGGTAAGTATCAGCGAACCGCCGAACCACAGCACTATGGCTATGGCCGTGGTGCCGAGGAACTCGCTCATCGGGTGTGCAAGCTGCTGGCGCCGCGCTATGCGGTTCGACAGGTTGTAGAACACCCGGTTCTCGCGATGGAAACGCCCCCGAACTTTCGCCTCTGCATTGAAAGCCTTTATAATCCTCAGGCCGCCGAGACATTCCTCTATATTCGACATAAGCAACCCCCACTGGTTCTGCTGCTCCAGCGATTTGCGTTTCAACGCTTTTCCCACGCGCCCCATAGCCACTCCGGCCAGGGGAAGCAGCACCAGCACGAACACCGTAAGCTGCCACGATATGGCTATCATCATACCGAGGCACACCAGTATCATTACCGGGTTCTTGAACATCATGTCAAGCGAGGCCATAATAGAGTTCTCTATCTCGGCCACATCACCTGTCATACGGGCCATAACGTCCCCTTTGCGCTCACCGGTGAAGAACCCGATGGGAAGCGACACCATCTTGTCGAACATCGAGTTGCGTATGTCGCGCACAATGCCGTTGCGCATCGGAATGATGAAATATGATGCCAGATAAGTAACGCCTGTTTTCAGCGCCGTCATCACCACGAGCAGTCCGGCCAACGCCGCCAATGCCGCACCGGGGCCGTAGTAGCTGATAATCTCCTGTGTGTAATAATAAAAATTATTGATAACCACATCCTTCAGCGACGCGCTTCCGGGAGCCATATAGGCATACGCAGCCTCCTTCACCTTGAAAAGCATCTCAAGGATAGGGATAATCACGGCGAACGAGAACAGCGTCAGTATCGCCGACAGGATATTGAAAAATATATTTAGTACGAGATACTTCTTATACGGCGGGACGAACCTGCGGAGCATCTCAAAAAAGTCTTTCATCTGCCAAGGGTCTGCGGTAAGGCGTTTTATTTTGCAAAGTTATGAAATTTCCCCCAAACCATACCTCACGCCCCCAACCGAAAACCCCGCCGTTAAGATTCCATAACATTCTCCCCTAAAAGTAAACCTTAATTATCCGTGCTAACTTTTCTTGTAGCCGGATGGTAGTGGCGCCGGACCTCCGGGACGGCAGGCCACCCGAAGAGGCGGAGCTTTGTAACCCTGCGACTTGAAGGTATAGCGTTTTGAAAGAATAATGAGAGTTGCTTTATGGTGGTTTCGCTCCGCCTCTCCGGGTGGCCTGCCGTCCCGGAGGTCCGGCGCCACTGCCATCCGGCCACACAAAAGCCACCATCGTCAAAAGCGTTATATGACAAAAGCGGCGAATCAAAAAAGAATTTTGAAACGCCGCTTTTATTGTATCCATATCAAAGGATTATCTTTTCGGTCTTAGCATCGGTACGCAGTATGTAAATCCCGGAGGGCAGACCCGCAACAGCTTCTTGACGGGTAGGTTTGTCTGCGACCTTATATCCGGCCATATTCCAAACCTCGTAACGACCAGAGGAAGCAGCATCTTCTTCGACATCCTCAATTCCGGCAGGATCTATCTCACGGATAATCTTAAAGTTCGACCATGCAGGCGATTTGCTGTACGCGCTCTTGCACCCCTGCGGCACATAAAGCACACAGCCATCGGGAACCTGGACGTTGATTACAAGTCCCTCCGTAGGCTGGCCGGTCTCCAGGTCCACGGTCGTAGGTGGTTGTGGTGCTAACGAGGTAACCCTCATCAGATTCACACACCCGGTAAATGCCCCTCCCTCGCTTACGGTATATTCCTCCGGCAAATCTATCTTATAGAGCGATTTCGAACTGGAAAACGCCCCTTTGCCAAACGTTACGCCATCAGAGAACGCAACCTCCTCAAGAGCACTTTGCTTAAAGGAACCGGCTCCAAAATAACGGCCGTTTCTAAAATCATAGTCAGGGATTACTCCAAGACTCATCATTGAATGTCCTGCAAAATGTTTTATTCCGGACGGTATAACCAATTTTACATTCATCCCCGTGAAAGTTAACCACGGGATTTCGTCAATACTCTCCGGGAGGATTAATTCACCCGGTCCTGAAATATTCGTAAAAGAACACATTCCGATTTCTTTTAACGAATTAGGCAATTTCATGAGTCCCTCTATCTTGCATCCCCAAAAACAACCCGACCCTATGCTTGTCATTGTCTCAGGAAATACAATGCTCTGAATTTCAAACATGCCGCCCTTAAGCAAATTCGAAACAGTACCAACAACCATATAATCAACATCATTATATGTTACTGATTCAGGTACGGTTGTTGAAATCGGAGGGCCCGAAAATCCTGCCACAAGAGCCGTATAGTCCCCATCTCGAGCCTCCAATCGATACCTAACACCATCAGCAACCACATACTCGGCCTCTTGGCCGACAGCCCCGAGGACCATCCCGATAAAAGTCAGGATGATTATCAAAAAACGTCTCATATTCACCGATTTTTATTTTGAGATAGAAATAGTGTTTGATTTACCCGTATCCGTGGTTATAATCACCTTATAGATTCCACTTGGCAAAGAGATGACCGGGTTATAGTCTGCCACGCCTTGGGTAATCTCCATTGTTTGGAGATTTAAGATTTGTTGTGCGTAGCCCATCATACAGAAGATGATAGAGCATACAAAAGAAAGACATTGCCTCATATCGTAGATGTTTAAGGTTTCTATAGCGGGGTTAAAGATGCTTTTTTGACGGGGTGCAGTCCCCAATCGCAAATTTAGGAATCATTCGATAATTTTACAAATTTTCACAGAGGTATTTTGTGAAAATTTCTTTTGCCCTTTCGATTTTCTGAAAATTTCATAATGACTCGTCCTAAAACCTGATTTTGGGTGGTAACTTTTCTTGAAGCCGGATGGTAGTGGCGCCGGACCTCCGGGACGGCAGGCCACCCGAAGAGGCGGAGCGGG
>CAJUBM010000127.1 GCA_910584735.1 uncultured Muribaculaceae bacterium
GGGTGGTCCCCTTTTCAAATGCCACCCGGGTCCCTTTTCAAGTGTTAGCTACACATTTGGCATTGTATAATCAGAAGGCATCGGTAGCTTATTACGGGCAATCAGACAACCTTTATATAATATGGCTTGACTTTGAAGTGAATCAAGTTCTCTGAAAAGAAACTCAATATCATAGTCATCGAATTCATCACGCTTCGACCGATTTTTCTTATCAAGTGGTGAAAATGTTTCTCTGAATGTCTGAATCCGGCAGGATATTTCAGCACAGTAGTTGCGCACCGCATCAGCCAGTACACGGCCAATCTCTCCAAGAGAGTGGGTTTCTATTGTTACGGATTCAATATCCAAAGAGCATAGTATATCCGTGTATTCTGCGATAATCTTGCGGCATGATATGTCGGATTTAGCTATCTGTGGAATTTTGATTTTCTCGCGTAAATCCTCAAGTATCGGCGCAACATCTCTTAATGTCGTTGGGTGTGGCATTGGGGTGTTGTGTTATCGGGTTTGTAACTATGAGAGCCAATCAATCTCAATCAAACTTGTTGAAACGTAATGAAATTTTAGCACTCGATAACATAAACAATCAACACCTTATGAGTGTTCGTGAACCTTGAATTTGATACTTTTGATAGTGTGGCAACCTACCACTGATTTTATAAAAGTATCAAATAAGTATCAAAAATACAATTTTTAACATTTGCGCGCGGGATAAAAATTAAGAAAGAGCTAAATCTTAGCGACTTAGCTCTTTCGTTGTGTTGCCTTGGAAGGATTCGAACCCTCACAGGCGGAACCAGAATCCGACGTGCTACCATTACACCACAAGGCAATCAAAAATTATAATTTTGAAGCGTTCCTACGGCCGCTGTCGTAGTGCTTTTTGTTTTACGCCTGCAAAGTTACGGAGTTTTTCCGAATTGGCAAATTTTTTTAGGACTTTTTTAATGTGAGTGTGTGATTTTTGAGCGGCTTTTGAGTCACTTTTGAAGGGGACGGGTTTTATATGGGATGTTTTTTAGTGGGATAATTGGTTGGTCTATAGCGCTATGTCGTGTTGTTTATGTATGGATGCGGTGTTTCAAAGGGGGAGGATTTAGCAGGTGATTTCGAGGGCATAAATATTTTAAATAGGGGGGAGATGGGGTGATTTCAAGGTTTATTAACTATCTTTGTGGAGATAAAATTGCTATTATTTAATGAATAGGGTTAGATGTCCTTTTTATAGTGTGATTAGGAATAAAGGCGTGGCGATTTCATTGCTGGCGTTTTTTGTTGCCGGATGCTCTCCTTTCGATAAAAAAACTACGCCGGGTGATGGAGAAGATGACTATTCCGGGCTTGAGGATAAGATTTCAGATGTAATCAAGGACAGGCCGGGGAGATTCGGCATCGCTGTGATAGTTGATAACGCGGATACGATTACGGTTAATGATTTGCCGGAATATCCTCTGATGAGTATGTTCAAGTTGCATCAGGCGGTAGCGGTGTGCCATTGTTTGGATATGAGGAACATTTCTCTTGACTCTGTAGTTTCAATCTCTCGAAATGAGGTGGACGAAAATACGTGGAGTCCGATGTTGAAGGAGTTCCCTTCGGTTGACTTTAGTCTTTCGGTGGGGAGATTGTTGGAATATTTGCTTGTTGATAGCGACAATAATGCAAGTAATTTGTTGTTCGACAAAATTGTGTCAGTGAAGGCCACGGACAGTATCGTGGGGAACCTGCTGCCGGGAAAAGGATTCGGCCTGCGGTTTAAGGAGGCGGAGATGAAAGAGGATATAGCGCGGAGTTATGACAATTGGAGTACGCCGTTGTCGTATGCTTCTTTGGTGAACCGCATATTCACTGACAGCGTGGTCTCATCTGATAAACAGGCATTTATAAAGAAGGCGATGTATAACTGCAAGACAGGAGAGAGGCGTCTTATGGCTCCTTTATCAGGGAAAGACGGCGTGATGTTTGCCCACAGAACGGGTTCGGGATATGTGAATGAGTATGGCGAGATTATCGCGATTAATGATGGCGGCTATGTGGGGCTGCCGGGTGGCCATGGTTACTCGATAGCGGTATTTGTTAGGGATTACGCCGGGAAACAGGAGGATGCGGAGGATGCTATATCGGAAATATCCAGGGTTGTGTTCGATTATATAAGTGAAAAGCATAATTAACCATCAAAATGGTATAAAATGATGAGAATAGGATTTTTGTCAGGAATGTTGTTCGCGGCTTCGTTTTTAGGATCGGGAACTGCAGCCGGCGAAGAGATCTCCGGTTCATGGCATGGAGCTATCAAGATAACCCCACAGACTGAATTGAGATTGGTGCTTAACCTGCTGTCCGGCGAAGATGGAACTGTGGGTGTGACATTGGATTCTCCCGACCAAGGGGTATATGGAATTCCGGGGGAGGTCGGGTTTGTGTCAAATGATTCCGTAAGTGTGTCTGTTCCCCGCATAGGGGTTGGGTATCGTGCGAGGAAGGAAGATGGAAAGCTGGTAGGGGAATTCAGTCAGGGGTCTTTGAAATGTGCCCTTATAATGTCGCCGGGGAAAGAGGCTCTATCAAGGCCTCAGACGCCTGTTCCACCTTTCCCATATCAGGAAAAGGAGGTGAAGGTTGAGAATAGGGCGGATTCGGTAATGCTTTCCGGCACATTGGTACTTCCCGAAGGGTGGAGCCGCGATACACCGGTAGTTGTGATGGTTACAGGGAGCGGGCTCCAGAATCGCGATGAGGAGCTTTTCGGCCATAAACCATTCGCGGTGATTGCCGATTGGCTGGCCCGTAAGGGGATAGCCTCCCTGCGCTATGATGACCGGGGATGTGGGAAGTCCTCAGGAAACGGTGCTGTAGCAACTACAGCCGATTTTGCCTACGATGCTGCCGCTGTAGTGGAATATCTGCGGGATAATAAGGGGTTTAGAAATGTCGGTGTACTTGGCCATAGCGAGGGTGCGGCCATAGCATTTGTGTTGGCAGATTGCGGGGATGGCATTAATAAAAGGGGCGATACTGCCGTAGGAGATAGGTGTGCCGTTGCAAAACGTCCTGACTTCATTGTAGCCTTGGGGCTCCCCGTGCTACGTGGCGACAGCATATTGGCGGATCAGAGCGAGGTGCAGCTACGGATGGGCAATATGCCTGATGAGGTGGTTGGTGCTTATAAAGATGTGCTTCTAAAGATGTATAGCGGTATGATTGCCGAAGGATGGGAGAAAGGGGCCGGGAGAATTGACTCGTTATGTGCCGAATGGCCTGACACACCGATATATGCATCGTTGAAAGCGAATCTCAAGAAAATAGCGGCAACCGGGAATCCTTGGTTGGAGTATTTTATAGGTTTCTCTCCTGCAGCGAACATATCACGCACGAAATGTCCGGCATTTGTGCTTTATGGCGAGAAAGACACCCAGGTGCGCCCATCGCTTCATATGCCGGGATTTAAGTCTCTGCGTCCTGATGCGGTTGTGAAATGTTATCCGGATTTGAACCATCTCTTCCAACATGCTGCCAGCGGAACTGTACAAGAGTATGGCAAGATTGAGGAGACAATATCGCCTGAGGTCCTTGAAGATATATCGTCCTATATCCAGTCTCTTCATGAGTGAGACCGGCCGAAACTATTTGTTTGTATGATTGTGAAATTTGATTGAAAGATATAAGATAGGATGTCGATTAGGACGACAATATTTGCCGGCTTGGTGTTGTTGTCAGCAGATATGTGCTACAGCCAAGAGGGGGTTGACAGTATTCCCGGGCAGCAACTTCAAGAGGTGGTTGTGACGGGACAGTCGGCCTTTCGGCGTGTCGCAGATATACGTCTCGGTACAGAGATGCTTGAACTCTCCAAACTGGCCGAGACTCCGGCTCTTTTCGGAGAGAATGACATTGTCAAGTCAATAGCGTTGATGCCCGGTGTACACAGCGAAGGGGAGGGAGCCGGAGGTTTTGAGGTGCGCGGAGGTACATCTGCGCAGAACCTTGTTCTGCTGGACGGCATAACTCTATATAATCCGGCGCATGTTATGGGGATATTCTCTACGTTTAATGACAATGCAATCGGACGAGCTACCTTATATAAGGGTCCTCTTCCTCCGGGGTATGGGGGTGCGACATCCGCAGTGTTGGAAACAAACCTGGCATCCGGTGATATGGATGGCTACCATGCTTCCGGGACTATCGGTGTACTGGCTGCAAAAATAATGGCATCCGGCCCGGTGGTTCGTGATAAGTTGTCGTTTGCTGTCACTGCGAGGCGCTCTTATGTAGATCTGTTCTTGAAGATGATTCCAAAATACAGCCATACTGTGATGAACTTCTATGACCTTACGGCAAAATTCCGTTATACGCCAAGAAGAGGGGATTATCTTGATGTATCACTCTTGGCAAGTCGCGATAACATGGGGATAAGCGATTTTATGAGCATGCGTTGGGGCAATATAGGAGCCTCGGTAAACTGGATTGTATCGCGTGGTGAGAGATGGCGCATAGTTACCACTGGTGCTTTTACTGATTATACGGCAGATATGGGAATGGCGGTGATGCGTGTCGACCGCCAACTTTCTGAGTATATCAGAAATTGGTCGGTTGGAAGCCGGGCTGTCTATCTGCCGGATGAGGGGCATGAATTTGAGGTCGGCGTAAGATCGGAACTGTTGAATGTCAAATCCGGGGAGTTCGAGGTTAACTCTGTGCGGGAGAAAGAGATAAGGTCTGGTTGGCAGAATGTGTTATGGGTTGGTTATGAAGGTCGTCTCGGGCGGGGGGTCTCACTTTCGGGGGGCTTGCGTATGGGGCTGTTTTCGGCATTGGCAGGAAATACATTCAATGATTTCGTTGCGGTTGACAAGGAATCTCCCGCTTTCCCGGCAAAGAGCTATTTTGATGCGGAACCACGTATCAGTCTGAAATATGATTTTTCGGAACTACATAATCTGAAAGTTGGCGCAGCTCTTACATCGCAGAATATCCATGCTATAAGGTCAAGCTTTACTTCCTTCCCATTCGACAGATATGCGTTGACCTCCTCGGGAGTAAGGCCCGAACGGGCAGTACAGTATGGTTGCGGTTACGCGGGAATGTCGCCGGACGGTGGCTATGACTGGTCGGTAGAGGGATATTATAAGTCGGTCAGCAATGTCTATGATTATCGTGACGGCCGTTCGATGTTCTCAGACATTAACCTTGAAGACATAATATTAGGCGGCTGCGGACGGAGCTATGGGATGGAATTTATGTTCCGTAAAAATCTTGGCAGACTGACCGGATGGGTGGCATACACATTGTCAAAGACCCAGACCCGTATCGCCGGGATAAATGATGGCCGGTGGTATGCCGCTTCCAACGACCGCAGACATAATGCATCGGTGGTAGCGCTCTATCAGATAGATTCAGGATGGACATTCTCTGCATCATGGACATTTTCCTCAGGTCAACCCATAACCGCGCCTGATATGAAATATGAGATTGACGGTGCCACCTGCTATTATTATTCCAGACGCAACGGCTACCGTACACCTCCCTCGCATCGCCTTGACCTGTCGGCCACGTATACCCGCCAGGGGCGCCGGTTCACAACCCAGTGGTCATTCGGGATTTATAATGCCTATTGCCGTTTGAACCCATTCGTAGTTTATTTTGAGGATGATGATACCAAGCCCTCGGGAACCAGGGCCGTGCAGCAGTCTCTATACGGCATTATCCCATCCGTTTCATATACATTAAAGTTCTAAAGATGTCAAGATACAAGATATATGCTATTTCGGCAATGTTTATAGCTATTGTTTCCGGATGTGAGAAGGAGCTTGATTTCAAATATAAGGATATTGGGCTGATTCCCGTAATCGAGGGTGTCGTTACGTGCGATGGGATTGCTGTCTCAATAACTCTTACCACACCTATGGGTGAACCGATGGGCCATGTCAGGCGTACCGATGCCTCAGTCATGGTCTCGGATATTACAAGTGGCAAGGTATATGCGCTCCATCCTGATGCGGATGGTGTTTTTAGAAGCAGTGAAAGTGGTGTTGTTGGGAATGTCTACAGATTGTCGGTTGAGAGGGGTGGAGAATCTTATGCGGCGGAATCACCGATGTTCGCTCCTGTAGAGATTGAGCCATTGGAATTCGGTTGGATTAAGATGCCATATGACTATGTTGCCGTGCTGCAGGTGTCGTTTTCTGATGATGAGGCACAGACGGGTGAATGTTATTGGATAAGGGTATATCGAAACGGAGAACCTTATGCCTGGAGGGCCGTTACAGATAATTTTGCAGTGGCCGGACGTATAGATGAGATGTTTATGACCTCGCGTAAGGACACTGATGCGGAAGATGATGCGGATGTGCTGTTTGACGGAGATGTGATGTCTGTATCTGTGGCAAGGATTCCGCGCCGGATATATGATTATCTGGAGGCTCTTACCGGTGGTGGCAGTAACGGCCCTGTGGTTTTTGAAGGGGACTATTGCCTGGGGTATTTTCTTGCAGCATCCGTAACGTCCGAATCTATCGTTTTCCGTTCGGGCGAGATTGCCGAGTTTTCTGAAGACACGAATAATTATGTAGGAAAAACAAAAAGCAGGTATGAATACCAAGAATAAAAACAAAATAACTATACGTAAATATCAGTCACCTTGCGGGGAGCTTATACTCGGCTCTTATGGGAATGACCTATGTCTATGCGACTGGCAGATAGAGAAGCATCGAAGCCATGTTGACAACCGGCTCAGGCGTGTTCTTGATGCAGATTTCGAGGATGGCTCATCACCGGTAATAGAAATGGCGGTGGCACAGCTTGATGAATATTTTGCCGGAGAACGCCGCTCCTTCGATGTGCCGTTGTTGTTTGTAGGCACGGATTTTCAGAAAAAAGTATGGAACCGCCTGCTTGGCATCCCTTTCGGTAAGACGCTTTCCTACGGGGAAATGGCTGCGCAAATCGGCATGGCCAAGGCCGTGCGTGCTGTAGCGAATGCCAATGGTGCCAACGCCATATCAATCTTTGCGCCCTGCCATCGTGTGATTGGCAGCGATGGTTCATTGACCGGGTACGGCGGCGGATTGGAAGCAAAGACCTTCCTTTTGGAGCTTGAACAGGTAGCATTAAGGTAACCAAACAATTGTTAAAATATAGTGATGTCGGACATATCGCACAGTTGGGAGGTAAACCTACGGTGCTATGGTGGTGTTATCTTTTGTAGAACAATCAAATTCAGGTAAAACAATTAATTATTAAAGACTATGAATACTGCTCAGAACAAAAAACAGATGGCTGCTGATGCAGCAGCCGATGTCTCTCGTACTGCGGCCGCCGTGAGTGCTGATGCTGCCAAGATTGCGGCGAAAGAAGAACTTGGCGCTGTCAAAGAAAAGACAGCCGGAGTGGTTGCCGATGCAAAGGCCAATGCCTCCGGCATGATGGCGGAGGCCAAAGACAAACTTGCTGATGCCAAGGAGACGGCTAAGGAAAAAGCCGAGGACTTGAAGGATAAGGCGTCTCACCTTAAGGATAAGGCTGCCGAGAAGGGCGCTTCTATTTTTGAAAAGGTAAAGGACTTTACCGCTGACACCCTTGAGTCGGGTGCTAACGTAGCTAATAACCTGGCTGACAAATTGCGTAAATAATCCGTTTTACGGACGTACAGTAAAACATGGCGGTGTGTCAAAATTCATTTTTTTGACACACCGCTTCTGTTATATAACACTTT
>CAJUBM010000128.1 GCA_910584735.1 uncultured Muribaculaceae bacterium
CTTCGGGTGGCCTGCCGTCCCGGAGGTCCGGCGCCACTACCATCCGGCATCACTATAATGTCAACATGGATAATGATGCATCTGGCGGAAAGCGTTTATGCGAGTTTTTACACGGCCACTATTATTTGCGGGAGGGGGCGGCCAGGATTGAGGCGAGGCGTCCCGGGGTCTGGAGGATTACGGCGGCTGAATCGAGGTCGCGGTCATGTTTCAGGCCCTCTATGGTGGCTCCGCGTGTGGAATAGTAGCGTTGTATTATGTCGTTGGCTAAATATGGGGCGATAATCTCGCGGTTGAGGTCAAGGTCGTGGTTCAGGTCGTGCTGTAAGGTGGCGCGCAGGGTGTCAATCTGTGCCTGTACCTTGTCATCGAGATAGCCTTCTACCTTAGCGGATTTCTCTAACTGGTCAAGCACAAGCTCACATGCGCGGTCATATTTGAATTTACCCGGGTCGATAAACGCCTTGAACTCGTTGTATATCGTATCGGTTACAACGAAGTCCTCGGGAGCGGGAACCGTCTTGTTGCGCGAGGCGTAACGCGTGGCGAAATCGAAGCTCCAGCCATCGCTGACTATATTGTAGACCAGACGGTTGCCTTCGGGATATTCCACCTTGACATCGGGGGTGATGCCACCGCCGTCACGCACCTCGCGCCCTGCGGCGGTATGCCAAACGGTAGTAAGCGAGTCGGGGATGCGTGCCACCGAGCCGTCAGGATTGCGATGGGAATAGTCTATGGCCTGTATGCATCGTCCCGAGGGGATATAGTATTTGGCGATGGTGAGCTTCATCAGGCCGTTATATGGAAGCTGGCGCGTGGACTGTACCAAGCCTTTGCCAAACGAGCGGTCGCCAACGATTACGGCGCGGTCAAGATCCTGTAGGGCGCCGGTCACAATCTCGGCTGCGGAGGCCGAGGCACCGTTTACAAGCACCGCCAAAGGTATCTCCGTATCAACGGGCTTCTGCGTGGTCTTATAGATGCGCTCATTCAGCAGACCGCGTCCGCGTGTGCGTACAACCTCGGTACCCTTTGGTACAAACAGGCCGGTTATCTGCACGGCGCTCTCCAGCAGGCCGCCACCATTGTTGCGCAAATCGAGGACTATTGATTTTACCGCCGGATTCTTCTTGAGGTCAAGAAGGGCGTCACGCACCTTGGCGTAAGATTTCTCATTGAACGTGGTAAGTTCTATATAGCCGATATTCCCCTTCACCACGCCGTAATACGGCACAGGGTCTATCTCAATCTTCTCGCGCACAATGTCGAACGTAAGTATCGAATCCTCGGCGTAGGGACGTTTCACGGTTACTTTCACCGTGGTACCCGCCTGCCCTTTGAGCCGCTTAGACACCTCGTCGGAATGGAGGGAGGTGACTGTGTCGGAATCTATGATGAAGAATACATCGCCCGGACGGAGACCTGCGCGGTGGGCGGGCGCACCTTCGCGGGGTTCGGACACCATCACTTTCCCGGCGCGCTCGGTGATATACGAGCCTATGCCGCCGTATTCTCCCGATGAGATAGAACGGAAGTCGGCCTGGTCCTTCTCGGGGATGTATTCGGTGTAGGGGTCAATCTCGTTGAGCATGGCCGCAATGGCCGTGTTGATGGACTTGTCGGCATCGATAGTGTCGACATAGCCGGTCTGTAGATTCTTGTAGACGGCAGAAAAAATATCAAGTCCTCGCGATATGTCGGCCTTGCCGGAACGTGTGGCAGCCGTGGCCGATGCAATCAGCACGGCCGCTACGAGCAGTATGACGGGCAACTTTCTCATGGGAAATCCTAATGTGTCGGTTTTAAACAACGAAGTTAAGCAAAATAATAACAACTCAGCCCGTGTCCCTGCCTAAAATCGCAAAAATATTTTTATCGGCCGGATTTGGCATCTGGAATCAGAGCCAATAGTTTATGCGGCGCTTGATGGCGGCGGAGTCGGTGAGGAGGCGCACGAACTCCTGCATGGAGCGTTTGTGGTAGGTGTCGCGGAGGGTATGGACGCAGCCCGACATCTCGTTCTCGGGGACATCCAGCGGGATGGCCACAACCCCGGGCTGCTCATGGATTGAAGCCTCGGCCAGCACGGTGGCAAGGTGGTTCTGACGTATGAGTTCCAACAGGATGTTCACCTCGTTAAGCTCTATCCTTATCTTCAAAGGGGTGGGATAGCGGTCAAGAATACGCTCAAGGGCATTGCGAGCCTGCAGGCCACGGGCCGGTAGAGCGAGGTCGTAGGACGCAAGTTCGGCAAGGGAGACTTTTTCTTTCTCCGCCAAGGAATGATGGCGGCTGACTATCACAGACAGGGTGTTCTGAAACAGCACGTGCGACACTATGTCGGGCGCAGGCTTCGATGGTTTGAAAGCCAGTGCGAAATCCACCTGCCGGCCATGAAGCATATCCATTAGCTCAGCCATGGGGCGGTAGAAGATATTGAGCCTCACACGAGGGTACATCTTCATGAACGTGACCAGAGTCTCCGTGAGCATAGGGCTGAAAGAGTATGTGACCCCGATGTTGAGTGTGCCTGAGAGCAGGTCGCGGAGGTCGTCCATGCGCTGGCGGCAGAGTTCGGCATCCTGGAGGGCGCGGCGGGCGCAGGGGAGGAGTTCCCCACCGGCCTCGGTTAGAGCCACTCCGTGGCTTGAACGCACAAGCAACTGCGTGTCAAGGCCCTGTTCAAGCTGCTTTATCTGCTGCGAGAGGGTGCTCTGTGTGACGAACAAAGCCTTGGCGGCTTCTGAGAAGTTCAATGTCTCGGCAACCTTTACGAAATATCTAAGCTGTCGTAATTCCATCGGCAGGTAATAATAAGTAACTGTTCAAAATTATCTTATACTAAGGGGCTGATTATTCATCTCTCAGGGGAGGGTTCTCGCCGGGTGGCCTGGAACGAGATTTTCTTCATGAAGAAAATCGGGGCGGTGGCACCCACCGCCATAGCCAAGAGGATGAAGAAACATGTAAGACCGTTGTATGAAAATAAATAGAAGTAATGGTTGAAGGCATCCTCACCCCGGGAATAAAGGCACATCACCAGACCGCCGAAGGCCTTATAGGCGTATATGCCGGGAATCATCGGAAGCAGCGAGGGGAACAGGAAGGTCTCGGCCGGCACACGTCCCCGGGGTGACAGCAGCACGGCCAATACACCGATAAGCAGGGAGGCCAGAAGCGTTGCCGGAACGATATGCATGCCAAGTCCCGGAATGTCCATCAGAAGAAAACGGCACGAATGGCCCGCAGCCGCGATGATGGCGCAATAGAGATACGCCTGGCGCGGCGGATTGCTTATCGCCGAAAAACCGATTGCGGCTATCGCCGAAAACGAAGCATCCTGTAGAAAATCAGCTATCAGTTCCATCTCCAAAGTTAAGAATTATGAGGCTGCTTTAAAAAATTGTCATTCAAAACATCCCCACATCCATCATTAGCATGCCGAAACAGAGGCCCACGGACAGGCAGGCCGTAATGACAAGGGCGTTCATAAGGCGCCCGAAGGCACAGATATAATGGCGGTCGAGCATGTCGCAGAACGAGTTAAGATACGGTATGCCGGGCACGAGATACAACACGCTGGTGCCGATGGATAGTGCCGGAGTAGAGCCAAGGCCGAAAAGACCGTCGGCGGCAGCAAGCACCGAAGAGATAAACGAGCATATTACTACCGTCAGACGGAAGTCGACATGGTGCTCGGAAAGCATCTGCTTCACCAGATATCCGGCCATCGTGGATAAGAAAACAACCGCCATAGCCACCGAATCGCCACCGAACAACCGGCAGAACGAAGCATTGGCCAGCGATACAAGAAGGAGCACCACCCATTTATCCGTCCCGGAAGTGGCGATAATCCTGCGGAATTCGGCGCATGCCTGAGAAAAACCCACCTTATGGTCGGCAACATCCCAGCTCAGGCGGCTCAGTGAGGCATTTATGGCGAAACTCACAGGCCGGTCCAGGATAGCCGCGATAGAGGTGAATACATGCCTGCCCCCATCGCTGCTTACAGTGAGATGTATATGGCGCGGGAAGATAGAAAGTTCTACCGACATACCGAACACCGCCGCTATACGCCTTACGTTCTTTTCCAGACGGATACATGTGGAGCCGCTGCTGAAGATCCATGAGGAATATTCGGCAAGAAAAGCTCCCATCTCTTCCAGAGCCGGGGTATGCCCCGGGGTGATGGAGGGAGCATCATTACAAATCGTCGCACTCGTCATAGTCATAATCGTTCCTTATAATCCTGTCACCCGGCACATATAGTTCCTCCCACTCACGTCCAACCTCTATGAAGCGGTGACGTCCATGGCGGGAAGGGGCCGCCATATGCCGTCGGTGCAAAAGGGCTGCCGAAACACGTACAACTACGATAACCATCACAACGGCTGCGATGCAGCACCAAGTAATCAACGGTATATTCATCCTTTCCATATTTAAAACACATGCAAAGGAACAATCCACGATGCGATATGGCCGCGCTTTTAAGATGAAAATTTCGATAACGGCTATCGGTTTTACGAAAGCACAACATTAGGACATCCCTCTTCGTTAATAAAACAAACAATACGTACAAAATGGTTTCCGTGTAGGATATACCGCTGCGGAATATCCTACACGGAAACATAAAATTAACATCTGCCATGGATGAATATTTGAAATACACCCCGGAGAATATAACCTCGCTGGAAGAGGACGAAGTATTTGTGTTCGGCAGCAACCTCGCGGGAGCACATTACGGCGGAGCAGCCTACACCGCCGTAAAGCGTTTCGGCGCAATCATGGGACAGGGGGTAGGTATGCAGGGGCAGTCCTACGCAATCCCCACCATGCAGGGAGGCGTGGAGACCATAAAACCCTATGTGGACGAATTCATAGAACTGGCCCGCGAATGGGACCAGACAACGTTCTACGTAACCCGCATAGGGTGCGGCATAGCCGGGTTCAAAGATGAGGAAATCGCCCCGCTTTTCGACGAGGCCATGGATTTATACAACGTACGTCTGCCCGAATCGTTTGCACATATAATACGCCGAAACAGAGAACTCTCAAAAAAGTGACAAAAGAGGATGCGCCAAGTCGAAGAGATCTGGCGCATCCCCAATCATAGGTCTTACAGCTATCGGTCCAGGTCAGACAATCTCATGGAAATGTGTCCGGTCGGCACCGCAGACCGGGCATACATAATCATCAGGCAGTTCGCCGTCCATCTCCACGATATAACCGCATATATCGCACCGATAACGGCGCTTGCCATTTCCCGACACATCGGGGAGATTCTCTTCGGCACGATATGTGGGTGCGTTTTTCGGAGCCTTACCCTTGATAACATTGTGGTAGTAGGAATATGTCATAGGTTTCCCGGAACCCGGGGCCGCATCGATAAGGCGCGCTATCACCACCACATGCGTCTCGCAATCAACAAACTGCATAGCCTCCAGCACCAACCGCCCGGCAAACCGCCCCTTTACACAGGGGGTACATGCCAGCAGGTCGTAGCCGAAATCCTGATATTTGTCAACGTCCCTGCTGCTCGAGAAGCCAAACGTCCCGATAAGCCGGGAATCGGAATCCTCTGTGAGTATCGACAAGGAAAAACGCCCCACCTCACGAATAGCCTCAAGCGTGAAATTATCCTTGTTCAGCGATATCGCCAAAAGCGGGTTCCGGCTTGTCACCTGGAAGCAAGTGTTGATTACGCACCCCACAGGACGCCCGTCCTTAAAAGCCCCCACGATATACATACCATAGGTAAGATTATACAATACAGTCAAATCCATATCCTAATTCTTTAAGAATTAACATTTTGTCCACGCCAGATCACAGTCCATACCGAACCGCGACACGCAGCACACCCTATCAATCTATTAAACAAAATTTCCAGTCCTTAAGATTACGCATACTATAGATCTGAGTGTTGTTCAACACGCCCTCAGACAATAAAATGCCCAACGACCTCCAGGTTTAAGTAGTCGCGAACAACGCTCAATAAGCAATACCTAAGTCAGACTACTGAGCTTGCCATAATCGTAGAGGTTGAGGATAGATTCGCCGATATTCCCATTGACTTGCTCCAATGTTTTGGTATACTCCTTGACATAACGCTCGGTATAATGTGCAGTCTTTACAGAGTCTGTAAATTTGTCAGCTTCGATTATATCCGAGTTGCACTCAAATTTCGGGCTTTATTTGCCGACGCAATCTCTATAAAAAGCTAATAATAAACGAGTTATCCTCATAATCGGTACAAATGCTTGGTTGCTTAACCCATTGATTTTCAATGTGTTTGGTCTATTTGAGCCTTTGGATTGGCAATGTTCTGTTTCCAAGGCTGTTACGAGTCAAGACTTGTACCGCTATGTTCGTGTTTCCGTCAGCAAAGATAGCGATTTTCGCCAATACTGCCAAAACATTTGTACCGCTGTCCATGCGATTGATTTTTCAAGTATGTTCACGGTAGATTTCCCAAAGGTTGTCCGTAAATCCGTAGCCGCAGCAATTCACACTGTCAATCATTTTCTTGATGCGTGGGTACAACTCCACATCAAGGCCATGCTCGCTGATGAACTTCATCGCTTTGTTGAAATTGTTTTCAACTGCCGTGTAAAATGGTGTGTCGTAGTCTCCGAATTGTCTTGTCAACTCGCATCCTTGTTCCACATAATAGAGCATGAGGTCGGCTGTCGCCTGTGGATCCGGGTAAAGCTTCATGAAAGAGGAGACCAGTTTGTTGCACTCGCGGAAACTCGGGTCTTTCGGATAGCCGTTCCAACTGAAAAATTGATTGCGGATAGCCTTTTTATATTTCTCCAGTTCCTTTTGGACATCCGGTTCAAGATAGAATTCAAGCCACGACTTGGCTTCCTTGCTCACGCTGTATAACTCAAGCATCACGTCAACGACCTGCTCCTTGGTCATTGACAGCATATGTTTCTTTAATTTGGCCTTTGACATGGTTCTGCAAATATGACTTTACTTTAGAACAATCCATATGACGGTTTTGGCTGAACCTTGTCTTGCGATGTAGCCGTTCTTTCTAAGTTCGCTGATGCGCGTGTGATTGAAGATTCCGACACACCCAATGACTTAATCAGTTCTGAATACGTTATGTTCGGATTGGAACGAATGGCTTACTCGCTGAAAGATGGAGGATAAATTCTTTACACCGTCATCAATTATATTATATTTACACCGTCGTTTAGACCGTCATTTGCTCGGTCAGGAATTTCATTATCCGGTGTTAAAGTGTCATATACACCGTCGGACTTCGCGTTTATTCCTGTTTTCGTCACTTTTTTGTCTTAAAAATTTAAATTGCATATTATCAACAGTATAGTACTTTACGGTTTGGTAATTTGGGTAACGCGGAGTAAATTTGCGTTATGTTTGTCAACCGAAGCAAGAATAAATCGGGTACCGTAAGCGTACGCGTCCTTCAAAAAAGAGGGCGCAACAACGTCTTGATTAAAAGTTTCGGTAGTTCCAGAGATGAAAAAGAGATAGAGCGGATGGTCGCTGTAGCTAACACTTGAAAAGGGACCCGGGAAGAACATTTGAAAAGGGACCCA
>CAJUBM010000129.1 GCA_910584735.1 uncultured Muribaculaceae bacterium
TAATAGTCAATTACTATCAATATAATGCATTGGTAATCAATTAATTATTTTCCGACGCAGAAGCGGGAGAAAATTGTGGCAAGGATGTCTGGGGTGGAGACGGAGCCGGTGATGAGGCCGAGGTGGTGGAGGGTCTCGCGGAGGTCCTGGGCAGCCAGGTCGGTGGGGAGGTTGGTATGGAGGGCTTCAAGGAAGCGGGCCAGGGATAGGGAGGCGTTGGTAAGGGCCTCGGCATGGCGGGCGTTGGTCACTATTATGGAATTGTCATCGACAGAGGTAAGGCCGGAGGCATTAACGAGTGCTTCCCTGAGGGCAGGTAGGCCGGAGGCGGAGGCGGCGGACAGGATGATGGGGTTTGTGAGGGATGAGGATGGAGGGAGGAGATTCGTTAACCGTGCCGAGGCGTAGGTTATCTCCTCGGGGGAAAGAAGGTCTGACTTGTTAAGAGCTATAAGGACTTTGGCCGAGGCGGCTTTCCGCTCATGAAGAATTTTTGAAAAATTCTGTAGGGTCGCTGTTTGTGTAGGAGACACATCGGATTCCGTGATGATGTCAGATGTAGGATGGGGGAGGGTATCGGGGGAGAACACCCAGAGGATGATACGGGCACGACGCAGGGCGTCCCATGAGCGGTCGATTCCGAGACGTTCTACGGGGTCGGAGGCATCGCGCAATCCGGCGGTATCTATGAAACGGAAGGTTATGCCGTTGATGTCGATGGTGTCTTCCACTGTGTCGCGGGTGGTACCCGGAATATCGCTTACTATGGCGCGTTCTTCACCAAGGAGTAGGTTTAGAAGAGAGGATTTTCCGACATTCGGGGCGCCGATTATGGCTACGGGTACTCCGTTCTTTATTGCGTTTCCGGCGGTGAACGATTCACGAAGCAGGTCTACCTCTTTTTTTACCTCGGTAGCGAGAGAGATAAGACGTTCCCGGTCGGCAAACTCAACGTCTTCCTCTGAGAAATCAAGTTCGAGTTCGAGGAGCGAGGCAAGTTCCGTAAGACTCTGACGGAGCTCGGCCAGACGGCGCGAAAAACCGCCACGCATCTGCTGCATGGCCACCCGGTGGGCCGCCCGCGACCTTGAGGCTATGACATCTGCCACGGCTTCGGCCTGTGCCAGGTCCATCCTCCCTGCCGCGAAAGCGCGTCTGGTAAATTCCCCAGGTTCGGCGATACGGCATCCGGCTTCTACAAGGAGTTGTAGCAGACGCTGCTGCACATATGGGGAACCATGCACGGAAAGTTCAACCACATCGTCCCCCGTAAAGCTGTTAGGCCCACGGAACACGGTTGCCACGGCTTCGTCAACGGTCTCACCATCGGGTGAGACTATCCGTCCGAGATGGACGGTATGCGACTGTACATCCATAAGGTTCCTTCCTTTCCACAGGGTCTGCACTGCGGATATGGCCTGAGGGCCGGAGACTCGTATAACGGCTATGCCCCCTGTCCCGGGAGCGGTTGAAATGGCGCAGATTGTACTCAATTCTTGATTACAGATTAATGGTTTGTATAAGAATATTTCGTTTATTATCCGATTATTTCCGGCGGCGCGATGTATGCGACCATCTGTTGAAGTTACAGGACGATTCAAGGCGTTCTTCCA
The DNA here is from genome assembly GCA_910584735.1 of uncultured Muribaculaceae bacterium. Lineage (GTDB taxonomy): Bacteria > Bacteroidota > Bacteroidia > Bacteroidales > Muribaculaceae > UBA7173. Next base: position 1,614 of record CAJUBM010000129.1, read on the forward strand.
AATCGTCAGGCAGAGCCGAAAAGAAGTCAAATCCCGTTACGGACTCTACAGAATCTATCGTCACGGCATGTGGCTGCATACCGCCGGGTACCGGGCCGTTCGGCATGATGAAGCCGATTGCCTGGGGTGGGTCGGTGTAGGGTGACAGCACTACCTTGAAGAAGCGGTCGGGTACGGCCACACCCGTGTCGCCGATACGCATCGAGGGTTCGGGCGTATCGAATATCGGGCCGCACACTATTATAACGGCGCTGTCGGCCATAGCCTTGGCACGGCATTTCTCCTCCAGTTTCTTCCATGCGCCACGGTTAAGTTCAGGAGCCTGCGGGCACATATTGGTCATGAGGAACGATTCGTGCATGGCCTTTTCGTCCCACTTCATATCTCCGGCAGGAGCCATATGCCCCCGGTCGTAACCTGTGTATTTGTAATCTTCAGGATAAGCGGAACCCTTTACCGAGGTATCGGCGAAGAAATCGTTAGTCCTCGGTTCCGTCCCGGCGGCCTCCGATCCAAGAAGCTCCCACACAACATAGTTAGGCTGGTGCGTCTCATTATTGAATGACACGGTCATCCCCGTATATCTCAACAACTTTTCGGGTACACCCGCCGGAACCCTGACCTCCTCCAAAGACCCTTCAATGGCATCGGTAACATCTCGCGGACTATCATTATGTCTGGCGCATGCTACCCACCATACAACCGCCCCCAGGACGGCCAATAACAGCAGCCGTCCGGTAACCTTTACCGAACTGCCTGCACGGCGTTTACGGCGCCGGGTATGTTTGCTTTGTCGTGCCGACATAAAAATCTCAATGTTAAATGTTATTTATCGGTGAACTCAGAAACCAATTTACTACTCAAATCTGATAATGATTTGATAGACCCCAGATTAGTATATTCAAAATTATGCGTGAGACTATTCCATTGCATAAATCCGAGTATATGTTCGCGGTTGCAACCATCTACTATCGTCTCTATATGCGACATATGTGGTTCATCCAGCAATGTTCGGGAAAGTCGCTCACTACTTCCACTATCAATATTTACCAACAATCCATATTTTGCACCCGAGACAAGACAGTAACCTACCAGTTGCGACCATTCACTCAGGCCCGCACTCTTTACCAGTTTGACTTCTAAAATCAATAGCTCAAATCTATTCCCGTTCGTAATCAGTGCGAATATATCAAGGCTTAAAGGGGGAACTCTTTTTGCAAACTGTAATGCACATGAACATTCTACAGGATGTTCCTCAATAATCCTATACAAATTACTTTTCAACTCCCCGATTCCCCAATATACACACAGTTGTTCATCACACCCTACCAGAAAATTGCTTTTCAGTTGTGTTTCAATAAACTCCCGGATTTCCTGATAATAGGAAATTTCATTTCTCATTACTCAGGTCTTTTTCCGTTATTGGTCTGACATTCAACTTGTATTCATTATCGGAAGCTACAGAAATCAGAGATTTATACACATGTGGATTCTCCGCTCCGATTAAAGCTCCTCGTCCATTCCCCGTAATCACCAACGGCGTTAATAAATCGGGAATACGTATTTCTACAGACAAGTCGGAATCTGACAACAAATACTTTTCTATAAGTTCAATATACTTACCTCTGACACGTTTTCCATTCAAGTCGTTCACATCTGCGATAATAAAAGCCACTCCCTGTATAATTTCAGATATGTGGTATCCGGCATCCTTACCGTTCCCAAAGATTAATGCCGAATGGTCTGACCTATATAGGTCGTATAGGAAACGGACGGAATACCGTCTGTTATCATATACCCGGTCGGAAAGCAATTTGTCTTTAGCGATTATATCCTCTATGGCTTCGGAAGTATCCTTGCACAATATCGGGAAAGGCGAAATAAGCTTTCCCGCATCGTGGAACAATTCTTTAACCGCCTTATACGGCGCATGTTCACAACCCAGCACAGCGCAGACATGCCGATTATGCAGATAATGTCCTCCACGGATACACTCTGGCAGTCTTTTATCATCCTCCCCGGGATGGACGCAAGATTTCGCAGCTTTAATCTCACGTTCGGGACATGGTACGACCGTGTGGACATATTGTTGGAGGTCGCGATTCTCTTTCAACGACTTCGCTTTTGTTTTAAAAGCAACCGCACCGAATTTCTCATACTGGTCTATCTGCACACGCAGTTTGAACCCCTTATTCCATTGTTTGTAATAGGGGTTGTTCGCACAGTGAAAATTCGGATGGTTCCATAATATTTGGTCTGGCAGACAATTTATGCTGTATAACAGCCTACACAATTCACATACGAATGAGAAGTTGAATCCTTTAAGTTCAAACGACAGAATCTGCACCTCATTTGTGAAGCGCCTGTGATTTGGATTCGTGCTGCCAATAGTATCGGCAAGTCCTGCGATAAAGCGCCTTTTCAAATTATCGTCAACTAAAGCCTCAACAATCTTTTTAATAGAGACATGGTTGCGCAAGTCCCCCTCACATTCAATCCCAAAAGATTGTAAATCCGAAATCAAATCAGATAGATCTCCCTCACAAAGGATATACCATATCCCTCCTGAAGATGCCTGATAATTAATCGTAAGATTGTATATGTTTCTAAACAACGGACTTAGAAACACAAGTATATCTCTTGATATGTCAGATGCACGTTTTGGGTTTATCTCATACGAGCCCCATTGCTTATAAGGTAACCTTATTCTAAAATAGTCTTCGGCATTGCCAAAAACGCCCCCACCGATTATCAGCCCAAAAAGGTATGCTTTATCTGTGTTCATCTATATCTTTCTTTTTAAAAACTTGCTCCATTATAGCAGTGGCGACACTCTGGGCTAACGCTACAGGTACGGCGTTACCGATTACCTTATACATCGCTGTGATATTCTTCGGCGAATCATCGATAAACACAAAATCATCCGGGAAGGACTGAATACGGGCCACCTCCCGAATCGTATAACGACGATTCTCTACCGGGTGGATTATACCACAGTTCTCAGGCTGGGCTGACGCCGTGATCGTACCGTTTATCTCATCACGGGAAAAACGTCTGTAGAAATTCGGCGACCGATATTTTTTCATATCATTCCTTATCCGTTGGAAACGAGGAGCCAATTTTTCATAAGGAACATCTTTCCACGATCCTCCTTCCGGTATATAATTTACCATTTTAAGAGCCTGCGGCGACAACGTCCAGTCAACTTGGTTCTTAACGTCTTTAGGAATATCTAATATATGACGGAGAGTCAGATTATCTTTTTTCTGTTTTGGAGGGAATACAAATTCCACACCAATATCCTTTCTCACACCAACAAAGAATACCCGGTGCCTATTCTGGGGTACCCCGTAATCTGATGCGTTCAACAACTTATGCACCACGTTGTACCCTATTCCGTACATCTCCGAGAGGTCTTCGACTATGACATCTGCCAAATTACGCCCATCAATATATTTGGTGGATAATAATCCCCGTACATTTTCAAAAACGATGACCTTAGGCATCTGTTTTCTGATAATACGCAGACATTCCTTATACAGCATGCCTCTTGAATCAAAAACTCCTTTCCGACTACCGGCACTTGAAAATGGCTGACAAGGGAATCCTGCCGTCAATATATCACCCTGAGGTATTTCGTCTTCCCCTATCTCCAATATATCGCGACCATCTATTTTCCCTAAATTAAGCGAATATACCGCCTGGGCATCAGAGTCAAAATCATTAGCCCATACATGCTTAAATCCTGCTCTCTTAAAGCCGAGATCAAGACCGCCGCAACCAGAGAACAAAGAAACAAGTCGTGGTGGGTTATTAAATTTTGACATTTTATATATTTTTAGATATTTGGTTATCAACAAATTAACAACCAAATAATAAATCCATACACATTTAAGGACAAATTACCCATTTTACATTGCAAAGTTACTAATTTATTCGGTCAGGGAAACACCAATATATCAGTTTTTTATCAGTTTTTAATACTCATAAATATAAATAGATACAACCGGGTATGAATGAATACCCTACGATTAATCTGATATAAAAACGAGCCCGGGACGCGGGAGGTCCCAGGCTCGTTGAGGAGTCATCACGCCGTCAGAGAATGGCCGAGATGTTGAAGTTCTGGAATTCGAGATCCTTGGCGGCCTTAGCGGCAAGTGAGCGGTCAAGCTTCACAGCCTGGCGCAGGTTGGTGTTCACCATCGAATCGTTGTTGGTACGGGCGCCGAGGATAGCCGTGATATAGTAGGTCATGGCATCGGGGTTGGTAACGCCTGCCAATGTGGATTTTGCCTTGGAGTAATCCTTGGTCAGAATCTGGGCCAGGGCGGCATTGTTTATCTTGGCATTGCCGAAAGCTTTTACGGCGGCGGCATTGTCCCCTGTCATGAGGAAGTAGGTGCCGAGGGCATCGTTAAGCTCGGGAGCGCCTGCGGCGGCACCGAACTTCTGGTTTGCCTGACGGTAATCCTTGTCGCGCAGCGAGATAAGACCCAGATTCATCTGAGGCTCTACAGCGGAGGGGGCTATGCGGGCGGCACGTTCGAAGCTGGCCTTTGCGGCGGCATAGTCGCCGGCAACATACTGGGCCAGACCCAGGTCGTTGAGCGTACGGTAGTCGTTGGGATAGGTCTCTGCGGCAGTGGAGTAGATGCCGAGGCGGTCTGAATTGCCGTCAACCAGCGTAGCTGCATAAAGCATCTCATCGGCTGACAGTCTCGAGGGATCGGTCTGCACAAGGCGAAGAATCTCTTCGTCACTCTTGCCGATAACGTTTATAGAGGCTGTGATGCGGCTCTTACGCAATTGAGGAAGAATCTGGTCGGCAAGCTGGTCGAAGATCGACGACAGATTACGAATCTCCTTCTCCCTCTGCTCGGGATCGGAATACATTGATAGAACGGACAGAATCAGTTCCTTATCCTGTATATTGCTGGCAGCAACGAGCTTCTGGAAACCCTCCCAGTCCTCGGGAGTGAAATTGGAGGTAAGCTCGCCGAACTCCGTAATCTTGTCCTTCTTAAGGTTGCCTTTGACATAAGCCGTGGTCGACTTCTCGCGGTTCTCGGCAAGACGGGTGTTGAAGTCAAGCGTACCCTCGGGAGATGCATAGGACGAGATGTTGATCTCCTCTATCCGGCGTGTCGAATCGCCGGCTGCATTACGGATCTGGGCGTTGAGATCGGTCATCTCCACGGTCTTCAACTGGCCGTCGCGTATGTTTGCCTGGTTTACGAGGAAATGTATGTCGGCATTGTATTTCTCGTTTATTATGCGCTGGAATTTATCCTGTGCCAAGGCCGGGGTAACGGTCGAGGCATCTGCCAGGGCGGCGGTAGCTACCACGCCGTTAGCCACGTTCACGCGGGGAAGCACATACTGTTTGCCACCCTGCACAACGCTGAAAGCCAGCTGGAGTTCGGAACGCATCATCTCCGAGTCATACTGGTACATCACCGGTATCGTGACGGTCCCACCGTTATCGTAAGACACCACGGGGTTGTTGCCGCGCACCTTCTCACCCTGGAAGGTATATGGCTGGGAAGCAGTCTCCTTATCGCCGTAGCACAGATAGGGAGTAACCGTAACCTCTGCATTTTTTACGAAGAATTTCTGCGGTATTCGGGCTGTAACCGTTGCCGGCACACGGTCGCCGACAACCTCCAACGGATTAGGGTTGACCGAGAAATAGTCAGCCTGGAACTGGCCGAGCTTTTTGCTGCATCCCGAAAGGAGCAGTACGCCCGATGCGGCCAGCAGGATTGTAGATTTGCTGTTCATTGTCAGTAAGCTATGGAAATTTAGTTTTGTCGTGAGAATGGAGGATCAATACTTCGGTTATTTTTTGAGAGTTTGTTAACGGCTCCGAGGAGCCAAGT
>CAJUBM010000130.1 GCA_910584735.1 uncultured Muribaculaceae bacterium
AAATATTAATATTTTAATAACAGTGGTAAGATTTTTATCGCACCACTACTAATCCCCCTTTATGGAACATATTCTTCTATATGCTATCGTCCCGATTATCGTGGTGATGCTCGCCGGTTATATTTCCGGTAAAAAAGGGATTTTTAACGCCGACAACGGAAAAGCGTTCAACAAAGTTGTGCTTGATTACGCATTGCCAGCCGCCCTTTTTGTGTCTATCGTGGATGCAGACCGCCAGATGCTTGTGCAGGATTTGAAACTGTCGATTATCTCTCTGGTTGTAATCATGGCCTGCTTCATGATTGTGTATTTCATCTACGCCAAGTGTTTCAAGGGACTTAGTGGTGCCGAAGGCGCCATTATGGCCTTGGTAAACGGTTCGCCTACAATTGGTTTCCTTGGTTTTGCCGTTTTGGAACCTATATTTGGCACCACGCCGTATGTGGCTCTTGTTGTGGCTATTGTAGGAATCGTTGTAAATGCCGTAGGTATTCCCGTGGGCTTGTCGCTGCTGAATAATTCGCTGGATAAGACCAAACCGCTGCCTGCCGGCCAAAAGCGTCCCAGCGCATGGTCTTCGGTGCTGCATGCATTGGCGCAGCCTGTGGCATGGGCTCCTATCCTCGCTGTGATATGGGTGGTTGTCGGAATTCCCTGGCCGGCATGGGCTTCCCCCTCGTTCGACCTTATAAAGGGTGCCAACGCCTCTATGGCCGTGTTTGCAGCCGGTATAACCCTCTCGGCATTTAAGATTACCATCAACTGGCAGGCTATCCTTGGTGTTATCCTGAAGATGGTCATGATGCCCGCCGCCCTCTTGATTGTGGGTCTGATTTTCCACATGGACAAACTGAATCTGGAGATGCTGGTTGTTGCCGGTGCCCTTCCTCCTGCATTCTCAGGCATTATTATCGCCGATGAGTACGACACATACGTGGCTACTTCAACCTCGTCGCTTGCTCTGAGTGTAATATTGTTTATCGGATTCTGCCCGTTGTGGATATGGCTCACCGAAATGTGTTACGGACATTTCTGATGATGTCAACGTTATAAATTTTGTTACATAACATATAGAGACGGAGTGACCGCCGTTCCTTCGTGATAAGGTTCATTGGTCGCTCCGTCTTTATTAATAACCCTCTGGTAACTGTCAATTTTTTTACGCGGATGAAAGAGATAATGGATGGCTGCACGGCTGCTGCATATGTGGCCTATGCTATGAGCGATGTCGCTACGATATATCCTATTACGCCTATAGCCTCTATGGGGGAGACGGCTCAGAAATGGGGTATGTCGGGTATCACTAATTATGACGGACAGACCCTCCGGGTGGAGGAGATGGAGAGTGAACTCGGGGCTGCGGGGGCAACCCATGGCGCCCTGGCAGCCGGCTCGCTTGCCACGACGTTCACCAACTCGCAGGGACTGTTGCTGATGATTCCAAATATGTATAAGATTGCCGGAAACCAGCTTCCTGCCGTCTTCCATGTCGGCACGCGTTCCCTGGCTACGCATGCTTTGAGTATTTTCGGAGACCATCAGGATATTATGGCGGCCAGGGCTACGGGTTTTGCCTTCTTAGGCTCATCATCCGTACAGGAGACTATGGATCTTGCCGTGGTTGCGCACCTTGCCGCTTTGGCCGGGAACCTTCCGGTATGCCACTTTTTTGACGGGTGGCGCACGAGCAACGAGATGCAGACCATCGATGCCATACCTTATAGTGATATTTTCTCGCTGATAGATTATGATAAGATTAAGGCCTTTCGTAGCCGCGCACTAAATCCGGAACATCCTAAGCTTGCCGGCTCGTGCCAGAACCCGGACGTATATTTCCAGAACGCCGAGGCCGTGAATTCGCTATACAGGGATTTCCCCGGCGTAGTGGAGCAAGAGATGGAGCGTCTGGCAAAGGTTACGGGAAGGGAATACCATATATTTGACTATTACGGTGCGGAAGATGCCGAGGCTGTTATTATATCAATGGGTTCGAGTTGCGAGGTGGTGGCCCGGACGGTTGACTATCTAAACGCCAGGGGGTACAAAGTGGGGCACGTGAAGGTTCGTTTATTCCGTCCATTCTCGGCTGAATATCTGCTTAAGGTGTTGCCATCCACGGTGAAGGTGATAGGAGTGCTTGACCGCACGAAGGAAGCAGGTGCCGGAGGTGAACCTTTGTTCAAGGATGTGGCGACAGCCGTGGCATTGAGCGACCGTGCCGGAAAGATACGCGTTACCGGCGGACGTTACGGCCTGTCAAGCAAGGATTTCTCACCCGCGATGGCAAAAGCCGTGTTTGACGACCTTCTGACGATAAATCCTAAAACTGAATTTACCGTTGGTATAAATGATGACGTAACGGGGCTGAGTCTTCCTGTCGGCGATGATATAGATTGCACTCCGCCGGACTTGAAACAGGCTGTGTTCTACGGTATGGGTTCGGACGGAACTGTAGGAGCGGCCAAACAGGCTGCCGATATACTCGGCAATGCCCCGGGGCTTTACGCGCAGGCTTTCTTTTCATATTCAGCGAAGAAGTCCGGGGGATATACCTTGTCGCAGCTTAGGATAGGGAATAAGCCTATAACGGCGGCCTACGGGATAAAGGGTGCCGACTATATATGCTGTAACAAGGACACTTATGTGAACCGTTTCCCATTGATTCTCAATTTGAAAGAGGGGGGTGTATTCGTGATTAACTGTTCTTGGAAGCCGGAAAATATCGGGACGCATCTTCCTGCCACTTTGAAAAGGCTTATATCGAGGAAGAAAGCCAGGATTTTTTTGGTTGACGCGCAGGCTATCGCAGCCAAGGTGGGACTCGGGGTACGCATAAACACTATTATGGAGACGGTATTTTTCCGACTTTTGGAAATCATGCCGTTTGAGCAGGCAGTAGCTGAGCTTAAGAAGCGTATAACCCGGGTATATATCCACGAGGGGGGCGAGGTTGTCGATAAGAATATCAAGGCGGTAGATATGGCTGTTGATGCCGCCGTGGAGGTTGACGTCCCGGCTGAATGGGCCTCTGCCTCGGAACCCGTCTTAAAGCCCTATGGATGGCAGCTTGGAGATGAACAGTCGCCGTTGGCCGATTTCGTGCGTAAGATAGCGGGTCCTTGTCTTAAGCTTGAAGGGGACAGCCTGCCTGTTTCATTGTTCCGCGCTGACGGCCATATGCCTATGGGTACTACCGCTTTTGAGAAGAGAGGTATCGCCCTGAGGGTGCCGCGTTGGATTTCGGAGAAATGTGTTCAGTGTACGGAATGTTCATTCGTATGTCCTCATGCCGCCATACGCCCATATCTGCTTGATGAAAACGAATTGGAGTCTGCGCCACAGGGAATTTCCACTATACAGTTCAAAGAAGGGGATGTGGAAGGGCTGCATTACCGCATACAGAATTTCACGGAGGATTGTACAGGGTGTGGCTCATGTGCTACCATATGCCCCGGAAAGGCATTGGAAATGGTGCCTATAGGGGAGGAAATCTCTGTACAGGCTCCATTCTTGGATTATTGTGAGACAAAGGTGTCGTTAAAGACTGCGGGTCTTCCGCGATTCACGGTAAACGGCTCGCAGATGCACCGTCCGCTCATGCAGTTCTCCGGAGCATGTGCCGGATGCGGGGAGACACCGTATGTGAAACTGCTTACCCAGTTGTTCGGCGAGCGTATGTTGGTGGCCAATGCCACTGGCTGTTCGTCGGTTTGGGGGGCTAACTTCCCGAGTAACGCCTATTGCACTTTGGATGACGGACGCGGCCCGGCATGGGGTAACTCGCTGTTCGAGGATAATGCCGAGTACGGCTATGGCATGGCTGTGAGTGTGCGTCAACGCCGGGAGGGGCTTAGGGCTGCCGCCGATGAAATTCGCACATATATCACTACCATACGGCAGGGACGCTCTGAGGGGAATCTGCCGCCGGTTACAGATTCGGCTCTTTCCAATCTCGGAGATGCGCTTGGAGGATGGATAGATGCTTTTGATGACCCGGATGCATCCTATTCTACGGGACAGGCGCTTGTGGAGGCTTTTAAAGCCGTGCCGCAATTGCCCCCTATGTCTAAATTGGAGGATAAAGCCGATTTCATACGTTCTAATGTAGATATGCTGGCAAAAAAATCTGTATGGGCTATCGGCGGTGATGGATGGGCCTACGATATAGGTTTTGCGGGGCTTGACCACGTGTTGGCTTCCGGCGAGGATATCAACCTCTTGGTGATGGATACTGAATGTTATTCCAATACGGGGGGACAGACTTCGAAAGCCACACCACTGAGCGCCGTGACGAAATATTCCCCCGCCGGTAAACGTACGTTCAAGAAGAATCTCGGGCAGATGATGATGACCTACGGGAATGTATATGTGGCCTCGATAGCACTGGGTGCGAACTTCCAACAGGCTGTGGACGCCCTGCGCGAGGCGGAAGCCTATCCCGGCCCGTCTCTGGTAATCTGTTACTGCCCGTGTATAAACCACGGCATACGTGCCGGGATGGGGACTTCAATCGTGGAGGAACGCCGTGCAGTGGAATGTGGCTATTGGCCTTTGTTCCGCTACAACCCGCTGCTGATTGACGGGGGCCTTGAACCTTACATCGAGGACAGTATAGACGCGAATATAAGGATTGACGCACTCCCCGCAAAAGGTTCGCCATCACAGGCGGAGGATAAGGATGCGGCAACGTCAGGTCTCGGGCCGTGGGATAAAGTAGCATCTGAGACAGAGCCGCTTACGGTTGATGCCGGTATAACTGCCGACCTTGACCCCTTCCTTGACGGGGAGGACCGATATGCCGATATTCGCCTGGTGGCACCCGGCGATGCCGATAACCTCAGGACGGATTTAAATAATCGCCTCCATCGTGAATTATGGCTCTTGCAAAACTCCCCCCTTGCCGCAATGCAGCCGTCTGAAGAGAACACTGGAAAGGACACTGAAAGTACTTCTAAAAAAGACTGAGAGTGTGTTTTGTGATTTCAATTCGCCACCCCGGCACAACAAAGCCGGGGTGGCGTTCGTTCTAAGATATATAAACGTTTCAAAGGCGCTCTATAATGATTATTGCTTCACAGAAAAGGAAAGAGAATATTGCCGAATATATATTGTATATGTGGCAGATAGAGGATCTTATCAGGGCAAACGGACTGGATATTGATAAGATAAAGGAAAATGTTATTGACCGTTACCAAGGCTTGTCGGAGGCACAACGCCGCGATATGACAGAATGGTATGAGGCTCTTATCGACATGATGCGCCGCGAGGGGGTGCAACAGTCGGGACATCTACAGATAAACAAAAATATCCTCAACCAGCTTGTGCAGCTTCATCAGGCGTTGCTGGCCGACCCTTCTTTCCCTGAATATACGGCGGAATTTTACCGTACACTTCCATACATTGTTGAACTGCGGTCAAAGGCCGGTGAATCTAAAACCGGCGAGATTGAAACCTGTTTTACGGCTCTTTACGGTATGTTGCTGATGCGTCTCCAAAAAAAGGAGATGTCGCCTGAGACCTCTGCCGCCATAAAGCAGATTTCGCGGTTTATCGCCATCCTTTCGCGTGACTTCCATCTTGATGAGGAAGATAAGCTCTTTAAAAAGGAGGAGGAATAATTTACGCCCTCAGATTTTTGCCTCTCTCAGAATCCCGTGATATACGCCGTCGGTGCAACGTCCAACCTCCACGAATCCGAGGCGGCGATACCATTCTTCAAGATGGCTGTTGCCGACCTGCGAATCCAGCCTTAGATAATCGAGACCCTCCTTCTCGGCAAGTTCACGGATGGCATGCATCATAGCCAGCCCGGCGCCTTTGGCGTCCGTGTCGGAAACGAGGTTATGCACGTAGAAGGCCGACCCTTTTAATATGCCCTGCATAGAGTCCCACCGGCTGTCGCAGTCATACAATATGGCACCGGCTACAATTTTCCCATCCCAGCCTTCGGTAAGCACATAAAGTTGCCCGGCCTCGGCTTTGTTTTGGTAATAATCTAATGGGTATCTTTCAAGATAGTGGGTATTGTTCCATTGGTCGATACCGACGGCGTTCATCCAGTCTATGCGTTTCTTGATAAGCGCCAGCATACCTTCCGCATCCTTTGTTGTCCCTTTCCTAAACAAATATTCCATAAAGTCGTGGGTTTAGATTGCAAAGTTAATCAAATAAGTCGTTTGGACTGAACGTCAGTTGAATTTTAAATGATGTTGAATCCATAAGCCTTAATGCAAGAGCTTTGGCGATATTAGGAAATGTGAGTGGAAGGGTTACGGCAAAAATTCGTATCTTTGTGCCCGTAAATTTAAAAGCAGGCAATGAAGATACTTGTAACCGGGGCGAACGGCCAGCTTGGCACCGATCTGAGAGGTGTGCTGGAGCAGCAGATGCCCGGACAGACTGTTTACACTGATATTGATACGCTTGATTTGTGCGATTCCGACCAAGTGTCCGTTTTCGTGGAGGAGGGCGATTTCACACATATCGTCAACTGTGCCGCCTATACGGCTGTTGACCGTGCCGAAGAGGAGAAGGCTGCCTGTTCGGCGATAAACGTGGACGCGGTGAGGAACCTTGCCGTAGCGGCAGACCGTGTAGGGGCTAAAATATTGCATCTGTCAACAGACTATGTGTTTGACGGACGTTCATGCCGTCCTTACCGGGAGTCTGACAAGGTCAACCCTGTGTCGCAGTACGGAACGACAAAACGGAAAGGGGAGACGCAGTTGCTGGCTATAGCGCCGGAGAGTATAATAATCCGGACGGCATGGCTTTATTCAACCACGGGACATAATTTCGTGAAGACCATGTTGCGGCTGGCTGACGAGAATGGCCCTGAGGGTACGTTGCGAGTTGTAAGCGACCAAGTCGGTACCCCTACCTATTCTCTGGACCTGGCACGTGCTATCGCCGTGGTGCTTGGAAGCCGCCAATGGGTACCCGGGATCTTCAATTATACCGATGAAGGGATTGCCTCGTGGTATGATTTTGCCTGCGCCGTGATGCGCCTCTCAGGCAGACGGACGAAGGTGCGCCCCATACTTACTGAGGATTATCCGACGGCGGCTTCGCGCCCCTGGTATTCAGTGCTCGACAAGACGCGGATAAAGGCTACCTACGGTCTGGAGATTCCCCATTGGGAAACCTCCCTGGCCGACTGTCTGGAAAGAATGGGGGAGTTAAAGAAAAATAAATAATGAACTACTACTGGTGCGATAAAATCGCGTTAGTTTAGAAATCATCAAATAAAGAG
>CAJUBM010000131.1 GCA_910584735.1 uncultured Muribaculaceae bacterium
GAATCAGCCCTAATTTTTCGATGTCTCAAAAAGTTTTATCGGACAGCAATATTTCAGTTATTTAAAACAGATCCGGGAATCAGTCCATGCGGACGAACATGGGAACCCATGCTGAGAGCGAGACGGTGCCGGAAACAGTGCCTCCGTTAAGCAAATCCACGCCGGTGCCGGATATTGTCCACGATGCATCGGCCTGAGGGAAGAGAATCACTACCTTGTTGGCTGTCTCGGAATCGTATTTGGTTACCTCGAGTACATCGCCGGAGGTACGGGTCGTTACCGTACCGCGCCACAATGCGGGATTCTCCTTACGGGCATTGAACACCTTTGCCACATAGTCGTGCAGACGCTGCTCGTTGGCATTAAAGCCGGTAATGCGTCCCGATGTACGGGCCTTGTTGTCGGCATTTCCATCTCCGCTCTTGTCGCCGATTTCATCACCATAGTACGTACATGCCGGGCCGCTGTAACATGCCACGGCGGCATGGCGGGTCATAAGTTTCTCCGGGGTGCTTTCCACATCCACAAAATCACCCACGCGGCTCGTATCATGATTGCTGAGGAAAATTGTGGGATTTACACCTGCGTCACGGTAGCCGCGTCCGGCGGCATCGTTCTTCAGCAACCATTCTATAGTGCCGATGCCATAACGCAGGTTTACAAGGTTATCCTTGCCGTCAAAATCCATCACGCTCTTAAGACCGTCCTGCCGGGTAACGGTTATATTCCCGGCGGAGGTCCAATCCTCGCCTACCATATAGCCGAGCGTACCCCACTGCTCGCCACGTTCACGACGTTCGGCACACACGGCCTCGACTTCCTCGCGGAGATCCTTCCAATAGTTATGTCCACCCTGGTAGACCTGGTAACACTGGTCAAGACGCCATCCGTCAACGCCGTACTCGTCCATCCAATAACGAACCACCTCCTTGAAATACGGCAGTGAGCCCGGGAAGGCGATATTGCCTGAATCGGTGCCACGCACGTTCTGGGCCGTACGGTTGTCGATGTAGTTCCCCTGCGGGGATGCACCCGTAGCATTGCTGTGGTGTCCGAAAACACCGTCAAGGATTACATACATGCCACGCTGATGGGCCTCGTCAACCAATTGGCGGAACTCCTCGTTAGTGCCGAAATGCGGGTCGATATTGAAATAGTCGTTGGCAAAATAGCCTGTGGCCTTCAGCTTCTCATCGCCGTTACCACCATTTGAGGAATCGAACACAGGGGTCATCCATATGGCGTTCATACCCAAATCGTGGATATAGTCAAGCGCCTCGATTATACCTTTCAGGTTACCGTTCTTCCTATGTCCCACAGGCCCCCACATATCGGTGTACCCTACGGCGCCACCTTCACCATGCCGGAAGGAACCCACCATAATCTGATATATGGAAAGCTCGCGGAAATCACCGGTGAGATTGACCGGCGAGGACGCGACAGACACATTTACCGTATATGTCTTCGTAAGAGAGCCGTCCGTAACGGTGCATACGACAGGTATATCACCCCTTTGCAATGATGCGACCGAGTGATTGGAAAAGATATTGCCGGCAACATCTATCTCTACCTTGGCCGACTTAGACGCCGGGACAGCGGAAAGAGTAACCTTTGAAGGCCGCTCGAGCACCACCGTATAAGAGGTAGTGTTACTGTCAAACTCTACCAGGTTGCCATCCTCGGACCTTATCTCGAGATAAGACAGCGAGGCATCTTCGGCAAGAGCCGGAACGGCTGCCGGCATCAAAGACAGGGCAGCCAGGACTGCGCCCAACCGGCGCGATATATTTTTGATAATCATGATTCCAGATATTTAAGGATTAGTCGGTCAACAAAATTATCTTTTTACAATCTTTACAATCTGTATGCTGCCATCCGCACCGACAACCGATAGCAGATACATACCGCATGGAAGCCCGGAACAGTCGACCATCGCTGTGGAAGAGCCTGCATACGAGGCCTTCGCTACGGCAGTGCCCGAGACAGAGGCTATATATACACCTACCACACCGTCAGCGGATTCCACAGTGACGAAATCATCCACTACCGTGGGGAACACCTCTATACGTCCGCACAAAGTGCCGCCGGCTATCTCTAAGGCCGTAAGACCCGGAGAGGGGTCAACCTGGCCGCCGATACGGGCAAGCACCGGATACTCACGCGGTGCCACGCCCCTCTCCCACTGCCATACGTCATCGAAATCCCAGCCAAGGGTTTCTGAGAATGTGCTTTTGGAAAGAAGGTCAGGGGTCTGCTCTATGGCATGATGGCCGTATGTGCTCCATGCGCTCTGGGATGTGGCCATAGCGGGCCAGCTGAAATTCGTATGCTGGGTGTTCTGCGAGTTATCGTTGCCGCCGAAACGCGCCACATAGTTCGCGCCCTCAGGTGCCTCGATGCCGCTGTTCATAGCCACGCTGTTTGTTATCGTGCCGTAGTTGGCTCCCACCATACCTCCGGCATAGTTGGCAGCCGACACACGGCCTGACGAATAGCAACGGCTTATAGAGCCGAGATTCTTTCCCACAAGACCGCCGCAGGCATAACCGTCGGGAGATGACACCGAGGCGGTGGAATAGCTGTCGGAAATATCGGCCCCCTTATTCTCACCTGCCAGGCCGCCGGAACAGATTGATGTCGCCGTTACCGAACCCGAGGTAAAGCACCTGCTTACCGTGCCTGAAAAAGCATATCCTACCAACACGCCGCAGTATGTAGCCCCGGACACCGTGGCATCCGCTACCCCGAGATTGGAAATCGTCGCACCCTCTATGGCACAGAAAAGCCCTGTGGCAGAGCCTATGGCCGAAGTTCCCGCAATCCGCACATCAGAAATCACATGGTCGTTGCCGTTGAAAATCCCGTGGAAAGGCTTCTCCATGGAACCGATTCCGGGAAAATCGCCCAATATAATATCCTGGGAAAGGATGAAGCACACGTTCGCAGCCCAGTCGGAAGGGGTAGCGGCAAGCTCGGCCATATCTGCGGCATTAGAGAGCACGAACGGAGACTCAACCGTTCCCTCGCCGCCGGAATACGCCTGACGCATCTCCGACACCGGGACCATGCAGTCCTCGGTCTGGCCGGACGTGGTACGGGCAATGAACCCTATGGTAGTGAGCGACTCCATCTGCGCGTCCGACAAAGAATAGAACGTCTTTATGTCGTCCACCGCGATAGAATACACCCCTGAGGATTTACGTGTCATCTTATACTTGGGTGCTATGGCGCTCCCCCAGTCTACGGTAGGCTGGGAGCCCCCTTCCGTCCATGTGTAGCAATACACATCCTCCCCCATATCGGTGGTTGTGATGGTTACTTCAAACCCCTTGGTCTTCACTACGGGTGAAGGGGTCGTTTCCCACGTCGCATCATATTTGGCTGCCGAGGCAGAAAGGCACAGCAGGCCCGTGAGCAACGCGCTAAAACATCTCTTTCGCATTTTAATTGATGATGAATGTAAGATAATCAGAGGGATTTCCGCACCCTCTTCCAAATGATTTAAGGCTTTGACGCCATTGACTTATTTCTAATCGTCTGACAAAGTTACAACTTTTTGACGTAACGCCGCGATGAAGTCGCAATTATTGGCAACTTTAAATGTCTGTGGCAAAATTCAAATAAACGTATTCCAACAAGAAATCATTATCCGTGGTAACATTAAAATGCCCTCGTATGATAGTGGCGCCGGACCTCCGGGACGGCAGGCCACCCGAAGAATCGCAGCGGAGTCAAGAAATGCTAACTTTCTATCTATGAATTATAGCTGACTATTCCTCGGCTGCGCCTCTTCGGGTGGCCTGCCGTCCCGGAGGTCCGGCGCCACTATAAAGTTACCGTTGCCAAAAGTGTTATATAGCAGAAGTGGTGTGTCAAAAAAATGAATTTTGACACACCACTATAATGTTACCAGGAATGAGGGGGATGTCAGCGGACGGCGAGCTTGGTGGGGCGGCCGTCAACGATGACGATGTAGATGCCGGGGGCGAGGCCGCGCAGGGGAACGCGGACGCCTGCGGTGTTGTAGGCTTCGGCGGAGGTGTAGTTGCCTATTATCTCTATGTCGGAGCCGGAGACTGTCACGGCATAGGCGCCGGAGGGTTCAGCGGTGACATTATCAATGCCGGCAAGGGTGGTGGTGCCGTAGATGGCGTATGCTCCGGCGGGGAGGGTGACGGTGGTGGATGTCAGTGAGGGGGTCACGCCCGGCGAGCAGCTTACGAGGTTGTAGGTGGCGTTGTCGGTGAGGTTTACACCTGTGGGTATAGCCATGTCGCCGCTAACGGCCGGATTGACGAAGAGATATGCAGCCTTGTTGCCGCTGACGAGCGACAGGGTGCGTCCGCTCTTGAAGGTGGCGAGGTTGACGGAGGTCTCAACCCCCTCGCGGAAGAGCTCGGGGTTGTTGCCACGGAAGGACAGAATCTCGGCGTAGGAATCGTGTAGGCCACGGTTAGGTTCACGGTCAAGGTAGCTCCATACCACCTTCTTGTTGCCCGTGTCGTTGCCTGTGGAGTTCTTGGTCGTCTGGTCGGCACCGAATTCCTCGAACTGCCATATCATGTGCGCACCGGGAGCCATGAGCATCTGTGCCGCCAGCGAACCAAGTCGGCGGCACGACATGTCGGCCTTCCCCTTTACGTCGTCAACGCCCCATTTCGACTGCTTGTAGGCGGGACGTTCCTCATCGTGGCTCACGGCATAGCTTACGGTAGAGCCCCATGTGCGGCTGTCTTTCGGCGCATAGAAACGGTTGAGGTCGGAAGAGGACTCGTAGCCCATGGCATACTGGCAGGCGTTGTTGTTCACATTAGCCCAGTTGATTTCGCCGTCCTGGGCCATCTCGTTCTCCTCCTTGGCCGTGGCGAGGTTCTCGTTGATGAAATATGCATCGGGGGCAACCTCCTTCATGGCCGCGTGGAGAGCCTTCATGCGGGCCACGCGGGTGGCGTTGTATTGATTGGTCTTGGCATCGCTCGGGGGGCCGAACGTATTGGTCGAGGGGCTGTAGGTATTGCCGTAGGAATCGTTGTCGCCAAGGCCCTTCACGAGGTCGAAGCGGAAACCATCGACCTTATAGGCCGTGAGCCAGTAGCGCAGCGCATCCTCGAACTGCTGCTGCACCAACGGGTGTCCCTGGTGCCAGTCGTGGAGCACGGAATAGGAATGGGGTGCCGAACCGTTGAAGCAGGGATTGTCCTGGATTGGATACATCGCCCACCAGGGGTGCTGTCCGTCAGCCTGGTTGAAAACTATGTCGAGTATCACGGCCAGACCCATCTCATGGGCGCGGTCGATAAGGAGGCGGTAATCATCGGGAGAACCATAGGCCTTATCGGGAGCGAAATAGAAGTTAGTGTTATAGCCCCACGACTTGTTGCCGTTGAACTCCATCACGGGCAGAAGCTCTATGGCGTTCACGCCGAGCGACTTTATATATCCCAATTTCGCTATAAGACCCGATATGTTGCCGTTTCCGAGAGCCTTACCCTCATCGCCGGTAAAGTCGCGGATAAGGAGTTCGTAGACAATGAGGTCCGACTGCGGCACACCCTTGAAGTCGGTCACCTTCCAGTCGTAGACATCAGCCTCGGAATTATAGACGGCGGCATGGACGCCCGGCAGTTTCGCCGCGTCATAAGCGGGACGGTCGGGGAACACCCATGAAGGAATGTCCTTGTCATCGGGGGTAACCACGAGACGGGCATAAGGGTCGCCTACTGCGGTCTGCCCCGAAAGGAGGTAATAATACACATAGTCACGTCCTTTTTCAAGCCCCGGCACGGTAAGCCAGAAATAGCGCTGGCCGTCGTAGTCGGTATAGTTCATCTGCTGCTGAGGCACTAAGGCGTAGTCGTTCCACGAACCGATGAGGAGGACATCGTCCTTACCCGTGGCCGCGAGGCAGAAAGTGGCAGAGCCGTCGGGATTCGTCACGGCACCCATCTGCGGCACCCCGCCGGGATAAGCCAGTTCCTTACATTCGGGGAACACAGAAGGGAAGATGGTAACGAATATATCGCCCCAGCTCACGGTCTTCCCCTCTTCCTTGCTCGTGGCGTTGCGGAATACGAAAGCCAGACGTTCGATCTTCTCGTCAGGATTGGTGATGCCGTAGAACTGGCGCATATCGCCGATATGGAGTGCGTAGAGGTTCTCCCCTTCGCGGGTGAGGCGGTATTTGGCATCGTTCGTGCCCCATGCGGGGGCATAACGCCAGTCGGAGGATGATTTCGAAAGGTTGGTTATCACCCCCGTGTGGGCATAGACCTCATCAGACTGCGGGAGATCCATCAGTCCCTGCGAACCCCAGTCGGCATGAAAAGTGATTATAACATCTTTGGAATCGGGAGTAAGCACTGCCGGGGTGGTAGTCACCACCTGGGCCGGAAGCGTGATGGCGCCGAGGCAGAACATCACCACTGCCAACAACGCCGTGTAAAAGTTTTTCATCCGGATAGAATTATGGATTATATAGTTTATTTCCTGTAGTCGGTTAAAGAACGGCACATACAGAAAGGCCCGGCGTCCATAACGGGGCCGGGCCTGGAGTGTTTATGCGGTTTGCTTATCAGTCGATAGCCTCGTCAGCAGGATAGCCGCCCATTTCGCGAATGGCGTTCTTAAGCATAACGTACTGCTGGAAAAGATGGTTCACGGGTACCTCGTCCTTGGTGTAGTCGTGCATCGGGCTCTTGAGGAAGAAGCTCAGGAAGCGCTGTATGCCGTAGCGTCCGTTACGTGCTGCAAGGTCACTGAGGAGCACCAGGTCAAGGCACAGAGGGGCGGCAAGGATGGAGTCACGGCAGAGGAAGTTGATCTTGATCTGCATCGGGTAGCCCATCCAGCCGAAGATGTCGATGTTGTCCCATCCCTCCTTGTTATCGTTGCGGGGGGGATAGTAGTTGATACGTACCTTGTGGTAGTAGTCTGTGTAGAGATCGGGCTGCTCTTCCGGCACGAGGATTGACTCGAGGGTGGAGAGCTTCGAAACCTCCTTGGTACGGAAGTTGGCGGGTTCGTCGAGCACCAGGCCGTCACGGTTACCGAGGATGTTGGTCGAGAACCATCCGCTCAGACCCAGACAGCGTGTGCCGATGATGGGGGCGAAGCCCGACTTAACGAGGGTCTGGCCGGTCTTGAAGTCCTTGCCGGCGATAGGCATCTTGGTCTTCTCGGCGAG
>CAJUBM010000132.1 GCA_910584735.1 uncultured Muribaculaceae bacterium
CGTCCCGGAGGTCCGGCGCCACTATAAAGTTACCATTGCCAAAAGTGTTATATAATAGAAGCGGTGTGTCAAAATTCATTTTTGACACACCGCCATTTTGGATGGGTGAAATGTGGGTCTCGAACCCACGACCTTCGGAACCACAATCCGACGCTCTAACCAACTGAGCTAATCTCACCATTTGTATATTCAACCCTCAGGTTGTGTTTGCAGGTGCAAAGGTACGCCATTTTTTTTACATGACAAAACCTTTGGGCGAAAAATTTTCAATTAAATTTTGTGAGAATGATATGGCAACGATGTTTATTCGGTCTCCTTATGCTCGGTAATCGGGGCGGCTTTACGGAAGGCTTCGGCCCGCTGGCGCCATTGTGGCGGAACTGAGTCGATTGGGACTACCATGTAGTTGCGCTGTGCCCCGGAGGGATGGACGCAATAGATGAGGTGACATTCGGGTGCGGAAACGGTGGCTATGCCGTTCTTCCGTTTGAGTTTCATCTTAACCATAAGACCCCCGCGACTGTTGGTGTCTTGTTGGTTCGAGATGAAGTTGCCCAAGGAATAGACTATCTGAACGGGTGTTCCTGTCAGCGGGTTGCGGCGCGTTTCTACGGGTTGCACTACATGGGGATGGCTCCCTACAATAGCGTCCACCCCCAAGGAGGTGAGAAAGTCGGCTGTTGAGCGCTCGGAGGCAACGGGCTTGAGATGATATTCCTCTCCCCAGTGCATATTGGCGATGATAATCTCCGCCCCGGCATGGCGCAGGGCCTTCACATCGCTTTCTATGGTGGGGCGGTCGATGTAGTCAACTATGACGTTGCCGCGCGGCTTGATTCCGTTTGTGCCATAGGTGTAGTTCAACAGGCCAACCCGGAACCCTTTTATGTTGACAATCATCGGTAGACGTCTGCGGCGCTCATCGGCATCGGTGTAGGTACCTATATGGCTTATGCCGAGACTGTCAAGCAATTGCACGGTCTTTACCAGGCCGTGGTCGCCACGGTCGAGCATATGGTTGTTGGCTGTAAGGAATAGGTCGAATCCGGCATCGCGCAGGGCTTCCACGTAGCTGTCGGGTGCATTGAACTGCGGGTAGCCCGAATAGCGGCCTCCGCTCACCGGGGTCTCCAGATTCACAACGGCATAGTCGGCACCGCTGATCTGCGGCTTCAGCATCTCGAAACAGGGATGGAAGTCATACGAACCGTCTGCCTGCATGGCGGCACGTAGCTGAGGCCCGTGGGCCATGGCATCGCCAACGAACAGCAGTTCTGCCTCTTGGGGAAAGGCGGCAGAAAGCAGTCCGGCAAGGATAAGTGCGAGAGAAAGCACGGTCTGTCAGTGTCAGTCTTTGGGATAGATGGCCCCAGAACGGGCAAGAAGGGTGTTCTGCATCAACGATACGATGGTCATCGGCCCTACGCCGCCTGGAACGGGTGTGATATAGGAACACAGCGGGGCTACGGCTTCAAAGTCCACATCGCCGCTAAGTCGGAAGCCGCTCTTGCGTGAGGCGTCAGGCACACGTGTGGTACCAACGTCTATAACCGTTGCACCTTCTTTCACCATGTCGGCGGTGACGAAGCCGGGGCGTCCCATGGCGGCTATTATTATGTCGGCGTTGCGGCATACCTCTTTGAGGTCGCGTGTGTCGCGGTGGCAGACGGTGACGGTGGCATCGCCGGGATAGGCTTTCTGCATCATAAGGGTTGCTACGGGCTTACCTACTATGTTGCTCCGACCGAGAACTACGCAGTTTGCCCCCTTTGTCGGAATCTCATAGCGTTCGAGCAGCGTCATTATACCTTTGGGGGTGGCGCTATGGAAGCAGGGGAGGCCGATGGAAAGGCGTCCTACATTCACTGGGTGGAAGCCGTCCACGTCCTTGCGGTAGTCTATAGCTTCGATAACCTTTTGTTCGGAGATGTGGCGCGGCAGGGGAAGCTGCACGATGAATCCGTCAACCTCCGGATCCTCGTTGAAAGCCTTCACGGCGTCCAGGATGGTCTGTTCGTCAACATCCTCCTCATAGCGTATGAGCGTTGAGCGGAAGCCACATTCCTCACAGGCTTTTACCTTGGAGGCAACGTAGGTCTCGCTGCCGCCGTCATGTCCTACGAGTATCGCGGCAAGATGGGGGGCGCGTTCCCCCCGGGCCGTCATCTTGTCGACTTCGGTGCGGATTTCTTTCTTTATTTCGGCTGCTGTGGCCTTTCCGTCAATGAGTTTCATGGTGGTCTGCTGACAAACGGGTTTTATGCCTATAGGCTTGGTTGTTGGGTGGGTTATTAAGAACAATGGTAGGTTACCGGCGTCCGCGCATCTGCTTCATCTGCCGCATCATCTGCATGGGATTCTTCATAGCAGTGGCGGCTTTCATCATCTTGCGTGTCTGCTCGAACTGTGTGAGCAGGCGGTTCACCTCCTGGAGCGATGTGCCGGAACCGGCGGCGATACGCTTGCGGCGGCTGCCGTTGATTATCTCGGGCTTGCGGCGCTCTTCCTCGGTCATTGACGAGATGATGGCCTCTATGCCCTTGAAGGCATCATCGGGTATGTCGACGTCCTTTATGGCTTTGCCGACACCGGGTATCATCGCTGCCAGGTCCTTGATGTTACCCATTTTCTTAATCTGGCTTATCTGGGCGAGGAAGTCGTTGAAATTGAATTCGTTCTTGGCAATCTTGCGTTGCAGTTCGCGGGCTTTTTTCTCATCGAACTGCTGCTGGGCTTTCTCCACCAGCGACACAATGTCGCCCATACCGAGTATTCGGTCGGCCATACGCGAGGGGTGGAAGAGGTCTATGCCGTCAAGTTTCTCGCTTGTACCAACGAATTTTATCGGCTTTGTCACCACTGTGCGTATTGACAGTGCCGCGCCACCTCGTGTGTCGCCGTCAAGCTTGGTGAGCACCACGCCGTCGAAGTCGAGACGGTCGTTGAACTCCTTGGCGGTATTCACTGCGTCCTGTCCCGTCATGGCATCGACCACGAAGAGGATTTCGTGCGGGTTGATGGCTTTCTTGATGGCCTCGATTTCGTCCATCATCTGCTCGTCGACGGCCAGTCGTCCGGCGGTATCGACTATCACCAGGTCAAGATGGTGTTCCTTTGCGTAGGCTATGGCGTTGCGGGCAATCTGTACGGGGTTCTTGTTCCCCTCCTCGGTGTAGACCGGCACGTCTATCTGAGCGGCAAGCACCTTCAGCTGCTCTATGGCTGCGGGACGGTAGACGTCGCCTGCCACCAGCAGGGGGCGTTTCCCTTTCTCGCTTTTGAGTTTCTTGGCGAGTTTGCCTGAGAACGTTGTCTTACCCGACCCTTGCAGACCCGACATGAGTATCACCGTAGGGTTGCCCGAGAGGTTTATCTGCGCCGTGTCGCCTCCCATGAGCGAGGCAAGTTCGTCATGCACGATTTTCACCATCAGTTCCTGTGGCTTGATGGCGTTTATAACGTTCTGACCGAGAGCCTTGGCCTTTACGGTATCGGTAAACGTCTTGGCTACCTTGTAGTTGACATCGGCGTCAAGCAGTGCGCGGCGTACGTCCTTGAGGGTTTCTGCAACGTTTATCTCGGTGATTTTACCCTGGCCTTTGAGGAGTTTGAAACTCCGTTCCAGTTTCTCGCTAAGATTCTCAAACATATTGTGTTATATGGATTTCAGGATGATGGGGTTATGCCGCGTTGCGGAATTCTCTGTGTTTGCGGCGTTTTTTCAAAGTTTGTTGGTGGCCGTGTCGGGAAAGATTACCGCCGGGGTGAAGCTGCGGGCTTCATCAGGGGTCATCCGGGCATAGGCCATTATAATAACCACGTCGCCCGGCTGTGCCTTCCTTGCGGCGGCACCGTTTAGGCATATCACGCCTGAGCCGCGTTCGCCGGGTATGGCATAGGTGTCAAGGCGTTCACCGTTGTTGTTGTTTACAATATACACGCGTTCCCCTCTGAGGATATTGGCGGCATCCATAAGGTCTTCATCTATGGTGATGCTGCCGATATAGTCGAGCCGTGCCTCTGTCACGGTGACACGGTGTATTTTTGATTTTAAGATTTCCAACTCCATAGTCAGAATATACGGGTATGATGTGGTTCCGTTCCCGGTTGCCGAGGGCTATTGGGAACGGGGTGGTTATTTGTTGTATTTTATGTTGTCAATGAGGCGCACTTCGCCGCAATATACTGTAACGCATCCTACGGCAGGCAGGGTATGGGGTGCGCCCCAGTCGCTGATGGGCTGCATGGTGAGCGGGTCGACAATCTCGTAGTACTCCACCTCCATGTGGGGGAACGAGTTTAACTCGTCAATGACGAATTTCTTTGTCTCTTCCAGGGTGTGGTCCGAGGCCCATTCGGTGCTGGCCGCGAGGGTACGGTGTATTGCCGGGGCTACGGCACGTTGCTCGGGGGTGAGGCGCACGTTCCTCGAACTCATAGCCAGCCCGTCGTCATGGCGGCAGATCGGGCAGTCCACTATTTCGATGTCGAATCCTTCAAGCTCGGCCATTTTGCGGATTACGGCAATCTGCTGGAAGTCTTTCTCTCCGAAATAAGCGCGTGTGGGGCGCACCATATCAAAGAGTTTGCTGACAATTTGTGCTACGCCGTTGAAATGTCCCGGCCTCATGGCGCCTTCCATAACTTCCGCCACGGGGCCAAGTGGGAATACGCGGGTGTCGGGTTCGGGGTATATCTCTTCGACCGAGGGCATGAACATGATGTCGGCTCCGGCCTGACGCAGCAGCGAGGCATCGGCTTCGGCTGTGCGCGGGTATGTCTCGAGGTCTTTCTTGTTGTTGAACTGGGTGGGGTTGACAAATACGCTGACCACCACTATGTCGTTGTCCTGTCGTGCGCGGTCAACCAACGATATATGCCCCCGGTGCAGGGCGCCCATCGTAGGCACCAGTCCCACCGAGAGACCCTGTCCTTTCAGGGCGCTGACTTTTGAGCGGAGATCGGCAACGCTTGTGATTATTTCCATTTCAGGGATAGGTAAAGAGTGCCGTAATAAGACTTTCCGGCCTTTTGCGGGAAGTTTGCTTTTTACGGCTTTGTCTTGTCAATTAACGGGCGCAAAGGTAGTTATTTTTTTTGAAATTTTCTAACTTTGCATCCCCATATTAACCCCGGAGGGATAGCACGCCGATTCCCGTCCGGGCAGCCCACCGATTTAATGATGCAACAGGAATTTGAATCTTCGCTCCTTGAGAGCGCCGTTACCGAAATATCACGCCTGCCGGGAATAGGGCGTAAGACGGCTTTGCGCCTGGCCCTACATTTGTTGAGACAGGATGCTTCGGCTGCGGTGTCGCTCGGTGAGGCGATTATCAATATGCGTCGCGGCATACGTTATTGCCCGGTATGCCATAATATATCGGAAGAGGGGATATGCCCCATATGCTCAGACAGGCGTCGTGATTCCGCTACGGTATGCGTGGTGGAGTCGGTGCGTGACGTGATGGTATTTGAGAATACCCGTCAGTACAACGGTCTTTACCATGTGCTCGGAGGGGTTATATCGCCGATTGACGGAATCGGCCCCGACCAGTTGCAGGTGGACTCACTTGTGCAGCGGGTCCGCTCGGGAAAGGTGGCGGAGGTTATCCTGGCCCTTAGCGCGACTATGGAGGGTGACACCACGGAATACTATATATATAAGCGCCTTCAGGCCGAACAATCGCCGGTAAAGATTACACAGCTTGCACGTGGTGTGGCCGTTGGCAACGAGATAGAGTACACCGACGAGGTGACTCTGGGCCGGTCGTTGATGAACCGCACTCTCTTCTCCGACACTGTAAGATTCTGATCGTTATGGCATCCTCCGAACTGAAGCTCCGCGCTCTCGAGCCGGACGATATAGATTTGCTCTATCTGTGGGAAAATTCACCTGAGATGTGGCGTTATGGTTATTCCCAGGCACCTTTATCGCGCCAGCAGATATGGACTTATATCAGGGAGTACGATTCCAATCCTCTGTCGGCAGGGCAATTGCGCCTGATGATAGATGCCGTAGACACTACGGTTGGGGCGGTAGACCTCTATGATGTGGATGTGTTGAACCGCCGGGCTATGGTGGGGATTATGATAGCCGGCACTCATAGACGTAAAGGCTATGCATCGCGGGCATTGTCGATTGTCGGGGAATATTGCCGCGATAACCTCGGTTTGTTCCAGTTAGGTGCTATGGTTGGCGCTGACAACGAGCCGTCGTTAGAATTGTTCAAGAAGGCCGGTTTTTTGGAGACGGCGTTGCTCAGGTCATGGTTCCGTTGCGGCACACGTTACTGTGACGTCGTTGTCTTCCAGCGATTTTTGAACGGGATAATTAATGCATGAAACCCGGCTTGGTCAGCGATTCAGTTGTACTGCGGATTTACCGGGTGGTAGAGCCAGTTTCGATAACGCGGACCCATTGAACGCACTATCCTGTACCAGAACGAGTCGCCGTCCTCTCGGAATATCTCGGGATTTCCCGGACGGGGCGAAACGGCCCATACATGGCGTTTGATTTCGTCTTCCAGCTGGCCCGGATCCCAGCCGCTGTAACCAACGAAGAAGCGCATACACCCGTCTGTCTCCAATCCCATGTTGACATATGCCTTTACCTGGTCGAAGTCGCCTCCGATATACAGTCCGGGGCCAATCTTGCGCGAACCGCTTATTTCGTGGGGTAGGGAATGGAGGTAGAAAAGACGGTCGCAAGACAACGGGCCTCCGCAATATATCGGTAACTCCACATTGTCGTCAATCCCCTCTATGGCTTCACCGAGAGTGAAACCCGTTGGCTTGTTAAGCACCAGACCCATGGCTGTCTTCCCACGCTCATAGTCTATGAGGGCTATCACGGCGTGGTTGAAATACTCTTCCCTCAGAAAGGGTTCGGCCACCAACAGGTCGCCGCTATGAGGCTGGCCTGTAGGCAGTGAGATTCTGAACAGGGAGGAATCGAGATCGGGCATATCCATATCCTTATCCATGATGGTCTAAACGGCTAATAAATCTTTACGTATCTTGGAAGCCCGTAACCGCAGCAATGCTCACCATGTTGCGATCGTCTTCAAAGGCGAAGTTAGCATTATTTTATAAGAATAGTAGTGGTGCGATAAAAATCTTACCACTGTTATTAAAATATTAATATTT